>JACDAB010000069.1 GCA_013695665.1 Geodermatophilaceae bacterium | reverse complement strand
GTATTACCGACCAGCTGGAACGCGTCCGCCCCATGGACGACATCCTGCGCAGTGCCGCGGCCGTCGACGCTGCGGCCGCGGACTTGCGCGCCGACCTTCAGCTGCGACAACGCCGGGAGTCGATGCGTACCGTCGTAGCCTGGATCGCGGCCCGTGGCCCCCTACGCGACGGATTGTCCCAGGAGGACGCGGCAGCCGTGGTCTGGACGCTCACCTCGTCTGAGGTCCACCTCATGCTGCGGGACACGTGGGGTTGGTCGCGGGGGCGGTACGCGCAGTGGCTGCAAAACACTCTGACGGCGACCCTGCTGCCTGGGTTTCATCAGTGACCGGTCGCCACTCGAAGGGGGGCAGGTCACCGCGGGCGGCGGTGGAACCAGCCGCGGCCCTGCATCCGCAGCACCCGCTGCTCAGGGACCGGGTCGTCCCGGACCATCTCCCACCGCAGCAGCGCCGTACCCAGGTCTGGACCGCGGGAGGAGTCGACGGCGTCGAGGACCGTGAGGATGCCGCGCAGCGTGTCACCGGCGTGCACGGCGGCCAGCCAGCGCACCTCCTCCAGGCCCGGGGAGGTGTCCGCGGCGGCCTGGGAGAGCACCGTGTCGACGTAGATCCGCATGCACAAGCTCGCGGTGAACCAGCCGCTGGCGATCAGCTGGCCCCAGCTCGAGGCCTCGGCCCGCTCCCGGTCGACGTGATACCACTGCGGATCGAACTGCCGGGCGAACGCAAGCATGTCCGCCTCGTCGATGCGCACCGTCCCCAGGTCGAACGTGCGCCCGGGCGTGAGGTCCTCGAAGTACAGCGTCACGCGTGGACCGGCTGCAACCCATCGGCTGCGACTGCCGGGAAGACCCAGCGCTTGTAGGACCAGAACCGGATCAGGGTGCCCAGACCGATTCCGACCAGGTTCGCCAGGTTCAGGGCGAGCACGCCGGTCTGGTCCAGCCCGTATCGAGCGCCGGCGATGACCAGCAGGCCGACTCCCAGCGCGATCGCATTGAAGAAGAAGAACAGCACGTACTCCCGCCGGAACCCGGTTCGGGCCCGATGCGAGAAGGACCAGTTCCGATGCATGAAGTACGCCGACGTCGCCGAGATAACGGTCGCGATCACCTTGCTCGTGAACAGCCCCAGGCCGAGTACCTGCGAGCAGAGGTTGAACACGGCGATGTCCAGCCCGAGATTGAAGAATCCGACTGCGCCGAAGGTGGAGATCTCCCGAAGCAGGATCCGCCAGGTGTCGCGCAGCTCATCTCGAAACCGCTGCAGCACCGACACACGCACGAGTCTACGACTCCCGTGACAGAGGTGGTGAGTGCGACCCCGTAGCGTATTCGCGTGCTGACGCCGGTCCGCCCGCAGGCCCCCTTCCGCGCGGCGGGTCTCGTGGTCGTGGCGGCGATCCTGTTTGGCACCACCGGTACGGCGCAGGCGCTCGGACCCGACGGGGTCTCACCGCTTGTCGTCGGCGCCGGTCGGGTGGTCCTCGGTGGGTTGATCCTGGCGGTGGTCGCTGCGTTCGCCGGGCAGCTGCGCGACGGGACCTCCTGGCGGTGGCCGGTGGTGGTGGCCGCGGGTGGTGCCGTCGCCGTCTACCAGGTCGGGTTCTTCGCCGGGGTGGACCGGGCCGGCGTTGCGGTGGGGACCATCGTCACGATCGGCAGTGCACCGGCGTTCACCGGCCTGCTCGGCTGGCTGGCAGGACAGGGTCGACCGAGCCGCGCCTGGGCGGTCGCCACCGTGTTGGCGGTTGCCGGGGGAGGGCTGCTGGCCGGCTCCGGCGCCGGCGAACTGTCGGCCGACCCGCTGGGGATCGCGCTCGCCCTGCTCGCCGGTGCGGCGTACGCGGTTTACACCGTGGCGGCCAAGCGGCTGCTGGAGGACGGCCACCGGCCGGTGGGGGTGATGGGCGCCTCGTTCGGTCTCGGCGGGCTGTTTCTCGCCCCCGTGCTGGTAGTGCTCGGACCCGCTGCGCTGCGCGCCGGGCCCAGCATCGTCCTGGTGGTGGTGTACCTGGCCGTGGTGCCGACGGCGGTCGCCTACGTGCTGTTCGCCCGCGGGCTCGACCGGTTGCCGGCGTCCACCGTCGCAACGCTCACCCTCGCCGAACCCGTGGTAGCCGCCACGCTGGGGGTGCTCGTCCTCGCCGAGCCCGTCAGTGCGGCCCGTGTCGCTGGGGCTGCACTGGTGCTGGCCGGCCTCGTCGTTCTCGCGGTGCGGCCGGGTCGATAGCCTGCGCGCATGGATCGGCGCAGCGGACTGCCTGTCGTCGGCATGGTCGGCGCCGGTCAGCTGGCCCGCATGACGCACCAGGCCGCGATCGGCCTCGGCCAGTCGCTGCGCATCCTGGCCGCCGACGCGGATGAGTCGGCGGCCCTCGTCGGCGCCGACGTCGTGCTCGGTGACCACACCTCCTACGCCGATCTGCAGCGATTCGCCGAAGGCTGCGATGTCCTCACGTGGGACCACGAGCACGTCGCGCGGGAGCACATCCGGCGGCTGGCCGCGGAAGGGCGCACGACGTTGCCGGGGGCCGACGCCCTGTGTTTCGCTCAGGACAAGCTGCGCATGCGGGAGCGGGTGGAGTCGCTCGGGATCGCCGTACCCCAGTGGGCTGCGGTGTCCACAGCCGAGGAGGTCGGGTCCTTCGCCGACAAGCACGGATGGCCCGTCGTACTCAAGGTCATCACCGGCGGGTACGACGGCCGCGGCGTGTGGGTGGTGCCCGACCTCGCCGCCGCCGAACCGGCTCTCCGTCGGGGGATCCCGCTGCTGGCCGAAGAACACGTGGCCATGACCCGCGAGTTGGCAGCTGTCGTGGCGCGGTCGCCGTACGGACAGGTGGCGGTGTGGCCGGTCGTCGAGACCGTTCAGCGGGACGGGATCTGCGTCGAGGTGCTGGCTCCTGCGCCCGGACTCGAGGAGGCCACCGCGCTGGCCGCGCAGCGACTGGCGATCCGGTTGGCGACCGAGCTCGATGTGGTGGGCGTGCTGGCCGTTGAGCTGTTCGCCACCGGGGACGGCGTGTTGGTGAACGAGCTCGCGATGCGCCCGCACAACTCCGCGCACTGGACGATCGAGGGCAGCCGCACCAGCCAGTTCGAGCAGCATCTCCGGGCGGTGCTGGACTACCCGCTCGGGGACACCCGGATGACGGCGCCGGCAGTGGCGATGGCCAACGTGCTGGGCGGGCGGGAGGACGGGCCCGGGATCGACGAGCGGCTGCACCACCTGATGGCCCGGTGGCCGGGGGCGAAGGTGCACCTGTACGGCAAGCAGGTCCGCCCGGGACGGAAGATCGGCCACGTGACGGTGCTCGGAGTCGATGCCGACGAGGTGCGTGCCACGGCCAGCGCTGCCGCGGCCCACCTGGCCGGAACGCGGGCCGCTCCATGACACCCGGGGCCATGAGACCCGTGGTCGGGGTCATCATGGGCAGTGACTCGGACTGGCCGGTCATGTCGGCGGCCGCGCAGGCGCTTGCCGAGTTCGACATCGGCCACGAGGTCCGGGTCGTCTCCGCGCACCGAACCCCGCTGGACATGGTCGAGTACGCCACGACGGCGACCGAGCGTGGACTGGCCGTGATCATCGCCGGTGCCGGCGGCGCGGCTCACCTGCCGGGCATGGTCGCCGCTTTGACCCCACTGCCGGTCATCGGCGTCCCCGTGCCCCTCGCCCAGCTGTCCGGGCTGGACTCGCTGCTGTCGATCGTGCAGATGCCCTCCGGGGTGCCGGTGGCCACCGTCGCCGTGGGCGGGGCCCGCAACGCCGGGCTGCTCGCCGTCCGGATCCTCGCTGCGACCGATCCGCTGCTGCGCGAGCGGATGGTCGCCTTCCAGCGCGCCCTGGCAGCCGGCGCCCGGGCCAAGAACAAGTCCCTAGACTTACAACCGTGACCGAGGACTTCGATACCTACCGCCTGACCGCGGACCACGACCATGTCCGGGCGGCGGTGCGGGAGCTGTCGGAGAAGGAGATCGCGCCCTACGCCGCCGCGGTCGACGAGGACAGCCGCTACCCGTACGAGGCACATGCGGCCTTGACCAAGGCCGGGTTCCACGCGCCGCACATCCCCGAGCAGTACGGCGGCGCCGGCGCCGATGCCGTCGCCACCTGCATCGTGATCGAGGAGATCTCCCGGATCTGCGCCACGTCGTCGCTGTTCCCCACCGTGAACAAGCTGGGCACCACGCCGGTGCTGCTCTCCGCCGGCGAGCAGCTGAAGAAGGAGGTGCTGCCGCCGGTCGCCGCCGGGGAGGCGATGTTCTCCTACGCGCTGTCGGAGCGGGAGGCGGGCTCTGATGCCGCAGCGATGAAGGCGCGGGCCCGCCCGGACGGCGACCACTGGGTGCTCAACGGCACCAAGGCCTGGATCACCAACGCGGGGCACTCCACCTGGTACACCGTCATGGCCGTCACCGAGCCGGGCAAGGGCGCCAACGGCATCTCAGCGTTCGTCGTACACAAGGACGATCCAGGTTTCGAGGTCGGGCCGAAGGAACGCAAGATGGGGATCAGGGGATCGCCCACGTGCGAGATCCACTTCAGCGACTGCACGATCCCGGCCGAGCGGATCATCGGCGAGCCCGGCACCGGCTTCAAGACCGCCCTGCAGACGCTGGACCACACCCGGCCGACGATCGGAGCGCAGGCCGTCGGTATCGCGCAGGGCGCCCTGGATCTGGCCATCGGTTACGTCAAGGACCGCAAGCAGTTCGGTCAGTCGGTCTCGAACTTCCAGGGCGTGCAGTTCATGCTCGCCGACATGGCCATGAAGGTCGAGGCCGCCCGGCACCTGGTCTACGTCGCCGCTGCCCGTGCCGAGCGCGGCGAGCCGAAGCTCGGTTTCATCTCCGCTGCGGCCAAGTGTTACGCCTCCGATGTGGCCATGTCGGTCACCACGGACGCGGTCCAGCTCTTCGGTGGTGCTGGGTACACCAGGGACTTCCCGGTGGAACGGATGATGCGCGACGCCAAGATCACCCAGATCTACGAGGGCACGAATCAGGTCCAGCGGATGGTCATGGCCCGGCAGCTGCTGCGGTAATCCCGCCAGAGCCTTCCGCCACATCCGTCACATGGCTTACGCTGCCGACGCCTGCCTATGCGCCAGGCCTCGTCCCCGGTACGCCGAAGACCGCCCCTGCAGGACGAGACATGACCAGGAATGGGCGGTCGCGGGCAACCCAATGAACGTGACGCCGCACCACGTGAGCGTGGTGCCAGGCGTCTTGGGGTGAAGCCGCGTGCAGCGGCCGGGTCAGCGCCCTCGATCCGAATCCGACAGCTGAAGCTCGCAGGCGTGGAGAGGCTGATTTGATGTCTACTGCCCTGCCTGCTTCCCGCGCGGGCCGCCCGCGTCGAAGCGGACGTCACCGAGCACAGCCCACCACACGGACAACCGGCACGCTGCGCCGACACGCCGCTCGGGCGGCCACCGTCCTGGTCGCGGCGGTGGCCATTCCCCTGGTTGCCGTGCCCTCCGTCGCCTATGCCGCGACGACCGCCGACTGGGAGCGGCTCGCCGAATGCGAGTCGGGCGGAAACTGGTCGATCAACACCGGCAACGGGTACTACGGGGGGCTGCAGTTCTCCTCCTCGACCTGGCTCGCGTTCGATGGGGACGACTACGCCTCGCGGGCGGACTACGCCACACCCGAGGAGCAGATGGTCGTCGCCAACCGCACCCTGCTCGTCCAGGGCTGGGGTGCCTGGCCGTCCTGCTCGCGCAGTGTCGGGCTGTCAGGAGGACCGACAACCGGCGGTCCGACCGAGATGGTCACCGCGATCATCAACCGCTACAACAACGAGGGGCTGCGCTCGATCCTCGGCTCGGAGGTCGGGCTCGAGCAAGGCGACGCCGTGCTGCGCTGGCAGGTCTATCAGTACGGGCGGATGTACTGGTCACCGAGCGCCGGGGCGCACATGATCTACGGTGCGATCCTGAGCAAATTCCTCGCTCTGGGCGGACCGTCCGCTCTCGGCGTGCCGACCACCGACGAGCGCGGGACGCCCGACGGGGTGGGCCGCTACAACGACTTCGCCAAGAATGCCTCCCTCTACTGGACGCGCTCGACCGGCGCGCACAGCGTCCTCGGCGCGGTCCGCCACGAGTGGCGGCGCCTTGGCGCCGAGCGGGCGCTGGGCTACCCGGTGACCGACGAACGCGGCACCGCGGACGGTCGGGGCCGGTACAACGAGTTCACCTTGCGCGCATCGATCTTCTGGTCGGAGGAGACCGGAGCCCACGAGGTCGTCGGAGGGATCCGGACGGAGTGGGGGCGGCTCGGCGCCGAACGCGGCTACCTCGGCTACCCCGTCACTGGGGAGTACGGCGTAGAGGGGGGCAGGCAGAGTGAGTTCCAGGGCGGCGTCATCACGTGGACCGCGTCCACCGGCAGGGTTGTCGCCCGCCCCTACTAGACCGAGTCAGAGCGCCTTGAGCTCTTCGGTAAGTGCGATGACGGACTTCTTCGCATCCCCGAAAAGCATCGAGGTCCGCTCGCCGTAGAACAGCGGGTTGTCGATGCCGGCGAATCCGCTGCTCATGGAGCGCTTGAGCACGATCACCGAACGGCTCTCGTCCACGTTCAGGATGGGCATGCCGTGGATGGGTGAGCTGGGATCGGTGCGGGCGGCGGGGTTCGTGACGTCGTTCGCACCGATCACCAGCGTGACGTCGGTGCGCGCGAACTCCCCGTTGACGTCGTCCATCTCCTTCTGGACGTCATAGGACACGTCGGCCTCGGCCAGCAGCACGTTCATGTGCCCGGGCATCCGGCCGGCGACCGGGTGGATCGCAAAGACCACCTGAACACCTTTGGCCTCCAGCAACTCAGCCATGTCGGCCACAGCGTGCTGTGCCTGGGCCACCGCCATGCCGTAGCCGGGGACGACGATCACCGAGCTCGCGTAGGCCATCTGGATCGCCGCGTCGGCGGCGCTGGTCGAGCGGACCGTGCGGTCCACACCGTCCGTCGAGTCCGGGGTCATGCTGCCACCGCCGAAGCCCCCAGCCACGATGGCGGGAATGGAGCGGTTCATCGCCTGGGCCATCAGGTTCGTGAGGATCGAGCCCGAAGCCCCGACGATCATCCCGGCCACGATCATGGCGGTGTCGTTCAAGGCAAGTCCGGCCGCCGCCGCCGACAGCCCGGTCATCGCGTTGAGCAGCGAGATCACCACCGGCATGTCGGCGCCGCCGATCGGCAGCACCACGGTGAGGCCGAGGGCGGCCGCGAGCAGGAGCATCGCGACGATCCACAGCTCGCTGGCACCACCGAGTCCGGCCACGACCGCGCACGTCACGGCCGCGCCAAGGAGCACCGCGTTCAGGAGCTTCTGGGCGGCCCCGAGGCCGATCGGGCGGCCCGGCAGGATCTCCTGCAGCTTCCCGAACGCGACGAGGGAGCCCCAGAAGGACACCGATCCGATGATCCCGGCGAACAGCGACCCCACGACGACGTACGTCGCCTCACCGGTGAACCCGTCGGTCGTACGGAACTCCGACCAGGCGATGAGCGCCACCGCGCCACCGCCGACGCCGTTGAACAGGGCGACCATCTGAGGTATCGCCGTCATCTTGACCTGCCGGGCGGAGGGCACCCCGAGCAGCGTGCCGATCACCATGCCCAGGGCGATGAGCAGCCAGTTCTGGGTGCCGGGGATGAGCAGCGTCGCGATGACCGCGAGCGCCACCCCGACAGCGGCGATGAGGTTTCCGCGCACCGCGGTCTTCGGGCCGGTGAGTCCGCTCAATCCCAGGATGAACAGTCCGAAGGCCACGATGTAGAGGAGCGGGACCAGCGTGTTCACGACTGGTCACCGGACTCGCGCGGCGGGCGCGACTTGAACATGCCGAGCATGCGGTCGGTCACCAGGAACCCGCCGACCACGTTGATCATCCCGAATGCGATGGCAGTGACGAGGATGACCTGGTCGAGCACCGACGGATCCTCGATCCGGCCGAGGACGACGATGCCACCGAGCAACACGATCCCGTGGATGGCGTTCGTCCCGGACATGAGCGGCGTGTGCAACGTCTTGGGCACCTTGGAGATGACCGCGAAACCGACGAAGCCGGCCAGGACGAGGATCGCCAGGTTGGCCAGCAGCGTGCTGTCCATCAGCCTTCCTTCACGAGGGTGACGCAGCTCTTGGACAGGACCTCGTCGCTGAAGTCCGGCGCCAGTGCGCCGTCGCCGTCCAACATCAGGCCGAGCAGGGCGGCGACGTTGCGGGCGTAGAGCTCGCTGGCGTGCTCCGGCATCGTCGAGGGGAGGTTCAGGGGGGAGGCGATGGTCACCCCGTGCCGGACGACGGTTTGACCGGGTTCGGTCAGCTCGCAGTTCCCACCGGTTTCACCGGCGAGATCGACGACGACGCTGCCCGGTCGCATGCCCTCGACCGCCTCGGCGTTGACCAGTCTCGGTGCCGGGCGGCCGGGCACGAGCGCTGTGGTGATGACGATGTCGAAGCCGGTGGTCGCCTCGCTGAGCCGCTTCTGCTGCTGGTCTCGTTCGTCCTGGGTCAGTTCACGTGCGTATCCCCCTTCACCGGCGGCGTCGATTCCCAGGTCGAGCCACTGCGCCCCCAGCGAGCGCACCTGGTCGGCCACCTCCGGGCGGACGTCGTACCCGGTCGTGCGGGCGCCCAGCCGCTTGGCGGTGGCCAGTGCCTGCAGGCCGGCGACCCCGACGCCGAGAACGAGGACCATCGCCGGTTTCACGGTCCCCGCGGCGGTGGTCAGCATCGGGAGGAATCGGGTGGACTTCTCCGCAGCCAGCAGCACGGCCTTGTAACCGGCGACGTTGGCCTGGGAGCTGAGGGCGTCCATCGACTGCGCACGCGAGATCCGGGGCACCGATTCCATCGCGAAGGCGGTGACCCCGGCGGCACGGAGCTTCTCCACGGTCGCCGGAGCGCTCAGCGGGGCGAGGAACCCGATCAGAATCGAGTCGCTGCGCAGCAGGGCGATCTCGGCATCGGTGGGCGGCGCGACCTTGAGGACGACGTCGGCATGCCAGGGGTCGCCGATCTCCGCACCGGCGCTGCGATAGTCCTCGTCCGGGATGAGCGCCTCGAGACCGGCCCCGGCCTCGACGACGACGTCGACACCCTTGGCGCGCAGCGTGGCGACGATCTTCGGTACGAGCGCCACCCGGCGCTCGCCCTCAGCAGATTCCCGGGGCACCCCTACACGGGTCACCGACGTACCTCCCTGTACCTACCGGCAGTCCGGATGACACCCGGACCGGTCGCGGCAGCGAGGTCCCGATGCCGCGATGATGCCATGCCCGCTCGCGTGAGCGTGGTGTCAGGTCTGCACCTGCACCTGGGTCAGCGGCGCATCGACGAGCAACTCGACACCGGTGGCGGCGCGGACGTCGTCCAGGGTGACTCCCGGCGCGAGCTCGCGCAGGAGCAGGCCGTCATGCCTCACGTCGATGACGGCCATGTCGGTGACGATCTGCTGGACGCAGGCCCGGCCGGTCAGCGGGAGCGTGCATTCGGCCAGGATCTTGTGCGAGCCGTCCCGGGCCGTGTGCTCCATCATCACGATGACCCGCTTCGCCCCGTGGACGAGGTCCATCGCGCCGCCCATGCCCTTGATCACCTTGCCAGGGATCATCCAGTTGGCGAGGTCACCGGCCTGGGAGACCTGCATGGCGCCGAGGATGGCGACGTCGATGTGCCCGCCCCGGATCATGCCGAAGCTGGCTGCGGAGTCGAAGAAGCTGGCCCCCGGCAGCACTGTCACGGTCTCCTTGCCGGCGTTGATCAGGTCCGGGTCGACGTCCTCGTCGTACGGGTAGGGCCCGACGCCGAGAATGCCGTTCTCGCTCTGCAGGACCAGGTGTACGCCGTCGGGTACGTAGTTCGGCACCAGGGTGGGCAGGCCGATCCCGAGGTTGACGTACTGCCCGTCGGTCAGCTCCTGCGCGACGCGGGCGGCGAGTTCGGCGCGGCTCAGCGGCATGGGTCAGTGTCCTTCGGCCGGTGGGCGAACAGTGCGTCGTTCGATCTTCTTGCCGCCGTCGCCGACGACCACGACGCGCTGCACGAAGACGCCGGGTGTGTGGACGTTGACCGGGTCGAGCTCACCGGGCTCGAGGAGTTCCTCGACCTCGGCGATGGTGATCCGGCCCGCCATGGCGCACAGCGGGTTGAAGTTCCGTGCGGAGAAGTCGTAGACGAGGTTGCCGTGCCGGTCACCCTTGGCCGCGCGCACCAGAGCGAAATCGGTGACGATGCCGCGCTCGAGAACGTACTGCCTCCCGTTGAAGTCACGCACCTCTTTGGGTTCAGAGGCCTCGGCAACAGTGCCGTCGCTGTTGTAGCGCAACGGGATGCCGCCTTCGGCCACCTGAGTTCCGACGCCGCCCGGTGTGTAGAAGGCTGGGATACCCGAGCCACCGGCCCGCAGCCGCTCGGCGAGCGTCCCCTGCGGACAGAGCTCCACTTCGAGTTCGCCCTGCAGGAACTGCCGTTCGAACTCCTTGTTCTCCCCGACATACGAGCCCGTCGTACGCCGGATCTGCTTGGCGAACAGGAGGACGCCGAGACCGTCGCCGTCCACGCCGCAGTTGTTGGAGACCGTCACCAGATTGCCGACGCCACGCTCGTGCAGTGCAGCGATGAGCTGGATCGGTACGCCGCAGAGGCCGAAGCCACCGACGGCGAGGGAAGCACCTTCAGGGATGTCTGCGACCGCCTCCGCGACGGTGCTCACTACCTTGTCCACACCGGTCTCCTCACCTGAGCTGACGGGGACTCTAGCTGCCGGCCGCCCGGACGCCGTCGACGTGCATCCCGATTGTCGCGGTGACGCGTTCGGTCTCGACCCGGCGCTGCAACCCGGCCGGATCGGACCTCCTGCAAAGGACCACGGATGCGCCGGCGGCGAGCGGGGCCAGCAGCCACGGCAGCGGCCCCCCGTCGCGCGCCGCCTCGACGTCGATCAGCAACCGGTCCCCGGCCCCGAGCCCGAGTCGACCCGCGAGCTCTTCGGCTGCGGCGACGACGGTGCGCCCGGTCAGGGCCAGGCGGCCTGCCTGCAGGGCGACGGCGTCCGGGTCGACCGGGGAGTACGGCGTGAAGTGGTCGCCGTAGACAAGGACCTCGGCGGCGTAGTCGGTCACGCCGAGCGGCCGGAGCTGCATCGGCGCCCCGAGGGGCCGCAAGGACACCCCGACAAGGTGCTCGAAGACCTCGTCGGCTTCGGGATCGAGAAGATCACCCAAGCGGTCCTCGCTGGTCAGGAAGATGCTCGCGGGCGTGGCTTCGGTCACGACGGCGCCGACGGCCCACGCGCCGAGCAGGACAGCGGCGGTCTGCCAGTGGGGCGGCAGCACGACCGCCACCCGGCTGCCGGCCTCGACATCGAGCCCCTCCTGAAGCAGATTGGCGGTCTTGTTCACCCAGTTCGCCAGCGTTGTCGCGGACAGCTCGGTGCGTTCGCCGGTCTCGTCGTCGTAGTAGGTGATCAGCGGGCCGGCGGCATCGGCGGCCAAGCGGGAAGCCAGCAGACCGGCAATCGGCGACGTCATGAGACCGGCTCCGTCCGGGAGCACACCGCAGGAGCGGACCGGACGGAGTCGGGCGGGGTGGCCAGCATCAGTTGATGCAGGCCGTGTCGGCTGCCGTGCGCGGCTGGTCCTGCTCGCCGCTGGGGGGATCGGCGGCCGGTGGGGGAGTGTCCGGGCCGATACCGGTGAAGTCCGACCCGATGACGAGCTGCACCTGCCCGTCCAGGCTGGACAGCTCGACCAGGCGGGCACCCGGAACGACCAGGGCGAGCGTCCGCGCCGCGGCATCGAGGCCGGGCGCGTAGCGGATCTCCGTCGTCGTGTAGTCGCTGCGGTCGGCGTTTCCGACCGAGCCGACGCCGTACCCCAGCTCCTGCAGGGCGATCTGGGTGTCGCTGCCGACTCCACCGATACCGGAGCCGTTGAACACATCGACGGTGACTGTCGCCGGCTCGACGGTCGCGGTGTCGGGCGGTTCCGGCTCCTCGGACAGGGACGCGAAGAAGTCGAGGATGACGTCGCGATCCTCGAGCACGACGACGCTCGACCCGTTGATGTTCCCGTCCGGATTCGCGATGGGAACAGTGCTGAACTCCACGTCACCGGCTGCCAGGTTCTGCAGCTGCTGGGCGAGGTCGAGCAGATCGAGGTTCACGTCGACGGTGAGGGAGTTCGCCGCCGCCTCGACAAGATCGCGCTGCTTCAGGGGATTGAGCAGTACGCCGGCGCTGAGCAACGTGCGCACGACACCTCCGATGAACGCCTGTTGACGGACGATCCGGTCGAGGTCGCCGTTGGGCAGACCGTTGCGCTGCCGCACGAACGCCAGCGCATCGGCGCCGGAGATGGTCTGCACCCCGGCGGGGAGGTCGATGCCGGAGTCCGGATCCCGCGCGGGCCCGCAGAGGTTGACCTCCACTCCGCCGATGACCTCGGTGAGGTTGTAGAAGCCGATCAGGTCGACCTGGACGTAGTTGTCGATCCGTACGCCGGCGAGCGAACTGATCGTCTGCACCAGGAGTTGCGCACCCGCGCCGTCCCGCTCGGCCGGGCCGGCCTCGCCGTCGAGTGAGTTGTAGCCCAGCGAGTACGCCGCATTGAGCTTGTTCTCACCGAACCCGGGCACCTCGACGTAGGAGTCCCGGGGGAAACTGACCACCGAGGCACTGCCGCCGTCGGAAGGCAGGTGCACCACCAGCATCGTGTCGGTGTTCATCGTCCCGGGATCACCCGTGCGCAGCTTCTCGGCCAGCTCCTGGTCGGTGGCGCCGGCCCGGCTGTCGCTGCCGACGAGCAGGATGTTGGTCGCGCCACCGTCGCCGGCTGCGTCGGAGTTCCCGGAGGAAGGCAGGGCGTCGGTCCGGGTGAGATTCTGCTCGGCCGTTCCCCGCAGGTACCAGACCCAGCCGGAGCCGACGAGCAGCAGCACCGACAGGGTGGCGGCGATAACCCGCAGCACGGTTCCAATCCGCTGCGTACGCCGTACCGCCGGCCGGCCCCTGGGGTCGAGCCCGGGCGGCAGCGGGCGGGGATGGCTCACCGGTTCCACAGTAGGTGAGTCCAGCCGGAGATCCCGGGACGCGCAGCCCCCCTGCGGGGGGTGGTGCCACCCACGCTGCACTTTTGGCAACCGTTCGCACCAGGCGGTCGGCAGGAGTCGGGGGTAGTGAGCCGAGTTCAGCTGCACGTGACTGCGACCAGGTGACGGTTCGGGGCCGCAACAGGATCGGACAGCGAGCCAGGCTGGCAGGGCTGGTCGCCGTACTCTGAGCGGCATGCGTCTGTTGGTCACCGGCGGTGCCGGCTTCATCGGTTCCCACTTCGTCCGGACGGTGCTGCAGGAGGGCTACCCCGGTCTTGAGGACGCCACCGTCACCGTCCTCGACAAGCTCACCTACGCCGGCAACCTCGCCAACCTCGCGCCCGTGGAGGAATTCGGCAGCTACCGGTTCGTCAGAGGCGACATCGTCTCCGCCGAGGACCTCGATGCGGCGCTGCCGGGGCACGACGCGATCATCAATTTCGCGGCCGAGTCCCACGTGGACCGCTCGATCACCGGGGCCAACGAGTTCGTGCTCACCAACGTGCTCGGCGCGCAGCAGGTGTTCGAGGCGGCCATCCGGCACGGCATCCCCCGCGTCGTCCATGTGTCCACCGACGAGGTGTACGGCAGCATCCCGGTCGGTTCGTGGCGCGAGGACCACATCCTGGAGCCGAACTCGCCGTACTCCGCAGCCAAGGCCGGGGCCGACCTGCTCGCACGGGCCTACTGCACGACCTACGGACTGAACGTCTCGATCACCCGCTGCTCCAACAACTACGGGCCGTACCAGTATCCGGAGAAGGTCATCCCGCTTTTCGTCACCAACCTGATCGATGGCAGGAACGTCCCCCTGTACGGCGACGGCTTGAACGTGCGGGACTGGCTGCACGTCGACGACCACTGCCGCGGCATCGCGCTGGTGCTGCAGCGCGGCGCGCCGGGGGAGGCGTACAACATCGGCGGCGGCCGGGAGTTGACGAACAAGGAGCTCACCGCGCTGCTGCTGGGCGCATGCGGAGCGGACTGGGACCGGGTCGACTACGTCGAGGACCGCCTCGGCCACGACCGCCGATACTCCGTCGACCACGCCAAGCTCGGCGAGCTCGGCTATGAGCCGCGGGTGGCCTTCGAGGCCGGCCTGGCCCAGACAGTGCAGTGGTACCGCGACAACCGCGCCTGGTGGCAACCACTGAAGTCAGGGCAGGAAACCGGCACGACATGAGGTGGCTGGTCACCGGCGCGAACGGCCAGCTCGGCCGTGATCTGGTCCGGCAGCTGCCCGGAAGCGACGTCACGGCGCTCACCCGCCGCGACCTCGACCTGACCGACGAGTCGGCGGTTCGCGAGGTGGTCGGCTCCTGGGCGGCCGCCGGGTCTGACGCTGCAGTCATCGTCAATGCGGCGGCGTACACCGCCGTCGACGCGGCCGAGACCGACGAGGCGGCAGCGCTCACCGTCAATGGCCGGGCACCGGGCTGGATCGCGGAAGAGGCCGCCGGGCGGGCCCGGCTGATCCACGTCTCCACCGACTACGTGTTCGCCGGTGATGCGACGGCGCCGTACGAGCCCGGTGATCCGGTGGGACCGCGAACGGCGTACGGGCGGACGAAGCTGGCCGGAGAGTCCGCGGTGCTCGCGGCAGACCCCGATGCCTACGTCGTCCGCACAGCGTGGGTCTTCGCCGCCCACGGAGGCAACTTCCTGCGCACGATGCTCCGGCTGGAGCGCGAACGCGACACCGTGCAGGTCGTGGACGACCAGCTGGGATCGCCGACCTGGACCCGGCACCTCGCCGGCGGCCTCGTCGAGCTGGCCGGATCCGGTGCTCCGGCTGGGCTGTACCACTGCGTCGGTGAGGGTGTGACGACCTGGCACGGACTGGCGGCAGCGGTCTTTGCCGATGTGGGCGCGGATCCGAGCCGGGTGCTGCCGGTGAGCACCGCCCGATTCCCCCGCCCGGCTCCGCGACCGGCGTACTCGGTGCTGTCGACGCGCGCCTGGGCCGGCGCCGGACTGACTCCGCTGCCGTCGTGGCGGGTAGGCGTCCGCGGCGCAGTAGCCGGCGCGGTCACCAGCGCGGACTGACCGCGCCTCATCCTTGGGCGGAAAACGCGTTTGAGCACACTCTCGCCGGACCATCGCCGGAATTCGGCAGTACGGTAAGTGTACCAACCGGTTACTTTACGTCATAGTGGCCGCGAACCCTCTCGCGACACGCAGCACCACTCGTCACATCTTTCACGGGAGTCGCCATCGTGCGCACCTTGATACGGCCGAAGGTCTTGTGTCCTGCGTTCCTCAGCGTTCTCCTCGGCGCCGGCCTGCTGGCGGTGGTTCCGGCCCAGGCAGCCCCCCTGCCCCCGCGCGCGCCGGTGACCCCGGCGGTCGAGGAGATCCAGCTGGGATCGCTGGCCAGCCCAGCCGGACCGAGCACGGTCGAGCCTGGGACCCAGAACGGCGCGGACGTCGAGGGCGCACCCGCCCTGCGCCTCGTGCGCTCCGATCTGGCGCAGTTCTCCACGCTGGGCGTCACCTGGGCTGCCGACCCGGCGGTCCGCGACGTGCGGGTCAGCGTGCGAACGCAGTCGCCGGACGGCGACTGGTCGGACTGGAGCCTGTTGGAGGCGGAGAACAACGGTGTGGCGCCGACGGCGGACGTAGCCTCGCGCGGTGGCACCGCGCCCTACTGGACCGGCCCCAGCACCGGAATCGAGGTCGAGGTGCTACCCGTCGAGGGCAGTCCGACCGATGTCCGGCTCACCCTGATCGACCCCTTGGCAATGGCAGCCGATGCCGAACCTGTTGCCACGCCGTCGGCCGCGGTCGACGGGCAGGCGCCGATGCCGCCCATCTACAGCAGAGCGTCGTGGGGGGCCGACGAGGACCTGATGAACTGGACTCCCGGCTACGCCGACACCCTGGTGGCCTCCACGATCCACCACACCGCCGACAGCAACAGCTACGACAGCGACGACGTGCCCGCGATGTTGCGCTCGATCTACTACTACCACTCGGTGACCCGCGGATGGGGGGACATCGGCTACAACGCGATGGTCGACAAGTTCGGCCGGATCTGGGAGGGGCGCTACGGCGGCCTTGCCAGCACGGTGATCGGCGCCCATGCCGGCGGCTTCAACACGGGAACCTTCGGCGTGTCCGTCATCGGCAACTACGACCTCGTGCAGGTGCCCGAGGTCGCGATGGACGCCGTGGCCAGCGTCGTAGCCTGGAAGCTGTCGCTGTTCGGCCTCGACCCGCTCGCCACCACCCGGATCACCTCGGTGGGCGGAGACGGAACCACCTCGAAGTACCCGCCGGGCACCACCGTGACCGTGCCCGTGGTCTTCGGGCACCAGGAGGTGGGCCACACCGCCTACCCCGGCCAGAACCTCTGGTCGCGGATGGGTGAGCTGCGTACTCGCATCGACGCCAAGGTGGCGGCGTACCCCACCGCGTTCGTGGAGTTGTCCGGGCACGGCTACGGCCACGGCCGCGGGATGGGCCAATGGGGCGCCTACGGCTACGCGACCATCTACGACTGGCTGCATCCGAAGATCCTCAAGCACTTTTACCGCAACACGAACCTCGGCAGTCAGGCCAACAGCCTGATCACCGTGCGGCTGCTCTACCAGGACTCCCGGGCACTGGTCGTGACCTCGGGGCGGGACTTCAGGGTCGATGACGTCCTGATCGCCGGCGGTTCGGCGGCGCGGATCGAGTTGCGCTCGGACGGGCAGTTCACGATCACGCCCAAGTCCAGCTGCGCGGGCACCGACCGGACGCCGCTGGTCCGGCGTACGTCGAATGTCGTGTCCACGGTGGCCAACCCCGGCAACGATCAGGCGGCGATGTTGGCGGTCTGCACGTCGACCGGCACGAACCAGTACCGCGGCACGCTGTCCCTGGCCTCATCCGAGGGCAGCGCGCGCACCGTCAACTCGGTGCTCATGGAGGACTACCTGCGCTCCGTCGTACCCAGGGAGTCACCGGCCAGTTGGGCGGATTCCGGCGGTGCTCCGGCGCTGCGTGCGCAGGCGGTCGCTGCGCGGTCCTACGCGTACTCCGAGAGTCGGTACAGCTACGCCAAGACCTGCGACACGACCTCCTGCCAGGTCTACTCGGGGGCGGGACGCAACCGGGTGAGCCAGGAGGACTTCCGCACCGATGACGCGATCCGGGTCACCGCGAACGAGGTGCTGCGCTTCTCCAGCGGGTCGATCGCCCGCACGGAGTTCAGCTCCTCCACCGGCGGGTACACCGCGGGTGGCACGTTCCCGGCCTACCCCGACGACGGGGATGTCGCCTCGCCGTACCACGACTGGGACACCAGCATCTCGGTGTCCTCGATCGAGTCGGCCTACGGAATCGGGACGCTGGAATCGGTGCAGGTCCTGACCCGCAACGGTCTCGGGGAGGACGGCGGCCGGGTGCTGACGATGCGGGTGATCGGCTCCGCCCGCAGCGTCGATCTCACCGGCGATGAGTTCCGGGTGGACTGGGGGCTGCGCTCGGATTGGTTCACCTTCGTCGAGACGCCCCGTCCCCCGCCGCCTCCGCCGGCGTTGCGCTGGTACCTACGAAACAGCAACTCCACCGGTCCCTCGGACGGGTCCTTCGCCTACGGCTCGGCCGGGGATCAGGCCCTCAGCTGCGACTGGAACGGCGACGGATACGACTCGATCGGGGTGTTCCGGGCCGGCACGTTGTACCTGCGCAACAGCAACAGCCAAGGCGGCCATGACATCAGCTTCCGGTTCGGGAACGCCACCGATACCGCGCTCTGCGGGGACTTCGACAACAACGGAGTGGACACCGTCGGCGTGTGGCGCAACGGCACGCTGTACCTGCGCAACAGCAACAGCGGCGGTCCTCATGACATCACCTCCTCCTACGGCCAGGCCGGTGACCGTCCGGTCATGGGTGACTGGAACGGCGACGGCTTCGACACCATCGGGATCCTCCGCGGGGCAAGCTGGCAACTCAGCGACAGCAACCGCACACCGGTGACCAGTTACACGTTTGTCTACGGCCAGCCCGGCGACCAGCCGGTGGCCGGGGACTGGAACGGCGACGGAACCGCGGGGGTCGGTGTCCGCCGGGGTGTGACGTTCTATCTGAAGAACTCGCTCGGCTCCGGGGCGCACAACTACAGGGCGGACTTCGGCAACCCGTCCGACCGCGGCGTTGCAGGTGACTGGGATCGCAACGGGACCGACACGATCGGGGTTGCGCGCGGCTTCTGAGCGGTCAGCTGGGTCCGGCGAGTCGCGCAACGGCGTCTTTGGGGTCCAGGCGCTCCAGCCCGGCGATGCCGTCGAAGCCCCGGTCGGGGGACACGATGATCGGGATGCCCCGGCGCAGCGCGGTTGCGGCGTGCGCGCCGTCGCGAACCGACAGATTCGGGTGCGTTCCCACCAGGTTCAGGGCCAGCTGCAGATCATCCACGGTGAAGTCGTGCACACGGCAGGTGGCGGCAACGTCCCTGGCCTGGTCCCGAACCGCCGAAGCGGCTAGGCCCCGTCGGCGCAGGATGTGGGCGTACTCCTGCACGAGTTCGACGCTGGCCTCGCCGACCAGGGTCCCCTGCTGGGCGCGGCCGACGAGTTCCCGGCACGACTCCCGGTTGCCATGCTCGGCGCCGCGGGCGTAGACGAACACGGCGGTGTCGTACAGAAACCGCATCACCCGGGGGCTGGGTCGTACACGTCGTTCAGTTCCGCCTTAATCGTTTGCCAGTCCGTGACAGAGATTGGATCCGCGGCGAGGATGCGGCCGGCGGCGGCGGCCCGGTCGAGCCCGTCCTGCGGGTAGGCGAGATCGATCGCCTCCCGGACGAGCGTGGCCACCGACGCGCCGCGCCGGCCGGCTCGCTCCTCGAGGCGGGCGTACCGGCCTTCGTCTAGCAGGATCTGCAGCCGCCGGGTCATCGTGGCCATGCTGATACCGTAGCATGCTCATACCTACACCGGCGTAACGTTGCGCAATCGGCACCGCGCGGCGCCTCGGCGGACACCTCGATGCGCGAGGATGCCGGGGTGGCATTCACGCGGATTCCTGCGCCAAGCCGACCCGTCGCCGCCGGGACAGCCGTCGTCGCGGTTGCCACTGCGGCGCTGGTATGGGCCGTGACGAGAAGCGCAGCCGGCGACTCAGGCGGAGCGACTGAGGTTCCCTATGTCGCGAACGAGTTCGACCCGGTAGCGCAGTACGTCACGCTCGAGCCCGCGCCGGCCGACGCGCCGTACTGCACGCCGGAGCAGCTGACTTTTCAGGAAACGCGTCCACCGCGCGGGGGTAACGAGCGCGGCGCGACGGGCTACATCGTCGCGTTCAGGAACACCGGAGATCGCTGCGCGCTGGAAGGCGGTCCCGTCATCACACTGGAGTCTCCGTCAGACACCGCGGACCTGCTGACCGCTGCAGCGGTTTCCGAGGTGGCCGGCGCTGAGGGCCGGTTCGTCATGGATCTCCCGAGCCGCTGGCAGCTCGAGGCCGGTCAGCAGGCGACGTTCTATCTCATCCTGTCCGGGTCCAACTGTGTGCATTTCGACGAGAACACCATCCGGATCCAGATCAGCCATGCCGGCGTCGACTACGGCAGCGCCATGTTGCCCGAGCCGACCTGCAGCGAGGGCGGGACCACCAGCGCCACTATCGAGTCCACACTGTGGGCGCCGTTTTTTCCTGCGCCGGACGGCGCCGACGAGGCGCGGGTGAAGGGGCTCACCGCGACGCTGGATGTGCCAGAAACCGTCTCGTGGGGCGCGGACCTCCGATACACCGTCATCCTGAGGAACCCGACGGACTCCGACATTGCGCTGGAGTCCTGCCTACGATATCGGCAGGCTGCGGGAGAGAGCGCAACAACAACGTCGTCGCACGGTGTCCTCAACTGCGAGGAAGCGCCGGCGGCGGTGCCTGCAAACGGAGAGATACGCTTCCTGATGCGACTCGGCGTTCCTGATGAATTCGTGCCTGGGTCGGAACTCACCGTCTATTGGTCCAGCTACCCCGACGCCCTCATTGCCGGCAGCGAAGTCTTCACGGTGGGGGGCTGACTCGGCTCCGGTGGTGGCCCGCCCTCGGGCGGGGCTGAGCCGGGTGTCGGTGCGGACGTCGGATGCCGGGGCTCGGTTAGGCTGACGGGCGTCCCACGGCCCCCGACGGAGGCGAACCATCGCAGTGACCTCAACGGACGAACATGCCCGAGCTGCGGTCGGTGCGCGATCTCGCGGTGACGAGATGGAGCGACCGCGGCACCTGACCCTGTCCGCCGGGGGGGCGAGCGCAGGCCGGCCGAACACTCTGGATGTCACGGTCGTGCTGCCCTGCTACAACGAGCAGGACCACGTGCTGCTGGAGTTGGAGCGGATCACCGCGGCGATGGACGCCAGCGGATTCAGCTACGAACTGCTGGTCATCGACGACAAGTCGACCGACGGGACGCTGGACATCCTCAAGCAGGCGCTGCCGTCCTACCCCCGGATGCGGCTGATGCCCTTCCGGGTCAACGGGGGGTCGGGCACGGCCCGGCGGATCGGTACGGCGCAGGCCTGCGGCCGGGTGGTCGTCTGGACCGATGCCGACATGACGTATCCGAACGAGCGGATCCCGGAGTTCGTCCAGTACCTGATCGACCATTCCGACGTCGATCAGGTGGTGGGAGCCCGGACGAGCGAGCAGGGCACTCACAAGTTCCTGCGGGTGCCGGCCAAGTGGCTGATCCGCAAGACCGCCGAGCGGTTGTCCTCAGCGAAGATCCCGGATCTGAACTCAGGCCTGCGCGCCTTCCGGCGGGAGGTGGCCCTGCCCTACCTGCGGCTGCTGCCGCCCGGCTTCTCGTGCGTCACCACGATCACGATGTCGTTCCTGTCCAACCAGCACCCGGTGGACTACCTGCCGATCGACTACGCCAAACGGTCCGGTACGTCGAAGTTCCACTTCGTACAGGACGCCTACCGCTACATCCTGCAGGTGCTGCGGATGGTCATGTACTTCAATCCGATCAAGGTCCTGATGCCGATCGCCTTGACGATGCTCCTGGTCGGGGTGCTCAAGGGAATCGTGGACGTCATCCGGTACGACTTCCGGATCACGACGAACGCGATGCTGCTGTTCGTGACGGGAACCACCATCTTCGCGCTGGCGCTGCTCGCGGATCTGATCGTTCGATCTCGAAACAGCTGAGCCTCGTGCGACCCGCACGGCTCAAGACCTGGGTTCGGATCATAGGCATCGCCGTGGCACTGCTTGCCGTCGGCCTCTGCCTGCGGACCCTGATCGATCAGTGGTCGGCGATCGGTCCGGCCCTTCGACAGACGCACGCCGGCTGGATCGCGATCGCCGGCGTGTCCAGCGCGCTGTCCATGGTCGGGCTGGCCCTGCTGTGGTGGCGCTGCCTGCGGCTGTACGGCACGCGGACCCGCCTGGCTGACACGACCGCCTGGTACTTCGCCGGAGAACTGGGAAAGTACCTCCCCGGCGGGGTCTGGTCGGTGGTCGGACGAGGTGAACTCGCGCAACGCGGAGGGGTCGGTCGAGGACAGGCGTACTCGACGACCCTGTTGTCCTACGCGTCCATGTGCATTGCTGCGGCCCTCGTCTGCGGCGCGCTGGCTCCCGTCGCGACCCGCGGCAGCGGCCTCGGCTGGGGGTGGGCCGTCCTCGCCCTCATCCCGCTGGGCTGCCTCGCGGTGCACCCCGCGATCGTGAGGCCGATCCTCTCGGTAGCCGCGCGGGTCACCCGGGGCCGGGTCGCGCTGCAGGTGCGGCCGTGGGGTTCGATGCTCGGCCTGGTTCTCTGGTCCGTGCCGACCTGGATCCTGGTCGGGGCAGCGGCGTCGGCGGTCACCGCGGCGCTCGGCTACGACCAGCAACCGGCCCGGGTGGCCTTCGCCGCGATCGCCGCCTGGATCGTGGGGTTCCTCGTTGTCCCGGTGCCGGCCGGAGCAGGGGTGCGAGAACTGGTGTTCGTCGCGCTGTGTGGTCTGGCTGCCGGTCCGGCAACGGCAGTGGCAGCCCTGGCCCGCCTGCTGCTTGTCGCGGTGGACATGGTGGGAGGCCTCGCAGGGCTGTGGTGGGCGCGATCCGCGCGGAGAAGCCGCGATCAGAACGAGCCCGTGGACGCCAGGGTCGGCGGCGCCCGGACGAGTAGGGAGAGCAGTCGATGAACACCGGACACCTGCTCGGTGGCGCGAAGCGCCTGTACGCCGGCGCGGCCCGCGTGACCGGAGCGGGACTGACGCGGACCGGCCTGCTGTCGCAGACCCCGCCCGATCGCGACAACCGGCTGCGGCACTGGGCCTACAGCCTGACCCGCGTCCACGACTCGGTGGCGATCGCCGAGCTGGACGTCCCCTGGTGGACATACCGGGCGATCGATGTCGTCGAGGCCTGGCTCGAGGCCCGGCCGCGGCCCGTGCGGGTCTTCGAGTACGGCTCCGGCGCCAGCACTGTGTGGCTGTCGCGTCGGGCAGACGAGGTTCACTCCGTCGAGCACCACCGCGGGTTCGGGGAGCACATCGCCGAGACGCTGGTCCGGTCGCCGAACGTGCACCTGCTCATCGTCGCGCCGGTCAGCTCGGCGACACCCCAGGTCCCGTCGGCCAAGGAGGGCGCCGCCGGACTGGACTTCACCGACTACGTCGCGACGATCGACCTCGTGGGCGGGCGTTTCGACCTCGTCGTCATCGACGGGCGGGCCCGCGAAGCGTGCCTGGCCCGCGCCCTCCCGCATCTGGCCGACGACGGCGTGATCGTCTTCGACAACACCAGGCGGCGACGGTACCGGGACGCGATCGGGGCGGCTCCCGTGCACGAGCGCCGCCTGGCCGGGCTTACACCGACCCTGCCCTATCC
>JACDAB010000062.1 GCA_013695665.1 Geodermatophilaceae bacterium | reverse complement strand
TGGTCCAGCCCCGTCTGGATAAAGTGGATCTGCTTCCACGTGCGCACGAGGACGGCAAGGTCGCCCGGCGCCACCGGCCGCCCGTCCAGCAACGCCCGGCCGTCGAGCAACCGGACCACCTCGTCGGCCAGGTCGTCGGCGACCTGCGCCCGCAACGCCGGCAAAGCGGGAAAGCCGTTGCGCAACGGCGGTCGGCGTGGGAGCTGCCGGAGCCGGAACGCCGGCTGGCCGTGCAGCCGGCTGCCCTTGCGCGAAGCTTCCACGGGGTGCACGACGATGCCCGGGTGGCCCAGAGCTGCCCCGCCGTACAACCGGTCCAAGGCCAGCAGCAGCCCGGGATCGCTTCGCCAGTTGACCGACAGCGTCTCGTGCGTGTCGGCCAGCCGTACCGCGTCGAGGTAGCTGCGGACCTCCGCCCCGCGGAACGCATACACCGCCTGCTTCGGATCGCCGATCAGGATGAGCGTGGTGTTGCCGTGGAACGCGCGGCGCAGCACTTCCCACTGCACCGGGTCGGTGTCCTGAAACTCGTCGACGAGTACGACGCGGTACCGCTCGCGGATCCGCGCTGCCGCGGCCGGCCCTCGCTCGGGATCGGCCAGGACGTCGCGAAGCAGCACCAGCAGGTCGTCGAAGTCCCGGATGCCGCGCTTCCGCTTGCGCCGTTCGACCTCGATCCGTGCGGCCGCCGCCATCGCCACCCGCTGGCCGGCCTCGGTGTCGCCGGCGGCCAGGGGTTCCAGCCTGGCCTGTCCGTCGCGGACCGCCTCGCGGGCCACGGTGCGAGCGGTAGCCGGGGTGAGTTGCGGGATGGGTGAGCCGTACCCGGCGTACTGCTGCAGGTACAGGTCGTCGACCACCTCGTCGACGATGTCGTCGACCGCTTCGACCAGGGACACCCCGGGCTCCCGCTCACCGGCCACGCCGAGGCCGTCGAGCATCCGCTGGCAGAAGCTGTGTGTGGTGGCGATCGTCGCGCCGTCGAAGTCCGACAGCGCCCGGACCAGTCGCAACCGGCGTGCCACTCGGTCGGTCTTCGCCAGGTAGGCCACCAGCTGGTCGGCGCTGTCTGCGGCGTCGACCGCGGCCAGCCCGCGAGCGGCGGTGGTGAGCCGTTCCCGGGTGCGCTCGCGCAGCTCCTGGGTGGCCGCCCGGCCGAACGTGACGAGCATCAGCTGGGGCAGGTCGGCGAGGCCCTCGTCGACGTAGCGGGTGGCCAGCGCCGCGATGGTCCACGTCTTGCCGGTCCCCGCGCTCGCTTCCAGGACGGTGGTCCCGGTCGGCAGCGGGCCGTACAGGTCGAATGTCACGCGGCCTCCGCGGCAGCACATGCGTCGGCGGTGTTCATGCCGCCTCCGCGGCGGTAAGTGCGTCGGCGGTGCTCACGGCGGTCCCAGCCGCTCGGCGCCGAGGAGGGGGGTCCACAGCCGCCGGGCCAGTACGCCGAACCGCCTGGGCTCGGAGCCGCCGCCCGGTTCCTCGAGCAGCCGGGACAGGTGCGGCTCGGGGCCGTGGATGTAGACCAGGTGCCGGTCGGTGCTGTCGCCGAACCTGCCGCCCCACGCCCGTTCCGCGCCTTCCAATGCCTCCTCCACTGAGTTCCCTTGGTGACGGCGTTCGGCGTACACCGCGCTGGCGCCGGCGGCGATTGGCAGCGGCCGGGTCAGCCCGTCGTCGCGCAACTCGACGAGATCCTGCAGCAGCGCCGCGGCTTCCGGTGGCGCGGTGAGGGTGGAACGCCAGACCGGTCGGTTATAGGACCCGCGACCGGTGCTGACCGCCTGCCACGGGCCGGGGTAGGTCGCTGCCACCGCCAGCAGCTTCACCCAGGCGGTGAGCCGGTGTTTCGTCGCGAGCCTGGAGTACGACGTGCTGACGAGCGCGCGTCCGTGGATGCCCGTCACCGTCCCGGTGAGCCGCCGTCCGCTGCCCAGATCGACGTCGACATCCAGCGTCTTGGGCGGCCCGCTGTGGATCGGCTGCGCGGCGACGACCAGCGCCTCGACCCCCCGCTCCAACTCGGTCAACAGGTCGGCACCCCGTCGTAGCGGCGGGAGCGTCCCGCGCCGCCACTCGGCCTGCCGGAAGTCCGCAGCGGGTACGCCGTTCAGCCTGGCGTTCAGCATCCGTTCGCCGATGTCCCACTTCTCCAGCCCATCCAGCTCGGCTCGGAGCGCGTCGGAGATCTCGTCCTCGTCGTCGGGGATGCGAATCCCCAACCGCTGGCGGAGGAACGCCTGCGTCGGGTGTACGACGAAGGAGACCAGCTCGGGGAGGCTCACGTCCGTGGGGGGTTGCGACAACGCAGCGGGCAGGAAGGGAGGGTCTGGGACACGGTCGCCTTGTCCGGCGCGGGCCCCGGCAAGGGCGCTTCGGTCGTGGCTGAACGGCTGCGCCGCGTCGAAGTTCCCGGCGTCGAACGGCTGCAGCGGATGGTGCTGCACGATGTCCCCGCCGGCGGTCGCGGTGATGACATCGATCAACTCGCCCAGTGGCACGGCGGGCGGGCGGGGATGGCCGCTGACCGGATCGGCGCCGGTATAGAACACGAGCAGCCGATCGCCCGCGCTCATGACCGCATCGAGCAGCAGCTGGCGGTCCTCACTGCGGCGGTCGCGCTCGCCCGGACACGGGTCACGGGCCAGCACGTCGTCACCGTCGACGCCTGCTCCGCGGGGGAAGACCTCGTCGTCCAGACCCAGCAGTGCGACCACCCGGTGCGGCACCGACCGCATCGGGACCAAGGTGGCGACCGTCAGGTCCCCCGTGCGGAAGTTGGCCCGGGTCGGCCGGCCGGCGAGGCGCCCGGCCAGCATTGCCCGCACGTCCGGGAGCCGCAGCGCAGTGCAGCCGGCGTGTTCGGTGGCGGCCGCCAGCTCGCGCCGCGCCTCGGTCACCTGCCACGCGTCGCTGTCCGGCACGTCGGTCAGCAGGTCCAGTGCCCAGCCCAACTTGGCCGCCCACTCGGTGGCCGGCTGCGGTCCCCGCAGCCGCCACAAGACAGCCTCCATCCGGTCGATCAGCTCAGCCAACCGCCCGCCGAGGTCGATGTCGCCGGAATCGACGTCGTCCAGCGGCGAAGCCTGGCCGAGCCAGGCGAGATCGGTCTCGTCCGCCGCGACGCCGAGCAGGATCCGGTCCAGACCGGTGGTCCAGGTGTTCTGCGGGACGTCCGGCAGTCCGAATGCCTGCCGCTGGATCAGCTTGA
>JACDAB010000240.1 GCA_013695665.1 Geodermatophilaceae bacterium | reverse complement strand
GGGCAAGGTCGTGGCGCCCGCAGCCAGCATCGGGCGCAGTGTCATGGTCCACCCCCCACGCTGGTCGGGGGTGAACACTCAGGTCGCATCAGCCACAGCTACGCCCAAAGTCTGACACAGCCCTCATCTCCCCGATGGACCGCGGTTCCACGAACTGACGGCACGTAGCCATCATTTTGTCGCATGACCCTTGCCGACCGATGATCATCAGCGTTAGGCTCGGACAGGGCATGCGAGACGTGCCCGAACGTCCCGGTCATGACGCGGCCGGTGGATGTGGTGCCGGTCAATCTGGTGCCGACACGGCGGGACACCCGCCCTGTTCCGGACGGAGCATGTTCCGTCCCGTGTGGTAGTTCTTGAGGCCTCCTAGCGTGCGCCCGATCGCTGCCGCCGTTCACCGTGTGCGACGGATGCCTAGGGAGTTTCTCTTATGACCGCTGTCAGTGAACGTCCGATACCGACCGATACACACGCGGAGGACAACCATCGACGCGCGGACAAGGCTGAGGTGCGCGATCTCCTCGAGGAGCTGAGCAATCCGAGGGTCGGCCGGGATCGGCAGTGCGTGGTCCGAGAGGAACTCGTCAGCCTTCACGTGGGTCTTGCCGAGCACCTGGCCCGCCGGTTCCGCAACCGTGGGGAGCCCCTGGATGACTTGATTCAGGTGGCGTTGGTGGGTCTGCTCAAGGCCATCGACGGATTTGACCCGGACCGCGGCGTAGATTTCTGCAGTTACGCGATCCCCACGATGGTGGGTGAGATCAAACGGCACTTTCGTGACAAGGGCTGGAGCGTGCGGGTGCCTCGCCGGCTCAAGGAGATGAAGTTGGAGGTCACGAAGGCCTCAGGGACCCTGACGCAGGACCTGGGCCGGACGTTGACGAACGCGGATCTGGCCGACCACCTCGGAGTCAGCGAGGAGCAGATTCGCGAGTGCCAGGTCTCGGCGCGGTCGTACTCGGCGCAGTCGCTGTCGGCGCCGCTGGGCGAGGACGGGGACAGCACGCTGGCCGACGTCATCGGGGAAGCGGACAAGGGGATGGCGACGGTCGAGGACAGGGAGTCCCTCCGTCCGCTGATCGAGGAACTACCATCCCGGGAGCGTCACATCATTGCGATGCGCTTTTACGGCAACATGACGCAGTCCCAGATCGCCGAACGCATCGGTATCTCGCAGATGCACGTCTCCCGGCTGCTGACCCGCTCTCTTGCCCAGTTGCGAGCCGGAATGCTGATAGACGCCTGAGTCGACGGGTGAGCAGGTTGTCGCGCAGACTGTGTCGGTGACCGAGCCCGCCGACGCCATCGTGATCGGTGCCGGGCACAACGGCCTGGTCGCCGCCAACATCCTGGTCGACGCCGGCTGGCGGGTCGTCGTACTAGAGGCGACGGCGCACCCTGGAGGCGCAATCCGGACGGCAGAGGTGACGGCGCCGGGTTTTCACAGCGATCTCTACAGCGCTTTCTATCCACTTGGGTATGCCTCACCGGTTCTGACTGGTCTTCGCCTGGAGGAGTACGGCCTGGAGTGGGCGCGCAGCCCGAGCGTCCTGTCCCACGTCCTTCCGGACGGGAGGGCTGTCACGCTGCACACCGACATCGAACAGACCGCGGCCTCGGTGGGTTCCTTCGCCGCGACCGACGGGCCCGCGTGGAAGTCGATGTACGAGGAGTGGCAGCGAATCGGGCCAGCGGTCATCGCCGCACTGTTCCGGCCGTTCCCGCCGGTGCGCTCGGCTTTCGGGCTGCTGCGCGCGCTCGGATCCAGCGCGGAGCTGCTCCGGTTCCTGCGCTTCGCCGTGCTTCCCGTTCGCCGCCTGGGGGAGGAGCGTTTCGACGGCGAGGGCGCCCGGCTGCTCCTGGCCGGGAACGCGCTGCACACCGATCTGGCTCCGGAGGGGGCAATCAGCGCCGTCTTCGGGTGGCTGCTGGCCATGCTCGGTCAGCAGGTCGGATTCCCGGTCCCCCGGGGCGGCTCCGAGCGGCTCGTCGACGCTCTGGTGGCGCGGCTGGAAACCCGTGGCGGTGTGCTGCATTGCTCAACACCGGTCCGTTCGGTGGTCGTTCGTGACGGCCGGGCCCGCGGCGTCCGCACCGAGGACGGGGAGGAGTTCACCGCCCGGAGGGCGGTCCTCGCCGACGTACCGGCACCGGTCCTCTATCAGCGGCTGGTAGCCGACAAACACCTGCCACCGAGGTTGCTCCAGGATCTGGAGAACTTCCAGTGGGACAACGCGACGATCAAGGTCGACTGGGCGCTGTCCGGGGTTGTGCCGTGGTCTGAACCCACAGTGGCCGGTTCAGGGACGGTGCACCTCGGGGGGGACATGGACGGTCTGACCCGCTATGCGGCGGATCTGGCCACCCGGACGGTCCCGACGAGCCCTTTTCTGCTCTTCGGCCAGATGGCGGCGGCCGACCCGTCTCGCTGCCCCCCCGGGACAGAGGTGGCCTGGGCGTACACCCACATCCCCTGGCAGGCCGGGTTGTCTGCCGATGCGGTGGCACAGCAGGTCGACCGGATGGAGGCGGTGATCGAGCAGGCCGCGCCCGGGTTTCGCCGCAGGATCGTCGGGCGGCATGTGGCCTCGCCACAGGACCTGGAACGAGGCGATCCCAGCCTCGTCGGCGGTGCGATCAACGGTGGTACGGCGGCGCTGCACCAGCAGCTGATCTTCCGGCCGGTGCCGGGCCTTGGCCGGCCCGAGACGCCGGTGAAGGGGCTGTACCTCGCGAGCGCCTCGGCGCACCCAGGCGGCGGCGTCCACGGTGGCCCCGGGGCGAACGCGGCCACGGTGGCGTTGCGGCGCACCGTCATCCAGGGACGTCTCAAAGGGGCGGGGACGGATTGGGCACTGCGACGGGTGTATCGATAGAACCGAGTGTTAGTCGGCGGCGGTGCGGTGCTCGGCCAGGGCAGCCAGGCGGTCGAGGGTCGCCACGTTGCGCGCATGCAGGAGGGAGTCGGTCACCGGGCCCAGCAAGCCCCACGGGCCGCTCACGACTGTTTCGGTCATCCTCACCGCGCTCCCGATGCCGCCCGGCGACGGCTCGACAACAAATTCGACATCGCCCTCTCCGATCGGCCACATGCGCACCCGCAGGAGCAACCGCTGGCCGGGCGTTGACTCACTGACTGTCGTGGTGTCCCGGATCACCAGCGGCCAGGGCCCGACGGCATGATGGATCCTGCTGCCGGGTGCCGGCCAGTGCGCGTCGACTGCCCGGATGTGGGCTGTTCCGACCACCCATGCGGCGTAGGTCCAACCGTCCGCCAGGATCTCGAAGATCCGGTCGGGTGGGGCCGCGATGTGCCGATTGAGGTGCGCCATGCCCCGACTATGCCGGGTGGGGGACCGCTGCGCGATGCAGGGCGCCTAATGCTGGCTCGTTGATGGCGGCGATGGTTGACCGACCAGGTGTCGCTACGGGCCGATGAAGCGGACGGCCATCGCAAGTACGTCTTCCTCGATCCCTCCGTCAGCGAATGCTGACAAGGCTGCACCGATCCTGTCGACCACGTCTTGAGCGGTGCCTCGGGCTGCGCGGGCCAGCGCGTCTACGAGTTGACCTGATTGCCCGAAGGTCTCACCCGTGCTGTTGGCTGCGTCGAACAGCGCGTTGTTGTAGCACAGCACGAGTTCGCCGGGCGCCAGATCGACGCTGTCGCTGTGCACCTCTGCGTTGTCGCCGGTGTTGAGGGGTTGGCCACCGCCGTCCGTGCGTTGTACGCGACCGTCAGAACGCAGCGTCAAGGACGAGCGGTGGCCGGCGCTGGCGAGGCGGATCCGGGCGCTTCCTGCGGTGACAGTGACCTGTGTCGCCATGGCCGAGATCGGCTGGTCCGCGCCACCCACCCGACGCATGGCCCAGTTGAGCTGGGTGAGCAGTGTGCCCGGTTCCTCACCGGTGAGGCCGAGCAGGCTGACCCAGTGGCGCACCATCGACAGGTAGACCGCTGCCGACCCGCCGTCGTTCGGCGTATCGCTGAGAAAGGCGCCCCAACCGTCGGCTCTGGGCAGGAAGTGGAGAAGGCCGGATCGGAGGGAGACGTCTGACCCTGCCGTGCGGTGGAACCAGGCGACGTCCATACCAGGCTGCGGGGGACCGGCCCGAGGTGACATGGCAGCCCGGAAAGCGGCCAGTTCGGTCGAGTGCCGAGCCCATCTGCGGTCTGAGCGGAGGGCGAGCGCAAGCAGGCCCGCGACGTCCTCCAGTGCTGCCTGGTCGGTGAGGCTGAACACAGTGCTCTCCTGTGTCCGCAGAGCAGTCACCGCCCCCATGGCCTGGCCATCGGCCTCGATCGGCACGCAGAGCGCGGTATGTGCACCAATGGCGCTGAGGAAGGGAACCCCACGCTCGTCCTCACCCAGTATCGATACATCCTCGACATGGGCGAAGAGCCGACCTTCGCCATCATCGATTACGGTGGCCGGCAACTCCGCCTTGCCCGCGACTGCTCGTTCCAGGGCACTGACCGTCTGGAGCGACGCGTCGCCGGCGGGTCCGCAGGCAGCAGCGCGCGCGAGCTCACCGTCGCACATCAGATCGATGGTCACCCACTCCGCGAAGTTGGCGCACAGCAGGATCGCCACCGCGTGCAGGACGACGGCCTCCGAGCCGCCCCGCTCCCCGAGAACCAACCGTGCCACCGAGGCGACCAGGTCCAGTCTCTTGGTCGCTGCAACGACGGCGTGAGGGGACTGCGCCGCGCGTGCGGGAGCCACCGTGACCGCCGCAGCGGGTCGCCCGACCCCGTCGGACTCGACCCCGTCAGCGGGCAGCACGACAGCCATGATGACCGGCTGACTGTCGGCAGGGACCTGGACTGTCGACAGGGCAAGCCTGGCGGGGATCGGGACGCCCAATCTCAGCAGGCTCGTCGCGATGACGTGCTCCTCTTTGCCGCGAGCGGCCGCGGCGAGGTGGGAGCGCAGCGCAGCTCGGGCCGGCAGGTCGACGAAGACCGGGAACGGCTTGCCGGACAAGTAGTCGGCAGTGACTCCGAGCACGTCGGTGGCCCGCTGATTGGCCCGCCTGACCCGCCCGAACCTGTCCAGCAGGATGACCGCCACCGGAAGGTCCTTGAACACCGTGCGGAGGAGATCCCGGTCGCGGTCGCCCGGGGTGTTGCGCCGCGCGAGTTCATTGCCGACGGCCCACAGCTCCTCGTGCGCCACCCGCAGTAGCTCGGCCGCGGTCTCCAGTTCCAGAAATACCGCAGCGGGGGCCTCGTCCTCGCCTTCGCCGCCGATCTCCCGCCCTGTTCGTAGGTCCTGCAGGCGGAGCTGAAAAGCCGCGACGTCGCGGTCGAACTCTTCGGAGGACACCCGCTCAGTCATCACATCCCCCAAGGCTCAACGTTTCCTCGCGTCCGACCGGTGGACCCGGCACCTGCCGCGCATTGGCGGCAAAGATAACCGCTCGCGGCGGGGAACGGCACCGGCGCGGGAAGCTACCGTGAGGAGATGGCTCCCGAGGCGACGCCGGAACCCGCTGCGGCGACCTCGCTGCGGGAAATGGTCGACGTTGCGGCCGCCCTGCCGGGTTGCTGCGGAGCCTCGAGCTCGGTCTGGATACACGACCGACGCGACAATGACGTCAGCTCGCACCCGGATCTGGGTCTCCTCGTGCAGGAAGAAGTGAGGCTCACCGACTCACCCATGCGTACCGTCCTGGGCACCGGCGAGCCTGTGACGATCCGGGACACCCTCGAGGACACGCGGTGGCCGCAGTTCTCGGCGCTGGCGCTGCAGGTGGGTATCCGCAGCCTCACCTCCGGTGTGGCCACGCTGGAGGGCCAGACCGTGACGTGCACCCTGTATGCCCTGCGCTCTGATGGGTTGCCCGCCGGAAGTGCTGCCGCGGCAACTGCGCTGATCCGGCAGAGCGTGCTCGCCACCGCACAACAAGGTGCCTACGACCGCGCTCAACAGGAGGTGCACCACCTCACCGAGGCGATCGCCGCACGGCGGCTTGTCGAACAGGCCCGAGGCATAATCATGCAGGCCATGCACTGTGATTCGACCGTGGCCTACGAGCACTTGCTGCGAATGTCGCGGCAGGAACGCCGTCGGATCGCTGATGTTGCACGGTCGCTGGTGGACAGCCACCCCGCGACGTCGGCGCAAGTCAGCGAGCGTGTGCTCCGTCGCGCCCCACGTCGTTCAGGAGCATGACCGCGCCGAACGCGTCCCTGTCGACGTCGGTGGCGCCCCACCTGGACCGGGGAAGAGACTCCAAGTCTCGCCCTGGGCATCCAATGACAACCTTCCCACCATGCGGGTGGAGTGCCCGTGAGGCAGCATGGTGGGCAACACCTGCTGCCGGACAACTGTCGGAGGAAACGCAATGCTGGATCAGGCGAGCGCAGATGACCTGCTCAACGCGACCGTGTACGACATGGATGACAACAAGATCGGCCGGGTCGGCCGGGTATATCTCGACGATCGCAGCGGTGATCCCGAATGGGTGACCGTGCAAACCGGCATGTTCGGGACGAAGGAGAGCTTTCTGCCCCTGGGCCAGGCCCGGGTCGACGGTGACCGACTGCTCGTCCCGATCGCAAAGGATGCGGTGAAGAACGCACCGCACATCGATCCCGAGTCCGGCCACCTCAGCGTCGAGGAGGAGCAGCAGTTGTATCGGCACTATGGCCTGAGCCATGACGACGAGGAAACCGCGGATGCCGACCCGCCGGCAGCGGACGTCCCGCCTGTCGTCGGCGTGCCGCCTGCGAAGGACACGCCGGGGTCGGCCGGCGTCGATATGCCGGACTCGGCTCAGGAGGGGCAGGCCAGAACATCGCCCCCTGGGATGCGGCTGCGGCGTCACCTCGTGACAGAGGAACAGCAGATCACCGTGCCAGTGGTGCGTGAGGAGTACATCCTCGAGGATGATCCGGGGTCGGACGAAACTAGGACTGACGAGCCGGGTCAGCAGCCACCAGCCCAGCGGTAGGGACACGTCAGCCGGCAGTGAATTCCGGCGGTCGGTGATTGCGCGTACGCCGCAGCGGGTACGACCACGGGCATGTGGCCTTTCAATCAGATCAGCCGACTCGAGAACGCGACCCCGCTGGACACGGTGGCAGCCAAGGTGAAGCCCTTGGTGGAAAAGGCAATGGCCAGCAGGCGGGTGAGCGACATCCTGCACGGCGTGTGGCTGGGGCACCCGCTGCATCCGGTCCTCGTGCAGGTACCGGTCGGTGCGTGGACGTCGGCGGCGATCCTGGACGCGGTGCCGCGGGCGCGTCCCGCGGCGACACTGTTGATCGGTGTGGGGATGGCGGCGTCGATCCCGGCGGCGGCCACCGGGGTGGCGGACTGGTCGCAGCAGGATACCCAGCAGCAGCGGACCGGGCTCGCTCATGCGATGGGCAATACCACAGCGCTCGGCCTGTACGGTGCGTCACTCGTAGCCCGCGGCCGGGGCCGGCCTGCCCTCGGCCGCCTGCTGTCGTACGCAGGTTTCGCACTCGCCTCCGCGGCGGCCACAGTCGGGGGGCACTTGGCTTACCGGCAGGCCGCGGGGCCCAGCCATGCCGTGGCGCATGCAGAGATCGCTCCGCCCGGATGGACAGACCTGGGTCCGCTGGCCGACCTCCCCGACGGACGACCGACCCGCGGCAGCATCGGGGAGGTGGCGCTGTTCGTGCTCCGGCGCGGCCATCAGGTCCACGTGCTGGTCGATCGCTGCAGCCATGCCTCAGGTCCACTGCACGAGGGTGTCCTTGTCACCGAGGGCGGTCGGGAATGCATCGTCTGCCCGTGGCATGGCAGTGTGTTCAGGGTGGATGACGGCAAGGTTGTCCACGGCCCGGCGACAGCCGCTCAGCCTGCCCTGCAGGTGCGCACGCACGATGGCCGAGTCAACGTGCGCCTGCCTGGCCTGTCGATGGGCAACGACGATTAGCCCCACACGCCTAGCTGAGCAGGGGTAGCTGGGCGAGCATCCACGGGCTGAAAGGTTCGGGATCGGCTGCCACGTCGCGACTGAGGTCGGCCATGGACGTCCACCGCCACTCGGCGACCTCGGCGGGGTCGGGGAGCATCTCGGCATCGGCCAGGACCACCGCTCGATAGACCGGGCAGACCTCGTTCTCAAGAATGCCGTTGGCCATCCGGGCTGAGTACCGGAAATCTGGCAGCACCAACTCGGTGCTCATCAAGGACAGGCCCAGTTCGGCCGCAGCGCGGCGGCGGACGGCGGCGACGATCGGTTCACCCGGTGCCGGGTGCCCGCAGACGGAATTCGTCCAGGCCAGGGGCCAGGTGAGCTTCGCTGCTGCCCGCCTGGTCACCAAGACGCGGCCCGCATCGTCGACGATCCAGCACGAGAACGCCAGGTGCAACGGCGTATCGAGGTGGTGCACGGCCGCCTTGGGCATTTCTGCGTACGGATGCCCGGACTCGTCCACAAGGACGACTAGCTCCTCGGTCTCAGTCATCGGTGCTGAGGCTACGACCCGAATGGGCCTTGCGGCTCGCAGGCCAGGTTTGCGGGCTGAGAAGGACCGGATTCAAGGCCGTTCGACAATTCCGGGATCGCGGGCTACATTGCGGCTACGAAGCGTACTGAGAGGATCACAACGCGTGAAGATCATTTCCAGAGGTAAGCACGCGGCTACCCGCCGTATGCAATTCACCGCTGTGCCTTCTCGCCAACAGCTCACAACCTGGTTAAGCGCGGTGTCCGGGACTGTTGCTCCGCGGCGCTGGTTCGCAGCAGTGCTGGCCGCCGGGACGGTTGCCGCCATGGTCGTCCTGGCCGGGTTCGCGGGAATGTCCGCGGCAGCGGCCGAGCCGTCGGTGGCTCTAGGGACGGCCAATGCGTACGCTGTCCTCGCCGGCAGTGCCGTCAACAACACCGGCCCCTCCGTCATCAACGGGGACTTGGGGGTTCACCCGGGGACTGCGGTCACCGGCTTCCCGCCGGGTCTGGTCAACGGAGCCGTGCACGCCGCTGATGCCGAGGCGGCGCAGGCCAAATCCGATCTTGTGATCGCCTACAACGACGCGGCCGGCCGCCCGTCCACCGCGGTGGCGACCGAACTCGGAGGACGAACCTTGTTCGGTGGCGTGTACAGCAACTCCACCGAGCTGGGCCTGACCGGGACGGTCACCCTCGACGCGCAGAATGACCCCAGTTCGGTGTGGATCTTCCAAGCGGGATCCACACTGATCACTGCCTCGAACAGCACGGTCGCCCTCACCAACGGTGCCGACCCGTGCAACGTGTTCTGGCAGGTGGGCAGCTCGGCGACGCTGGGGACCGGCACCGACTTCGTCGGAACCATCTTGGCGCTGACGTCGATAACGGTGCAGACCGGGACCACTGTCGAGGGACGTGCACTGGCGCGAAACGGCGCCGTCACCCTGGACAACAACGTCTTCAACCTGCCGACCTGCGCCCCGCCCACGAC
>JACDAB010000221.1 GCA_013695665.1 Geodermatophilaceae bacterium | reverse complement strand
CCTGTCTTCATCGTGCCGATGTGCAGGTTGATGACCGGCCCAGAAGCCGATCCACCTGCCGTCACGGTTCGTCGTCGAGATCGGCGTCGGCGTCGTCGCGCGGCGGCTCGCGATGCGCCTTGGCCGGCGCTTCCGGATCGAGCTGCGCGAGCCGCTTGACGAGCGCGGCGATCACCTCGCCAGCGCGGTCGGGATAACGCTCCTGTGGCGTCGCCGCCGTACGCGGCTCGTCGGGGTCGCGCGGCACGGGCAGCAGCTCGTCGAGGTCACCGACCACGTGCAGCCCCAACGTGTGCAGTTTTTCCAGGTCCTGTTCGCTGCGCTGGACCGCCCAGCGATGCTGCTCGGCGTCGAGCGTGGGCCGGTCCTCGGCGGTGGCGTCGCCAGTGTGCGCTCGGAGCACCCGGTTCGCGAGGAACCGCGTGGCCCACTTCTTGCGGCTCTGGCCGCCGAAGTCGTCGCCAAGCGACCGGTTGACGAGGCGCAGCAGCTCGGTGTCGCTATAGCTCAGCGAGAAGTTGCTCTTCTTGTCCTGGCTGATGTCATAGCGGGAAGGGTCGAGCCCGACCACGGAGCAGAACCGCTCCCACAGCAGCGATGGAGGGGCACCTGACGGCGGCACGCTGACGAGATGTACGTGTGGCGCACCGACTGCGGCTACCCACTTGCGGGCAATCTCGGGCAGGTCGTGGTGGCGCCAGAATCGGCGGGCCGCGTCCGGGGCTGGCCCGCCGTCGGGGTCAATCACGGAGGCGAGGAAGTCCGGGTACGACCAGGGACGGCCTTGCTTGATCATCGACTGCCAGGCGGAGGGCAGGACGCGCACCAGATCACGCGCGGTCAGGATGACCTCGACCCGCGAGGGCGCCAGGCCCCGAACGACCCTTATTGCATCGTCGGCCGACGCGAGGCTCAGAAACTCCATCGACACGAGCGCCGCTCGCCCGGGCCAGGCGTGAATGTGGCGGACGAGCTGGTCCCACGCGCCGTCGACGGGCTTGCCCTTGATCGAGAGGACGTCCCGGGTTGCGCGGACCTGCATCGCCCACCGATCGTTGCCGGGGAAGGTCACATCCTCGCCCGCGAGCACTTCATGGTTGCGGCTCAGAACGCTCTGCACGAACGACGTGCCTGTCTTCATCGTGCCGATGTGGAGGTAGGTCGTGGGAGCGGAGCTGCGCCCGGAACGGTGGGCCGCGACGGCCTCGTCGATCATGCGGGTGGTCCTCCCGGTCGGGCGTCGGTCTACGCGGCAGCGTTTGCATCATACGCAGCGAGCCCGAGGCGCCTCAGCGCGCGTCGGTTGAGGGCAGGTCACGAAAGGTGGGTGTCCCGGCCACGATGGCGGGCGCCTGGCTCGTGCTCACGGCCGGCGGACGGCGCTGTCACCCGGCTCGCTCCGGGCTGTCATGAGACTCGGCGAGCGCAACCAGGAGGGCAGCGGCGGCCTTGACCGCGACGGCCGCGACCGCGGCATCGCTGGCTGCAGATTCCGCGTCGTCACGCGGGTCGCCCGCGAAGGGTGGCGCGACGAGATCACTCAGATCCCCCCGGACACCAACTCCGAGCTCGCCCAGCTCGGAGACGAGCCGTGCACCGTGCTGACGGGCCCACTCGAGGGCTGCAGGGGGCAGGGTCGGGGGAGCGCTGGTCTCGTCCTGCCGACCGCGCAGGACCTGTCGCGAGAGGAACCCGGTGACGAGGCGGCGGTACGCGTCCTGCTCCAGCTGCCGTCCGATCTCGACGTTGAGACGCCGCAGCATCTCGGCCTCGGCGAAGCCCAGGGACGGGTTACCCCGCCCGCCGCTGGACGCGGAGAACAGCTCGGTGTCGATGTCGACCGCGGCGCCGAATCTTCGCCACAGCTCTGCTGGCTCGGAAGTCGCTGCGGGCACGGTGACCACTGTGAAATGGTCAGCACCCGACTTCATCGTGCCGATGTGCAGGTACACCATCGGCCGCGCCCCATCGAGGGGTTGCCCCTCGTCGAGGTCACCACTGCTCACCTGCCTGCCCGCGTTTCGGTGAGCGACCGCGTCCGCCCTCCGGACCCGCCACGTCCGCCAGCTGACGGGTCAGCGCGGCCGCAGCGAACGTCGCTGCGTGGGCGATCCGCGCGTCGGACGGTTGGTCATCGCCGCTCCCGCCGCGCGGGGCGGGAACCAGGTCGCGGACGTCGTCCACGACGTGGTCGGGCCCGACGACGTCGGCCCACCGCCGCACGAGCTTGGTGGCTCCTGGGCGAGAGACGACGGAGGCGACGAACTCATCCCACGTCCACACGAGACCGTTCTGGATCGTCTCCTGCCACGACGACGGGATCACGCGGGCGAGGTCCCGCGCCGTGATGACGATGTGGACATCGGCGGGCGCGAACGAGCCCACAATGCGCATGGCCGTTGCGGGAGACGCGACGTTCAGGAGTTCGACCGACACGACAGTGGTGCGGCCCGTCCACCGCCCGACCTCGTCCAGCAAGCACGC
>JACDAB010000143.1 GCA_013695665.1 Geodermatophilaceae bacterium | reverse complement strand
TCAAGGAGGACGCCAGGGCATGCCCGACGGTCAACGAGTTCCTGACTGTCGAGGTGACCGCTGTCGGGTCGGCCATCGGCGACGAGTTCGTGGTGTTCGCCCTCGACGCGGAAAGCGGCGAGGACGGTTCGGTGGAGCGGATCTGGGTGACGATCGCCCGCGAGGGGAACGTGCTCGTCGCCGGGGCGCTGGATCGTGACCCGGGTTTCGCCGGTGACGTGAGCGGTGACGAGCAGCTCAGCCGCGCGGCAGCCGAGGCGAATGTGGAGCACCTGCGAGCCAGCTGAACGCCGGGCAGTGGGTTCAGGTGAGGCCGCGGGCCGACCGGATCACGTCGAGGATGGCGCCGATAATCTCGGTGAGCCCGTAGTCCTTCGGCGTGAATACCCGGGCCACCCCACGCTCCTGCAGCCGCCGGGCGTCACCGTCGGGGATGATCCCGCCGACCACCACCGGTACGTCGTCCAGACCGACCTCCCGGAGCCCGTCCACGACTGCGGGCACCACCTGCAGGTGTGACCCGGACAGCACCGACAAGCCGACGACGTGCACGTCCTCCTCGACCGCCGCGGCGACGATCTGCGCGGGCGTGAGCCGGATGCCCTGGTAGATCACCTCGAAGCCGGCGTCACGGGCCCGTACGGCGATCTGCTCGGCACCGTTCGAGTGCCCGTCCAGGCCTGGCTTGCCGACCAGCATCCGGAGCCGGGTGCCCAGCTCGGCACCGGTGGCCCGGACCCGCTCCCGTACCGCGGCCAGCTCAGAGCCCGCCTCGCCGGACTGCCGCGCGGACCCGACACCGGTCGGTGCGCGGTACTCGCCGAACACCTCGCGCAGCGCCTGGGCCCACTCCCCCGTCGTGACGCCCACCCGCGCGCACGCGAGCGAGTGTGACATCAGGTTCTCCTCGGTCTTGGCTGCGTTCCGTAGCCCGTCGAGCGCCGCCGACACCTGCACGTCGTCCCGCTCCGCTCGCCACACCTGCAGCGACCCGATCGCCGCGGCCTCCACCGCGGGGTCAACGGTCATGATCGAGGTCTCCAGGTCGGCGGTCAGCGGATTCGGCTCGGTGCTCTGGAACCGGTTGACGCCCACAACGACGTCCTCCCCGGACTCCAGCCGCGTGCGCCGCTCGGCGAGCGAGCCAACCAACGCGCTCTTCATGTATCCCGACTCCACGGCGGCGACCGCCCCGCCCATCTCCAGCACCCGGTCCATCTCGGCCCGGGCGCCCTCGACCAGTTCGGCGACCTTCGCCTCGACGACCACCGAGCCCTCGAAGAGGTCGTCGTACTCCAGGACATCGGTTTCGTAGGCGAGAATCTGCTGCAGCCGCAGCGACCACTGCTGGTCCCAGGGCCGCGGCAGTCCCAGCGCCTCGTTCCACGCCGGCAGCTGTACGGCGCGCGCCCGGGCATCACGAGACAACGTCACGCCGAGCATCTCCAGGACGATCCGCTGCACGTTGTTCTCCGGCTGCGCCTCGGTCAGCCCCAAGGAATTGACCTGGACGCCGTACCTGAAGCGACGTTGCCTGGCTTCCTGAATGCCGTACCGCTCCTGGGTGAGCTGATCCCACAACCGGACGAAGGCACGCATCTTGCACATCTCCTCGACGAAGCGCACCCCGGCGTTCACGAAGAAGGACATCCGGGCGACCACGTCACCGAAGCGCTCCGACGGAACCTGGCCCGCGTCGCGGACCGCGTCGAGCACCGCGATCGCCGTACACAGGGAGAATGCGATCTCCTGGACCGGTGTCGCGCCGGCCTCCTGGAGGTGGTAGCTGCAGATGTTGATCGGGTTCCACGTCGGCATCGTGGTGACGGTGTGTGCGATCAGGTCGGTGGTCAGCCGAAGCGACGGCGCGGGCGGGAAGGCGTAGGTCCCGCGCGACAGGTACTCCTTGATGATGTCGTTCTGGGTTGTGCCGGTCAGCTTCGTCAGGTCCGCGTCCTGCTCCTCGGCGACCACCTGGTACAGCGCAAGCAGCCACATCGCCGTCGCGTTGATCGTCATCGACGTGTTCATGGTCTCCAGCGGCAGCTGGTCGAACAGCGCCCGCATGTCGCCGAGATGTGCGACGGGTACGCCGACCTTGCCGACCTCGCCGCTGGCCAGCTCGTGATCGGCGTCGTACCCAGTCTGGGTCGGCAGGTCGAAGGCGACCGACAGCCCGGTCTGGCCCTTGCCGAGGTTCGTGCGGTAGAGCCGGTTGGACTCGACCGGTGAGGAGTGCCCGGCATAGGTCCGCATCACCCACGGCCGGTCCCGTTCGGCGGAGGACGGGTAGGGCACGGCCACCTCCCGGCTCAGGCTGAAGGTTGAGTCTATCGAGGGCGGACCAGCGTCCAGCTGCCACGATTGTGGGGTTTGCCACCCGTGATGTGCGGGGGATACGTGGCGATCCCCCCTAGGTCACCGGCTCCGGCCACTCATGTCGTGGTAGGAGCTCGCGCAGCCGCACCGACTCGCCGCGCCCCAGTATGACGAGGGTGTCGATGTTGGCCGGGTCAATCTGGCGTATTAACTCCCGACATCGACCGCACGGCGGCAGCACCAGCAGCCGGCCCTCGTGGCGGGTGACCGCCACGAGGTGGGCGATCTCGTACTGCCCCGCGGTCACCATGGCCGCGATCGCTGCATGCTCGGCGCAGAAACCGGTTCCGGACCCGGTGTCGATGCACACGCCGGCGAAGCGGTCACCGGTTCGGGTCACCAGCATGCAGGCCACGTCACCCAGCAGTCGGTCGCCGACCCGGTGCGGGTTGAGGATCTCCTCGGCGCTGGCTATGAGCGTGTCGTTGGC
>JACDAB010000122.1 GCA_013695665.1 Geodermatophilaceae bacterium | reverse complement strand
CTAAGGAAACGCTCCAGGCATCGCGCGCGGCGCCGCCTCAGCCCTTGCGCTTGGTGACTTCCTCGGTCAACTGCGGGACCACCTTGTTGAGGTCGCCGACGACGCCGAAGTCGGCGAGTTCGAAGATCGGCGCCTCGGCGTCCTTGTTGATGACGACGATCGTCTTCGACGTCTGCATCCCGGCCCGGTGCTGGATGGCACCGGAGATGCCGGCGGCGAGATACAGCTGCGGCGAGACGGTCTTGCCGGTCTGACCGACCTGGAACTGGTGCGGGTAGAAGCCCGAGTCCGTCGCCGCGCGGGAGGCTCCGACGGCGCCGCCGAGGGAGTCGGCCAGGTTCTCGATGATGGAGAAGTTCTCGGCACTGCCGACGCCCCGTCCGCCGGACACGACGATCGCCGCCTCGGTGAGTTCCGGCCGGCTGGATGATGCCTCGACCACCCGCTCGAGGATCCTGGTCGCCTTGGCGGCCTCGGAGATCGCCACCTCGACGACCTCCTCCTCGGCAGCCCCGGGCGCCGGCTCCGGGGAAAGGGAGTTCGGCCGCAGCGCGTAGATCGGCGTACCGGTATTGACCTTCGACGTGACGATCACCGCACCGGCGAAGACCACCTGGGTGGCGATGCCCTCGGCCGTCACCTCGGTCACGTCAGTGAGCAGGCCGCTGCCGATCTTGATGGCCAGCCGACCGGCGATCTCCTTGCCCTCGTTCGTGGAGGGCAGCAGCACGGCGATCGGCGACTTCTCCGCGACCAGGTGAGCGAGCACCTCTGCCGTTGGAGCGACCAGGTGGCCGGCGATGTCGTCGGACTCCGCGACGTACACCTTGGCAGCGCCGTACTCGGCGAGCCGGTCCCTGATCCCCGCGGCGCTGCCGGTCGCACCGCAGACCACCGCCGACGGCTCGCCCAGAACCCGCGCTGCAGTCAGCTGTTCGAGCGAGACCTTGCGGACCGCGCCGTCGGTGTGCTCGATGAGGACGAGAACCTCTGCCATATCAGTGACCAATTCCCTTGGCTCAGATGTACTGCGGCTCAGATGTACTGCGGCTCAGATGAACTGCGGCTCAGATGAACTTCTGGGCGGCGAGGAAGTCGGCGAGCTTGGCCCCCCCGTCCCCCTCGTCCTTGACGACCTGACCCGCCTCTTTGGGCGGCCGGTTGGCGAACTCCAGAACGCCGCTGGTGGCGTTGGCCAGGCCCACCTCGCCGGCCTCGACGCCGAGCTCGGCAAGGGTCAACTTCGTGACCGGCTTGGACTTCGCCGCCATGATCCCCTTGAACGACGGGTAGCGCGGCTCGTTGATGGTGTCCCACACGCTCACGATCGCGGGCGCCTGCGCCTCGAGCACCCAGTACCCGCCGTCGGTCTGCCGCTCGACGGTCAGCTTCTGCCCGTCCACCGTGAGCTTGCGTGCGCCGGTGAGGTGCGGCACGCCGAGCCGCTCGGACAGCATCGCCGGCATGACGGCCACCTGCCCGTCGGTGGATTCCGCCCCGCAGATGACCAGGTCCCACTCAAGCGTCCCGAGCGCCTTGGCGAGGACCGCGGAGGTTTGCACGGCGCAGGAGCCGTGCAGGGCGGGGTCGCTGATGTGGACCGCCTTGTGGGCACCCATGGACAGTGACTTGCGGATCGTGTCCGAGGCCTGCTCCGGCCCCATCGTCAGGATCGTGACCTCACCGCCGTGGGACGCGGCCAGCGTGAGCGCCTCTTCGATGGCGTATTCGTCCATCTCGTTGATCACATTGTCGACCGACTGCCGGTCGATGGTGTTGTCCTCGGACCGCAGCGTTCGCTCGCTGCCGGAGTCCGGGACCTGCTTGACCAGGACGACGATGTTCATCGGCGGCAGAACCTCCTTCGAGGGGGTACGTCGGGGCACCGGCGGGGCGAGCGGGAGGCGCTGCCGCGGTGCCGTCCAGCTGCCGATGTTACCTGCGGGAAGCGGCGCTCCGGCCACCGGAGCACTGGTGAACCCGGTCACGACCCGGCTCGGGCAGTAGGGTCCGGTCCGGTGAACCCCAACGGCCGGCTGCCACTGACCGGTGAGCGGACCGTGCCCGACATCGCGTCGGAGAACTACTGGTTCCGGCGGCACGAGGCGGCGTACCGGTTCGTGCTGCCGCACTGCCGTGCCGCCCGGGTTCTGGACGCCGGCTGCGGCGAGGGAAGTGGAGCCGGGCTCATCGCGGGCGTGGCCGATGGCGTCGTCGCGATGGACTACGACGCGCTCACTGTGGCCCATGCGAGCCGCCGCTACCGGCAACTGGCGGTCGTTCTGGCCAATCTCGTCGACCTGCCCGTCTCCGACGCCGCCATCGACGTCGTCGTGTGCCTCCAGGTGATCGAGCATCTCTGGAACCAACCGCGCTTCCTGGGCGAGTGCGCACGGGTTCTGCGGCCGGGAGGCGTTCTGATCCTTTCGACGCCGAACCGGCTCACGTTCTCCCCGGACTGGTCCCCGGGTACGCCGCCGCGCAACCCGTTCCACTCGCGTGAGCTGTCACCGTCCGAGCTGCCCTTGCTGCTGCCGCGATCGCTGGGGCCGCCGACCCTGCTGGGGGTGCGCCACGGTGCTCGGCTCGGCGAGCTCGACCGGTGCTACGGCGGCCTGGTGGCAGCTCAGCTCGCCACCACCCCGGACCACTGGCCGGCCGGGCTGCCCGCCGACGTCGCCGGCGTACGAGCGGAGGACTTCGTCATCAACAGCACCGGCCTCGACACCGCGCTGGACCTGGTGCTGGTGGCACGGCGCCGGTGAGCGAACCGGTCGGGACGTTCTGTCTCGTGCTCCACACGCACCTGCCGTGGCTGGCGCACGCGGGAGCGTGGCCGGTCGGTGAGGAATGGCTGCACCAGGCGTTCACGCACTCCTGGCTGCGGGTCGTCCGGGTGCTGGAGGAGTTGGCCGGTGAAGGCCACCGGGACCTCGTCACGTTGGGCGTGTCCCCCACCGTGGCCGCGATGCTCGACGATCCCTACTGCCTGCGCGAGACCTACACCTGGGCCGGGTTCTGGCAGCTGCGAGCTGAAGCACTTGCCGCGCGGCCGGGACTGACCGACCTGGCCACTCACGAGTTCCGAGCCGCCGGCCGCTGTCTGGACGACCTGGGAGGGCGGTGGCGGCACGGCGGATCTCCGGTCCTCCGGCGGCTCGCCGACGACGGCGTCGTCGAACTGCTCGGCGGCCCGGCCGGGCACCCCTTCCAGCCGCTGCTCGACGACCGGGTCGTCGCCCATGCGCTGCGGACCGGCCTGGACGACATGCGGTTGCGGACCGGCCGGGCGCCGGAGGGCATCTGGGCGCCGGAATGCGGCTACCGCCCGGGCCTGGAGCAGCTCTACGCCGCAGCCGGTGTAGGCCGGTTCCTGGTGGACGGCCCGGCACTGCGCGGCGACACATCGGCGGCTCACCCCGTCGCCGCCTCCGACGTGCTGTGCTTCGGCCGCGACCTCGACGTCACCTACCGGGTCTGGTCCCCGCGCTCGGGCTACCCGGGCGGTCCGGACTATCGCGACTTCCACACCTTCGACCACGCATCGGGTTTCCGGCCGGCCCGGGTGACCAGTACCCGGACGCCGCCGGCGCTGAAGAAGCCGTGGGAGTCCGACCGTGCCGACCTCGCCGTCGCCCGGGACGCTGCGGACTTCGTGGGCGTCGTACGCCGGCGGCTGACTGCACTGGCCGACCGGGACGGCCGACCCGGCCTGTGCGTCGCGGCGTTCGACACCGAACTGTTCGGGCATTGGTGGTACGAGGGCCCGTCCTGGCTGGCGGCGGTCCTGCGGATGCTGCCAGAGGCAGGGGTTCGGGTGACCACGCTGCGCGGCGCGGTCGAGGCGGGTCACGTCGGCGCGGCGGTGGAGCTGCCCGCGAGCTCCTGGGGCTCGGGCAAGGACTGGCGCGTGTGGGACGGCGCCCAGGTCACCGACATCGTTCGTTGGAACGCCGACGTCCAGGCGACGCTCTTGTCCACTGTGGACAGACATCGGGCGATGCATCGGAGTCCGTTGCTGGACCAGGTGGTCCGGGAGGCTTACCTCATGCTGGCCAGCGACTGGGCGTTCATGGTCAGCAAGGACAGCGCGGCGGCGTACGCACGATCGCGGATCGCGACGCACCGGGAGCGCCTCGACCGACTCGTCGATGTTCTCGACGGTTCGGCGCCGATCGAGGTTGCCGTACCCGTGACGGACGTCGACTCACCCTTCCGGTGCCTTGACGCCAGATTGCTCTAGCCTCGCCGCGAGGCCTGACCCGATCCGGTCGATCCGCGGCAGGGATCAGGCGAGACTGGACGAGCGCGGGTAGGCATCCGCCGGGTCGGTCAGGACGTTGACCAGATAGGGCACGCCGGCGTCGAACGCACGGGCCAGCGCCGCCGGCAACTCATCGGCCGCGGTGACCGTCTCACCGGCTCCTCCGAGCGCGCGTACGACGTCGTCGTAGCGCAGCCCCGGCTGCAGATCAGCGGCGACGTCGTAGCCGTAGATCTGCTGCATCGGGTGCTTCTCCAGTCCCCAGATCCCGTTGTTGCCGACCACCATGACCACCGGGAGGCGGTGCCGCACCAGGCTGTCGACATCCATCAGCGAGAAGCCGGCGGCGCCGTCGCCGAGCAATAGGCACACCTGGGCGTCGGGCCGGGTCAAGCGCGCGGCCATCGCGTATCCCTGGCCCGTGCCCAGGCAACCGTAGGGGCCCGGGTCGAGCCAGCAGCCCGGCGTGTAGGAGTCGAGGTACTTCCCGGCGTAGGACACGAAGTCCCCGCCGTCGCAGACAACGACGGCGTCCCGGGCGAGGACCCTGCGCAGTTCGCCGTAGATCCGGCTCGGGGCGATCGGAGTCGACGTCGAACCGAGGGCGGCCTCCTCCTTTTCGCGGGCTACCGTCTCGGCGGCACGCAGCGTCTCCAGCCAGGCTTCGTGGTCGGCGCGGTCCCCGGCATAGGAAGCCAGCCCGGCAAGCACCGACCTCAGGTCACCGGCGGGCGAACAGGTCACCTGTACGTGCCTGGCCCGCTGCTCCGGACTGTCGACGACGTGCACGACGGTGGCCTGGCCGAAGTCCCCGAAGGAGAGCCGGAAGTCCAGCGGCGTGCCGACCACCACGACGACATCCGCGCCCTGCGTCGCAACGCGCCGGGCCCGGCTGAAGGCCAGCTCGTGGTCTGCGGGCAGGCACCCACGACCCATTCCGTTGGCGAACACCGGCACCCTCAGCGCCTCGGCGGCGGCGGCGAGTTGCGTCCAGGCGCCGTCGGCGTACACGTCACTGCCGGCGATCAGAACGGGGCGTTCCGCCTGGGCGACCAACGTCGCCGCAGTGTCCACGTCGGACGGATCCGGTTGGGGCCGCTCCGGCAGGCCCGGCTCGGCGGGGTCGGCTTCGGCCTCGGCGAAGATCACGTCCATCGGGAAGTCCAGGAACGCCGGGCCGCGGTGGCCGGACAGCGCCGCCTCGGCCGCGCGCGCCACAGCACCCGGAATCGCCGCGGCTGAGCCAACCGTGGCCGCGTGCTTCGTGATCGACGCGAGGATCGGAACGTGATCGATCTCCTGGAGCGAACCAGCCCCCCAGCGCCACTGCGGCGCCCGGCCCCCGAGGACCAGCACCGACGAACCGTTGAAGTGGGCGGTCGTCACCGCACTCACGCCGTTCGTCACCCCCGGCCCGGCGGTCAGCACCGCCAGTCCCAGCCGGCGGCCCAGCTTCGCGACACCCTCCGCGGCGAACACGGCGGTCTGCTCATGCCGGACGTCATAGATCGGGAAGCCCGTGGTGTGGGCCGCGTCGTACAGGGGGAAGACGTGTCCGCCGGAGAGCGTGAACATCTCCTGCGCGCCATAGGCCCGCAGGACCTCCAGCGCGAGATGCCCGCCATGGCGTGATCCGGTGGTCATGGAACCGGAGGCTACTGAACGGGCGTTTCCGGCGCCGCGGTCGCATCCGCGGTCACTGCTACCGTGCGCGCCGTGTCCAGCCAGTACCCCCCGCCAGGGTGGGAACCGCCCCCGCACCAGCCGGGGTGGCCGCCGCCCCCGCAGCAGCACCAGCCTCCGCCGTCCGGGTGGGGGTACGGCCATCCGCCGCCGCCCAGGCGCACCAACTCGATGGCCGTCGCGTCGATGATCCTCGGCATCCTGTGGCTCTACTGGATCGGCAGCATCCTCGCGCTGGTGTTCGGATACGTGGCCCGCAGCCAGATCCGCCGTACCGGCGAAGGCGGCAACGGGATGGCGATCGCGGGGATCGTGCTGGGTTGGGTGGGGATCGGGTTCCTCGTCATCGTGGTCATCGCGGTCGCCGCCGGCACCGTCTGAGATCTCAACCAGCGCGGTCGGCCGCCGTGGCGGTCTTGCGGGCGATGTCGGCCAAGGCCTCCCGCCTCGCCGCGTTCGCCGCGTAGTCGGCCACCCGGTCGCGAACCACCCTGGCGGGGATGCCTACCGCCACGGCGTACGCCGGGATCTCCCCCGTGACGACGGCATGTGCGGCGACCACGGCGCCGCGCCCGATCTGCGCACCGCGCAGCACCGAGGCCTTGACGCCGAGCCAGACGTCCGGCCCGATCCGGACCGGGCTCTTGACGATCCCCTGGTCCTTGATCGGCCTGGTGACGTCGTCGGTGACGTGGTCGAAATCGCAGATGTAGACCCAGTCCGCGATCAAGGTGGCCGCGCCGATCTCGATGTCCAGGTAGCAGTTCACCGTGTTGTGCCGGCCGAACACGCACTTGTCCCCGATCCGCATCGTCCCTTCGTGGCAGCGGATCGAGTTGCCGTCGCCGACGTGCACCCACCGACCGAGGATCAGCCGGCCGTAGCCCGGCCGGGCGTAGACCTCGACCCGCCGGCCGAGGAACACGAAACCCTCGGTGACGATGTGCGGGCTGCGTAGCCGGAACCGGAGGAAGCGCCAGTAGCGCACGAGGTAGTACGGCGTCCACGCGCGATGTCTGATCACCCACCGCAACGAGGCGACCGTGAGGAAGCGGGCCTGGCGAGGATCGCGACCTGACACGCCGACGAGGCTAGCCCGGACGCGGCGATGATAATGGATCCGGTCGGTCCCGACCGGCATCATCGGCGCTGTACCCCCTCCACGGGAGGTGCCCGGGGGTCATCGGCCGTGGTGTCGTTGCGCACATGAGCGCCTGGGTCCTCGTGGTCGTGGTCGTGGTGATCGGACTGGTCGTCGCGCGGCGGTGGCTCCCTGACCGCTCGGGCCTGGCCGACACCGCGTATGACTGCTACCGCGCACTTGTCCCCGCGCCGCGCCCGACCGTCCGCGTGGTGACGAAGCGGATCGCCCGGGTGTGCCGGCGCCAGCGCGTCGTCATGCCGTTCGGGCAGAAGGCGGTCCTCCCCCGCGCCTTCCTCGTCGGCATCAGCCCGGATGAGTACGCCGTCGTCGAGCCGCTGCTCGACACGGTGCAGGAGGCGGTGGGCCAGAGCCTGCTGCGGACCGCCCGCGAAAAGCAGTGGCTGCACGACAGCCGGCCACGCGTTGTCCTCCAGCCCAGCGAGACGGTCGCCGAGGGCCGGCCGGAGGTCATCTCCACGACGCTGCCGGCCCCGCGCCCGGCCGGGTCCGACCCTCTGCCGCCCGTCTCGTCGCGTGAAGCCACCCTCACCGTCGACGTGGCGCCGCCGACCGGCCCGGGCCGCCAGGGCACCCTGGCACCGCCCGAGCGAACGCGGGACGTGGTCGAGCCCACGCGGACGTCGCCGGCCGCCCTCCGAGCAGTCGGCGGTCGCGCGGACCTGCGACCGGAACCGACAGCCGCCGAGCTACCGGATGCCCAGCGCGAACACCGGCTGCGGACGGCCGACGGAGAGCCGGACATCATGGTCGCCGGACACGCCGTCGACGTCGGCCGCTCGGCGGACTGCGAGGTCACGATCCACTACGCCGCGGCGTCCAGGCGCCACCTTCGGCTGACCCCGACACCGGCCGGCTGCCGCCTGGAGGATCTCGGCAGCCGGCACGGGACGCGTGTCAACGGGGTCGCCGTCGGTCACCCGGTCCTGCTGCGGGCACGGGACACGGTGCAGATAGGGACGATGGGGCCGTCGTGGACCTACCAGCCGTCGTACGGTGCAGTGGTGACGCCGCCACTGCATGAGGTGCGATGACGCCACCGGCCCCAGCCCGACGGTGGCTGGTCGGCGCCCACAGCCGCCTGGGGTCGCGACGCGAGACCAACATGGACGCGTTCGCGGCATTGCCGGGTGAGGGCATCGTCGTGCTGGCCGACGGGATGGGATCGACCCCGCGCGGCGGAGAGGCCGCCCGGCTGGCGGTCGAGCGGTTTGCCGGAGTGCTCGCCGGTAGGGCGATGCGCGACGAGTCGGCGGTGGACGCCGCCATCGCGGCGGTGCAGGCGGAGTTGGTGGCGGAGTTCGCCCACGAGGGCGCGTTGACGGGCGCCACGACGCTGTGTGCACTGGTAGCCGATGGCGCTGACCTGCTCGTCGTCAACCTCGGGGACTCCCGCTGCCACCGGTTGCACGAGGGCGCGCTGCTCGCCCTGACCACCGATCACACCGTCGCAGCCCACCTGGTCGCGGTGGGAGCTGCCGAGCCCGACTCACCGTTGGTCCGGCGCACCACCAACCACCTGCGCCGCTACCTCGGAAACCCGTCGGGAGCAACCGCGGACGTCACCCGGCACCGGATGGTCGCCGGAGACGCGGTGCTCCTGAGCACTGACGGCGTGCACGCCGTCCTCACCACCACGCAGATGACCGAGATCCTGGTCGCGGAACCCGATCCCGACCTGGCCGCGCGGCGACTCGTCACCGCGGCGGTCGCGGCCGGCGGCACCGACGATGCCAGTGCCCTCGTGATCCGGCCGGCCGGATGAACCGGGTAGTCCTCCGCTCGCCCGACGGCCAGCAGAAGACCCTGGCCGCCGGACAGTCGCTGATCTTCGGCCGGCCGGGGGGAGGAGCCGACCTCCTGCTCGGTGGCGACGTGCACCTGTCCCGCCACCACGGCCTGATCGAGGCACGTACGGCGGGCTGGCGGCTCACCAACGTCTCCGAGGTGAACCCGTTGTTCGTGGACACCCTCGAGGGCTCCCTAATCCCGCTGCGCCCGGGGGGACGGTGGTCCGCCGACCGCACCGCGGTCACCGTGGGGACGGCGACGATGGTGCACCAGGAGCGGCCGCTGATCATCACCTGCACGGCCGTGCCTGCTGCCGATCCGGCGGTACGCCGCAACCTCCCCCCGCTGACCGGTGAACCCACCCTGCCCGGCGCCGGCGTCGTATTGGCCGAGGATGCGCAGTACTTCCTCACCGCAGTGCTGCTGTGCGGGCCGTGGCTGCGCGATCCGCTGCGGCTGCGCCGGTTGCCGTCGGCGGTCGAGATCGGTGCCGAGGTCGCCGCACTCACCGGCGTGGCCGGCGCGCCGGCGACACTGGAGGAACTCGAGCGGTTCGTCGTCACCGACCTCAAGACGCTCAAGCAGAAGATGCTCGACGCGCGGGTGTTCACCGAGCGGCCGGTGAGCCTCGGAATGCTGGCCGCCGCCCTCATCGGGCACGGCCTGGTCACACCCGCGCACCTGCAGCGCCTCGCCGAAGAGGCGCGGGAGTGGCGTTACCGTTGGGCTGCCAGGCTCAGCGGGGGTGGTTCTGTCCAGGCCGGCAGCAGCGGTGGTGGAGGGAGGGGGCCGTGAACACCGAGCGCGGCTATGCCCAGGCCCCGGCGACCGAGGTCTTCGGCTCCGCCACCTTCCCCGAGCACGCGCCGAGTGACTTCGCCCTGAACGTCGGCGACAGCATGCAGATCTGGACGATCACCGCCCGGGTCAATGCCGGCATCAACGCGCACGTCTACCAGGCCAGCGATCCCGAGGGCCTGTCGGGCAGGGACGTGGCGCTCAAGGTGCTACTGCCCCAGTCCGCGCACGGCCGGCAGGACCAGGTGGTGCACGAGGTCGCCGCGATGAGTTCGCTCACCCTCGGCCATCCGCATCTGATGGCCTCGACGATCGCCCGCCGGATCAACACCGGCCCGTACGCCGGCGGGGTGCTCATCGTCATGCCGTGGGCGTCGTTGAACCTGCGCGAGTACGTCCTCGCCGTACGCCGGGGCGATCCGCTGCCCGACGACGGTCGCTGGGCGCGGCCCACGGCCATGTGCGAGGCGCTGGCCGGCATCGCGGACGGGCTGGCGCAACTGCACGACCTGCAGACCGCGCACGGCGATGTGAAGCCGGACAACATCATGCTTGTCGAGGGCGTGTGGAAGCTCGGTGACTTCGGTCTGACCCGCCCGATGGAAGGCTCCTACGTCCTGTCCGCACCGGGAACGCTCAGCTATACCGCGCCGGAGGAGGCGCGCGCCCAGCACGCCGATCCGGCCGCGCAGATCAAGCGCCGCCCGGCCGGTGACGTGTGGGCGCTCGGCGTGACGCTGCACTTCGCCGTGACCGGCGGGCGTTTTCCGATGCCGGGGATCACGCCGGACGAGCGGCTGGCCGCTGTCCGCCAGGGGGTCATCCAGATCTCGCCAGAGATCCGGTCACCGGAACTACGCCAAGTACTGGCCGACCAGCTGCTCGTCGACGACCTGCACAGGGGCTCGGCTTCCTATGAACGGCGGATCAGCGCCACCCAGGCCGGGGAGGTGCTGCGCCGGATCGCCGCCACCGAGCAGTTGCAGACGAAGCGGATGCGGATCGATTCTGACCTGGGAGCCGGGCCGGACACCGACGCGCTGCTGCGCTACCGCGGCCAATGCGAACGGGTGTCCGCGCAGACCGTCGAGCTGTGGCGGGACCTCGGGCCGTGGGATTCCGTTCATGCGGCCACGACCAACCGGTCCCGCGGGGTTCTGCGAACCATGCTCGGCAACCGGCTGGCCGGGCTCGAACCGCCGCCGGAACTGCGCCTGCGCAAGAGCGTCCTCGCCCGCACCCTGGGCCTGCGCGCGCCGTACGAGACCTGCCGGGAGGCTGCGCGGGAGAACGCGATAGCCCGCTACGCGCCACCGATCGAGGACAGCGGGCGGGTGGCGCGACGACTGGCCGCAGTGTCATCGCTCGGGTTGTCCCTGACCGCTCTCGGCGCGGCAGCCGACAACAACCCCGGTCCGGTCGTGCTCGCCGCTGTCCTCATGGTGGGGGTCGTCGCGCTGCTGGGAGCTGTCATCCTGGGTGGCCGCTTTCCCGAACCCTCCTACGTCTTCGGTTCCCGGTCCGGCGCGCTGCTCGGCGCGCTGGCCGGGGTGATTCTGGGGTTGTCGACCCTGGCCGTCCTGCGGCGGCTTGCGCAGTCCACCCCACGCGAGACGGGCGCTGCCGCCGAGGCTGTCGCACCGCTGTTCACCACCCTCGCGGTGCTGCCGGCCGCCGCGACGGTGGGCCTGCTCGGCTGGTACGGCGTCGGTGTTCTTGCGACGCGGCACGCGGTCCTCACGCAGCGCCGCGCGGCCAACCCCCCGCCGTGGTCAACCTCGCCGTAGTCGGCGTCGGTGCGCGGGCGGCGTCCCGGTCAGAGCACGGCGGCGGGCGGTGGCTTCAGGCCAGTGAGCAGGGCGTTGTAGAACATGCCCTCGGGGACGACCCGCGCCAGCACTGCAGCGTCCACAGTGGACAGCCGCTGCCAGCCGCGGTAGGCGAACATCGCCCAGCCCGCGCCCAGTTTCCCCGGTCGTACGGCGTACTCGACGGTGCGCACCGGCCAGCCGAACCAGGCGGCGGTCAGTTCCTCGGTCCGAACGGCGACGTCCATCGCACCGGCAGCATGCGCCATCCGACGCAAGGACGCCGGGGTGAACGTGTGCAGGTCGACCGTGGACTCCAAGGCCGCGGCCGCTGACGATTCGTCCAGTTCCTGCTGCGGCCGCCGCCACGAGGACAACATCGGCATGCGGGTGGCCCGGGTCACCGACCACCAGGTCAGCCGTGACAGCCGGCGGGCCACCATGTCGCCGTAGCGGGTGGGCTCCCCGGCGAACACGAATCGGCCGCCCGGCTTGAGCACCCGGAGCACCTCCCGCAACGCCAGCGATACCTCCGGTATGTGATGGAGGACCGCATGCCCGACCACGAGGTCCATCGAGTCGTCGGCGTAGGGCAGGGACTCGGCGTCGGCCACCCGGCCGCGCACGTCCAGCCCGAGCCGCCCGGCATTCGCGAGCGCCACCTTGACCATCCCGGGGCTGATATCGGACACCTGGCCACGCGCAGCCACTCCGGCCTGCATGAGGTTGAGCAGGAAGAACCCGGTGCCGCAGCCCAGCTCCAGTGCCTCGGCGTACGGCCAGCCGGTGTCCCCCGCGATGGAGACGAAACGGCCCCTGGTGTAGTCGATGCAGCGCTCGTCGTAGGAGATCGACCACTTCTCGTCGTAGCTCGCCGCCTCCCAGTCGTGGTAGAGCACGTTGGCCAGCTTGGGGTCCGCCCAGGCCGCGTCGACATCGGCGGGCATCAGCGCCCCACGAACTGCGCCTTGCCGGGGCCGTTCTCCACGAAGGACGCCATCCCGATCTGCTGGTCCTCGGTTCCGAACAGCGCGGCGAACAGGTGGCTCTCGAGCGTCAAGCCGCTGCCCAGATCACCGTCGAGGCCACCGTCGATGGCCGCCTTCGCCGCCCGGAGCGCCAGCGCGGGGCCACCGACGTATCGCCGGGCCATCGCGACAGCGGTGTCGTACACGTCGTCCGGACCGACCACGCTGTCCACGATCCCGAGCGCCAGCGCCTCGACAGCATCGACGAAGCGTCCGGTGAAGATGATGTCCTTGGCTTTCGCCGGGCCGATCAGGCGGGCCAGCCGTTGCGTACCGCCGGCTCCGGGGATGATCCCGAGCAGAATCTCGGGCTGGCCGAGCTTCGCGTTGTCCCCGCAGACCCGGAAGTCCGCGCACAGCGCGAGTTCGAGGCCGCCGCCGAGCGCGTAACCGGTGACCGCCGCGACGACTGGCTTGGGGATCGCAGCGACCGTGGAGAACAGCGAGGACATGTGCCCGGCGTGCGCGGCCATGTCGGCGTAGCCCATCCGGCCCATCTCCTTGACGTCCACTCCGGCGGCGAAGACCTTGACCCCGCCGTAGAGGACGACGGCCCGCACGTCGTCGCGGAACGTCGCCTCCTCCGCGGCGGCGCGGATCTCCTCCTGGCCCTGCTTGTTCAGCGCGTTCATCGGCGGCCGGTCCAGCCGGATCGTCCCGATCCCGTCCTCGACCTGCAGGTTCACGAACTCGCCCACGCCGTCCTCCGCCTCGCCGCTCGCATCCCGGACGCCCCACGCGCACCCGGGCCGTGCCCGGGCGCTCAGAATAGTCAGCGGGTGAAGCAGGTCACCTCACCCCGGACGCGGAGGCGAACGTCGAGCCCGGGCAGCGCCCACGCGCAGTCCAAGCTGCGGGCGGTGACCAGGGCGCCGTCACCGAGTTCGAGATGGACCAGGGCGTCGTGGCCGAAGAAGACCTGCTCGCGCACCCGCGCCGGTACGCCGTCACCGTTCGCGGACAGGACCAGCTGCTCCGGTCGCAGGACGACGCGAACCGCGCCGCCAGCCGGAACCGGATCGCGCACCGCGAGCGAGCCCAGCGCCGTGAGGGCCCGCCCTCCGGACAGAGTGCCCTCCAACAGCACCGTGTCGCCCACAAAGCTCGCCACGCCGAGATCGGCCGGACCCAGGTACAGGGCGCGGGGCGAGGCGGCCTGCACCATCCGCCCGGCCCGCATGACGGCGACAAGGTCGGCCGTGGACATGGCCTCCTCCTGGTCGTGCGTCACGAGGACCGCGGTGGCGCCATCGGCCCTCAACGCGGTGCAGACATCGGCGCGCACCTCGGCACGCAGGCCGGTGTCGAGCGCGCTGAACGGTTCGTCGAGCAGGATCAGCGACGGCCGCGGCGCGAGCGCCCTGGCGACCGCGACCCGCTGCTGCTGTCCACCGGACAACTCGTGCGGCATCCGTTCGGCGTACCCGCGGAGCCCGACGAGGTCGAGCACTTCCGCGACCCGACCGGATGACCGCCGCGTGCCACGGCTCAGGCCGTAGCCGACGTTGCGTCCGACGGACAGGTGCGGGAACAACGCGCCCTCCTGGGGCACGATGCCGATCCGGCGCCGCTCCGGCGCGACGTCGACCGACGGGCCGGAGACCGTGCACCCGGCGAGTTCGACGCGGCCCCCGTCGGCGCGCTCGAAGCCCGCCACGATCCGCAGCAGGGTCGTCTTGCCGCACCCGGAAGGCCCGAGGACCGCGGCAAGGGAACCGGACGGGACGGTGAGGTCGATGCCGGTGAGCACCACCGTGGTCCCGAAGGACTTGTACAACCCGGTGACGACAAGCTCGCTCACGTGCCGCCACCTCCCCACCGACCGCTGCGCCGTCCGAGCAGGTAGGCCGGCACCGCCGACAACAGCACCAGCACGGCAGCGTACGGCGCCGCCGCGGCGTAGGCCCGGGTGGAGGTCTGCGTCCAGAGTTCCGTGGCTAGCGTGCTCGTCCCGGTGGGCTGCAGCATCAAGGTGGCGGTGAGCTCCTTCATGCTCGAGATGAAGACCAGCACCGCTGCGGCGGCGATGCCGGGCGCGGCCAACGGAAGGGTCACCCGGCGAAGCACCTCCAGGGGCCGGCTGCCCAGGGATCGGGCCACCTCCTCAAGATCGGGCGGGGACTGGGCGGCCGAAGCATGCACGCCGGCCACCGCCAGCGGCAGGAACAGCACGGCGTAGGCGAAGAGGACCAACGGCACGCTCTGGTAGAGCCCGAAGGCGTAGTTGACCGCGAAGAAGACCAGTGACAGCGCCACAACGACACCGGGAACCGCGTGCCCGACGTACGCCGCCCGTTCCATCAGCCGCGGGAACCACCCCGCATGCCGCGCAGCGAGCAGCCCGACCGGCAGCGCAAGGAGCGTGGTGACGACTGCACCGCCGGCGGCGAAAACGACCGACGTCGAGGCTGCTCCGATGATCCCCGGCAGGTCGAGCGTCGCCGACTGACCGACCGCCAGCCAGTAGGCCAGACTGACCGCCGGGACGCCCAGCGCCAGACCGGACACCGCCGCCATCCCGGCCAGAAGTGGCGCACACCGGGCGCCCAGCCGCACGACCTGCGCCGGGCGCGCAGCGCCGCCGCCCAGCCGCGAGTACCGCCCGCGCCCGCGGCTGCGTGCCTCGCCGATCACGACGATCGCGGTGACGAGGACCAGCAGACCGGACAGCACCACCGGTGCGGTCCGGTCGAAGGGGTTGTTCGTGAAGGACCGGTAGATGCCGACCGTCAGGGTTTCATAGCGCAGGATCGACACCGATCCGAAGTCGCTGAGGACGTACAGCGCCACGAGCAGCGACCCGGCGGCCGCGGCGGGGCGGATCTGGCGCAGCGTCACCCGCAGGAACGTTGCGAGCGGGCCCACTCCGGCCGAGCGGGAGGCCTCCTCCCACGCCGGGTCGACGCCGCGCAGCGTCGCCACCACGGGCAGGTACACGTAGGGGTAGCAACAGAGGATGAGCACGCATGCGGCTCCACCGAAGCCCGCCACTTCGGGCACGGCGGCGATCCAGGCGTACGCCGCGACGTACGTCGGAACGGCCAGCGGCAGTGCGGCCAGCACAGCCCACAACCGGCGCAGCGGTACGTCGGTGCGGGCCACCACCCAGGCGGACCCGACGCCGAGCACGAGCGAGCCCGCCGTCACGACGGCCGCGAGCAGGACACTTCGCCCGAGTTGCTCCAAGCTGCGGACCCGGGTCGCCACCTCGGCCACCCGATCGGCATTGAGCTGGCCGGCCCGGAACGCGAGGTAGAGCAGCGGGAGGACCGCGATCGAGGCCACGACCAGTGCCGCGAGGGACAACCCGACCGGCACCCGGCGGCGGGCCCGCCGAGACGCGGGCACCGGATCGGGTGCCCGCGTCTGGGTGGGTGCCAGCGTCACACTCAGGACAACCCGACCTCGTCGATCAACTCGGTGGTCACGGCAAGGGAGTCAAGATCGGACAGGTCGAACTCCGGTGCCTCCAGGCTGTCCAGGTCGGGCAGGCTGTCCTCGACGGGCACCCCCTCGACCAGCGGGTATTCGTAGGTCTCCACCGCGAAGTAGGTCTGGGCCGACTCCGAGAGCAGGAAGTCGATGAGCGCCTGCGCGTCCTCGGCCCTGTCCGCCTGGGCCAGCTGCGCCACTCCCGAGACGTTGACCAGGGACCCGGCACCGCCGTCTTGGAGGTAGTGCAGTTGCGCGGTGACGTTGTCCTCGCCCACCTCGGCGGCCAGCTCGAACCGGTAGTAGTGGTTGATCAGGCCGATGGCGACGTCGCCCGCGTCGACCGCATCCAGGATCGCGCCGTTGCCCTCGTAGATCTCGGCGTCGTTGTCGACCAGTCCCTCCAGGAAGGAGCGGGCGGCATCCTCACCGTCCAGGACCCGGATTGCGGTGACCATGGCCTGGAAGGAGGCGTTGCCCGGGGCGATGCCGACCTGGCCGCGCCACTGCTCGTCGTTGACGTCCTCGAGCGAGTCCGGCAGCTCGCCCTCGGAGACGAGATCGGGGTTGTAGATGATGACGCGGGCACGGCCGGTCAACCCGACCCAGTTCCCGTCATCGGAGCGGTACTCCGCCGGGACCTGGTCGAGAACCTCGTCGGACAGCTCCACCAGGCAGCCGCCCTTGGCCAGGGCACCGAGCGCGCCGGCGTCCTGGGAGAGGAAGACATCGGCCGGGGTGCGGCTGCCCTCCTCGAGCAGCTGACCGGCCAGTGTCGCGCTGTCGGCGTAGCGGACGGACACCTCGACGCCGGTCTCGTCGGTGAACTGCTCGTACAGCGGCCCGACCAGCTCCTCGTTGCGCCCGGAGTACACCACCAGCTGGGCATCGTCCACGGGCTCGACTTCAGCCTCCTCCGACTCGCTGCCCGATCCAGAGCCTCCCGCGGTGTCACCGCCGGCACAGCTGGCCGCTTCGGCGTCCTCGCCGCCACAACCGGCGAGGCTGAGCGTGAGCCCGAACGCGCCGACGGCAACGGCCGTTCGGACGCGCCGGCCGGGCGGATGGGATCGCTGGGTTCGTAACATTGGCAACGGCTCCTCGCGGGTCGGCTGGTGACTTAGGCGAGGCTAACTTAGGTAAGGCTCAGCACACCAGGGGGCGCCGGTCTGCGATGCCTGAGGCCCCACGACGCCCCCGGAGTGGCCTCCGCCCGGACGGCGGTTCACCCAGCATCTCCTGGAGTGGCCCCGGGGTTCGGCGTCGCGGCGCGCGCGAACCAGCGCTGACCCGCCCATTCCAACCGAAGTGGTGTCCCGAACGTCACGCCGAGGTTGTCCTCGGTCAGGACGTCGTCGAGCAGCCCACTGGCTACCGCCTTGCCCTGCCGCAACAGCAGTGCATGGGTGAAACCGGGTGGGATCTCCTCGACGTGGTGGGTGACCAGGACCAGAGCGGGCGCGTCGGGATCGGCAGCCAGCTCGGACAGCCGGGCGAGCAGGTCCTCGCGGCCGCCGAGGTCCAGCCCGGCGGCCGGCTCGTCGAGCAGCAGCAGCTCCGGGTCGGTCATCAACGCCCGGGCAATCTGCACCCGCTTGCGCTCGCCCTCGGACAGCGTGCCGAACTTCCGGTCGGCCAGTGCGGCCACTCCGAGTTGGTCGAGCAGTTCACGCCCCCGTTGGAGGTCGGCTGCCTCGTAGGTCTCCCGCCAGCGGCCGAGGACGGCGTACGCCGCACTGACGACGATGTCCATCACCCGCTCCTGCTCGGGTATCCGGTTGGCCAGGGCTGCACTCGTCAGGCCGATCCGTGGCCGCAACTCAAAGACGTCCACGGCGCCGACCCGTTCACCGAGCAGGTGCACGCTGCCGCGGGTCGGGTGCAGCTGCGCGCTGATCAGCTGCAGCAACGTCGTCTTGCCCGCACCGTTCGGTCCCAGCACCACCCAGCGCTCGTCGAGTTCCATCGACCAGGACAGGTCAGCCAGCAGGTCGTTGCCGCCGCGACGCACGGTCACGTGATCCAGCTGGACGACGATGTCCCCGTCGACTCTGTCGACCGTGTCACCCGCGACCCTGTCACCCGCGACCCCGTCGACAGTGTCACCCGCGGCCCGGTCCGACGGCGTATGGGGCGGCAATGACACGCCCCCATCCAACCGCATCGTCACCGGCGAGCGGGGCACCGCCTAGGCTGCCCCGTCATGGGTCTGTCCGAACCGCGCGACCTGGGGGCGATCTGGGACGGAGCGGGCACCAGCCTCGCCCTGTGGGCGCCCAACGCGCAGCGGGCCGACGTATGCCTGTTCGACGACGAGGGGCACGAGACCCGGCAGCCCCTTCCGCATCTGACCGACGGGATCTGGCATGGCCGGCTGACTGGCGTCGGTCCCGGGCAGCGGTACGGATTCCGGCTGCACGGCCCCCGGTGCAATCCGGCCAAACTGCTGCAGGATCCCTATGCGCGGGCGGTCGAGGGGACGTACCGGCCGCACGCCGCGGTTCTGGGGTCCGGGCGGCACGACGACCGGGACTCCGCGCCGTACGTTCCGCGTAGCGTCGTCGCGGACGACACGTTCGACTGGGCGGAGGACCGCTCGCCGGCGGTGCCATGGGTGGACACCGTGCTGTACGAGATGCACGTTCGTGGTTTCACCCGGTGCCACCCTGACGTCCCGGACGGGCAGCGGGGCACGTACGCCGGCCTGGCCCATCCGGCTGTTCTAGGGCACCTGACCGGCCTCGGGATCACGAGCGTGGAACTGCTGCCCGTGCACCATTTCGGCTCCGAACCGAGATTGCTCCAGCACGGCTTGCGAAACTACTGGGGCTACAACAGCTTCGGTTTCTTCGCCCCGCACGCCGGCTACTCGGCCGGCGGCGCCCGCGGCCAGCAGGTGACCGAGTTCAAGTCGATGGTGCGGGCCCTGCACGCCGCCGGGCTCGAGGTCATCCTCGATGTCGTCTACAACCACACCGCCGAAGGCGACGAGACGGGCCCGACGCTGTCGCTGCGGGGGATCGACGACGCCGCGTACTACCGGTTCGATCCCTCCGACCCCACCCGGTACGCCGATGTGACGGGTTGCGGCAACACCCTGGACAGCTCTCGCCCCCCCGGACTGAGGCTGGTCATGGACTCCTTGCGTTACTGGGTGGAGTGCATGCACGTCGACGGCTTCCGGTTCGATCTCGCTCCGGCGCTGGCTCGCGCACCCCGTGGGGCGGTGGACATGCGTGGGGCGTTCCTTGCCGCGCTGGGCCAGGACCCGGTGCTGCGCCGGGTCAAGCTCATCGCCGAGCCGTGGGACGTGGCGCCCGACGGCTACCAGCTGGGTCGCTTCCCTCCACCGTGGAGCGAATGGAACGACAGGTACCGCAACTGTGTCCGGGACTTCTGGCGCGGCCACTCCGACGGTGTCAGGGAACTCGCCTCCCGGTTGACCGGGTCCTCGGACCTCTTCCGGGCGCCGCGCGCATCGGTCAACTTCGTCACCGCGCACGACGGCTTCACCCTCCGGGACCTCGTCTCCTACGACCACAAGCACAACGAGGCCAACGCGGAGGGCAACCGCGACGGCGAAAGCAACAACCGGTCATGGAATTGCGGGGTGGAAGGCCCCGGCCCGCCCGAGGTCGAGGAGCTTCGCCGGCGCCAGTCCCGCAACTTCCTCGTCACGCTGCTGCTGTCCGGCGGAGTCCCCATGATCCTCGCCGGCGACGAGCTGTGCCGGACGCAGCAGGGCAACAACAACGCTTACTGCCAGGACAATGAACTGTCCTTTGTGGACTGGTCCAGCTCGGTGGCAACGCGAAATATGCAGGAGTGGACCGAGGCACTGATCACGATGCGGCGGTCGTCAACGGCGTGGCGACAGGCCATCTTCCGGGACGGGAAGCCCCTTCCGGGCCGCTCCGGCGTACGCAACCTCGCCTGGTTCGGTGCCGACGGAGCTGAACTGTCAGATCCACGATGGCACGAGTCCACCATGCGGACCCTCGGCATGTTCGTGGACGGGGGTTCCACCTCCGGTTCCTTCCTCCTCTGGATGCATGCCGGCGACGCGGGCGCCGAGGTGGCGCTCCCGGATCGCACGTGGGGCAGCAGCTACGACGTCCTGCTCGATACGACCCTCGAGCGCCCCCGGCCGGGGCGGCTAGGGCTGCGGCCCGGAGACGTGCTGTCCCTCACCGCTCGCAGCGCGGCGCTGCTCCGGTGCAACCATCACTACAGTGCACGAAGAGCCGGGGAGGCAACGTGACGGGCGCTTCGTGTGAGGTTGTGGCGGGTCCGGGGAGTGTGGCCCGCCGCGCAGACAGCCTGGTCTGGGCCTCGGAGCAGACATCCGACGTGGTCTGGGAGACCCTGCTGTCCTGCCTGTCGCTCGGTCATCGGGCGCATGGGGCGGCACCGCTGCTGCACGCGGTTGCCGGCTCTTTGCCGGCGGACCTGGATCCGGAGGCCGCCTTCGCCGTCCTCGTGACAGACGGGGCAGCCGGATTCGTCCTCCGGCACGGGCAGGTCGAGGTGACCCTGGACGGCCAGCCACTGACCGGCGGGGCGGTCGTGCCCGTGTCCGTGGCCGGACGGTCGGTTGCAGCCGGGCACCGGGACGCGGTGCGCGAGCTCAGCGACCGGCCGCCCTCCACGCGCCACGATCTGCGCGACGGGGCGGTGGCTGGCGCCGCCTTCCGGTGGTCCACGGCGACCGCTGCGGTGCCGCAGGTGCCGGCGGAGGCACCAACACCCGACAGATCCTCCGATGCGACCCCGGCCCAGGCGTCGCAGCCTGACGCACCGCCCGACGAACCTCCCGCCGGTGGCCCGGATCTGCTGACCAAGCTCGACGGGCCGGCGGTCGACATCACCGACGCGCACGCGGAGGTGACCTCCGACCCGGACCAGACCGAGTTCCACCCGTCTCCGCAGGCCGGCGAGCCGACCAGCCCCGGGCTACCGCGGAGCGTCGGAGTGCTGGTGTTCGAAGACGGGGGAACAGCGAACCTGACCGGCGACGTCGTTCTCGGCCGGCGACCCGAACGGCACGAACTGGTCGAGAGCGGGCAGGCTGAACCGCTCGTCATCCACGATCCCGAGCACGTGCTGTCCAGTGCCCACGCCGCGGTGCGCATTCAAGGGGACGAGGTAGTCGTCGTCGACCTGGACTCCCTCAACGGGACCCATGTCGCCGCTCCGGACGCCCGGGACTGGACCAAACTTTCCGCGGGGGCGCCGTACGCGATGACCGACGGCTGCCGGATGCTGCTGGGTTGGACGGTACTGACCTACCGCAGCAGCAGCGCCTGAGTCCCTGCCTCAGCTCACCACGACGGCGATTGCCCAGATGGCCACGGCCACCAGGGCAGCGGCGAGTTCGAGCAGGAGGCCCAGGCCGACCGCCTTGATGGTCACCCAGGTGGAACGCCACGCCGCCGTGCGGTCACCGCGAAACCGCCGCAGTTCGGCGCCGTACACGCCGGCGACGCCGCCGATCGGCAGGCCCACGACGGGAATCACGAAGAATCCCACGACAGCGGCCACCGCACCGATGAGCATGGTCGAGCGGGGCGCACCGACGGCGGCCAGATTGCGCGCCGGCAGCACGTACTTGGCTACCGTGCCGACCCCCAGGACGACGATGATCGCCGCGAACGCCACCCACGAGATCGTGTCCTGTTCGTACAACGCCCAGACCAGCGCGGCAACGGCGATGAGCAGCAGACCCGGCAGCACCGGAAGCACCACCCCGACCACGCCGACAGCCATCACCAACGCGACCAGGAGCAACCCGGCGGCAGTCAACGGCTAGGCCGATACGACAAGACCGAGTTCGGCTGAGGTGGACAGCGCCGGGTGCCGCGGCAGGACGCGGACGGTGTAGCCGAAGCCGCCGGTGCGCTCCAGGGGCACCGACGCCTCGAACCAGTGACGCGGCCCGTCGCCGTGGACGTAGGTCATCGGCACAACTGTCACGTCGTGCAACTGCTCGGCCTCGTCGGCCGTGCCGTACGCCGCCTGGACCTCGACGTCCGTGGGCGTCAGATTCGGCAGTTCGACCTCGGCGCGCAACGACAGGGAACTGCCGATCTCAGGTGCATCCCCCACACCACTGGACTCCACGTGGGCCACCCGGACACCGTCCCAGTGGCCGGTGACGTGGGCTCGCCACGTCGCCAGCTCCCGGGCGGCGGCGAAGTCCGCTGCCGCGAGGCCCGCCGCTGCATGGGCGGCCGGCGTGTACAGCTGATCGACGTAGTCGCGGACCATCCGGCTCGCGAGCACCTTCGGCCCGAGGGTGGCCAGTGTGTGCCGCACCATCTCCACCCAGCGGCGGGGGACGCCACTGGAATCGCGGTCGTAGAAGCGGGTAGCCACCTGCTTCCCGAGAAGGTCGTAGAACGCACCGGCCTCCAGGTCGTCGCGCTGGTCGGCATCGTTGACGCCATCCGCGGTCGGGATCGCCCAGCCGTTGATCCCGTCGTACATCTCGTCCCACCAACCGTCGCGGATGGACAGGTTCAGACCACCGTTGAGCGCGGACTTCATCCCCGAGGTCCCGCACGCCTCCAGCGGGCGCAGCGGATTGTTCAGCCAGACATCGCATCCCCAGTACAGGTAGCGCGCCATCCCGATGTCGTAGTCGGGCAGGAAAACCAGCCGGTGCCGCAGTTCCGGGTCATCGGCGAAGCGCACCATCTCCTGGATGAGCTTCTTGCCGCCATCGTCCGCGGGGTGACTCTTGCCGGCGATGACGAGCTGGACCGGCCGGTCCGGGTCGAGCAGCAGGTCACGCAACCGCTGCGGATCGCGCAGCATCAGTGTCAGCCGCTTGTAGGACGGCACCCGCCGGGCGAACCCGACAGTCAGCACGTCCCGGTGGAAAACGGTGTCCGTCCAGCCGACCTCCGCCTCCCCAGCTCCCCGCTGCAGGGCCGAGTCGCGCACCCGCCGGCGTACCTCGTGCACCAACCGGTCCCGCAGCTTTCCGCGAAGGCGCCAGATCACCTCGGCGGGAACGTCGCCGATGATGGCGAAGTCGGAGTCCTCGCCGAGCAGTTGCAGCCCGTCGCTGTCGGTTGCCAGTTCGAGCATCTCCGGGGCCACCCAGGTAGGGGCATGGACGCCGTTCGTCACCGACGTGATCGGCACCTCCGCGGTGTCGAAACCCGGCCACAGCGAACCGAACATGTTCCTGCTGACCTCGCCGTGCAGGCGGCTCACACCGTTGGCCCGCTGTCCCAGCCGTAGACCCATGTGCGCCATGTTGAACATCCCCCGGTCCTGCTCGGCACCGAGGGCGAGGACCCGATCGATGGGTACGCCGGGCGAGGCGTTGGACTCACCGAAGTACGACCGCATCAGGTCCACGGGGAAGCGATCGATCCCCGCCGGGACAGGCGTATGGGTGGTGAACACGGTGCCGGCCCGCACCGCCTGCAGCGCCTCGTCGAAGCTCAGCGTGGCGTTGGCGCCGTCGGTAGGACGCTCGACCAGTTCCCGGATGCGTTCCACCCCGAGGAACCCGGCATGACCTTCGTTGGTGTGGAACACCTCGGGCGCAGGGGCGCCCGTACGCCGGCAGTAGGCGCGGATAGCGCGTACACCGCCGATGCCGAGCAGCATCTCCTGCACGAGCCGGTGGTCCTTCCCCCCGCCGTACAACCGGTCCGTGACCGATCGCTCGGAGGCGTCGTTCTCCTCGATGTCGGAGTCGAGCAGCAACAGCGGCACCCGGCCGACCTGGGCACGCCAGATCTGGGCGTGCAGGGTTCGGCCCTCGGGTAGTCCTACCTGGATCCGGATCGGGGTGTCATCGGCTTCGCGCAACAGTGCCAGCGGCAGGCCGTTCGGGTCGATGGCGGGGTAGCGCTCGAGCTGCCAGCCGTCCGCGGACAGGGACTGGCTGAAGTAGCCGGCGCTGTAGAGCAGCCCGACCGCGAGGATGGGTACGCCGAGGTCGCTGGCGGCCTTGAGGTGGTCACCGGCGAGGATGCCCAGTCCGCCGGAGTACTGCGGCAGCACCTCGGTGATCCCGAACTCGGGGCTGAAATAGGCGATGCCGGCTGGCTTGTCCTCGCACCGCTGATACCACTGGGGCGCCGTCAGATACTCCTGCAGATCCTCGACCAGGTTGGCCAGCGTGCGCAGGAAGCGCTTGTCCTTGCTCAGCACCGCCAGCCGGTTGGCCGACACCTCCCCCAGCATGGTGACCGGATCACCCTTGCAGCTGAGCCACAACTCAGGGTCCATCGCCTCGAACAGCTCGCGGGTCTCGGCGTGCCAGGACCAGCGCAAGTTCATGACGAGGTCGGAAAGGGGGGCCAGCTGCGGCGGCAGGGTGGCGCGGACGGTGAATCGACGCAGGGCTTTCACCGGCCGCACGATACCGACCAACCCCGCTACCCCGAACCGCAGCCACGCTACTGCACGGGCCGGAGCGTAGGACCCCGTGGACACCGGGGCTGGCTTTGAGAGGGGACCGCTTCTCGGTAGCGTTGCCAGCGATGACTGGACGCCTCGGAATCGCTGACATCTCACCCTCCATCTCCTGCGGGACCTACCCCGCCAGAGCCGTGGTGGGCGAGCAGCTACCCATCTCGGCGACCGTGTTCCGCGAAGGACATGACAAGGTCGGCTGCAACGTCGTCTGGACCCCGCCACGCGAGGCCGGCGGGCGACGTGACCGCCCGCCGAACGTGCCGTTGGTGCCCGGCGCGCCGGGCACCGATCGCTGGCACGCCACCGTCGTACCGGACCGTGAGGGCACCTGGACCTTCGTCGTCGAGGCTTGGAGCGACCCGCTGGCCACCTGGCGGCACGCGGTGGCGGTCAAGACCGAGGTCGGGCAGAGCGCGCAGGAACTCGCCAACGATCTGGCCACCGGCGCCGGCCTGCTGGATCAGGCGGCTCGACTGGTGCCCAAGGCGTGGCGGGACAGGGTCAAAGCCGCCGCCGCGACCCTGCGCGACCAGGACCTCGACCTGCAGCACCGGTTGAGCCCGGTGTTCGAGCCCGAACTGCACGAACTGCTGCTCGCCCACCCCGTCCGCGAGCTCCTCACCAAGTCCCGCCGACACGAGGTGTGGGTGGACCGCGAGCGGGCGCTGTTTGGCAGCTGGTACGAATTCTTCCCCCGCTCCGAGGGCCCGGTCGTCGACGGCCGGGCCACCCACGGAACGTTCAAGGACGCGGCCGAGCGGCTGCCCGCCATCCAGGACATGGCTTTCGACGTGGTCTACCTGCCCCCGATCCATCCGATCGGCGAGGTGAACCGCAAGGGGCCGAACAACACACTGACCACGGAGGCGCACGACGTCGGCTCACCGTGGGCGATCGGCAGCCGGCACGGTGGGCACGACGCCGTACACCCCGATCTCGGGACCATCGAGGACTTCGACGCATTCGTCGCCCGGACCCGCGAGCTGGGGATGGAGGTAGCCCTGGACTTTGCCCTTCAGACGGCGCCGGACCATCCCTGGGTGGCCTCAGACCCGGAGTGGTTCACCACGCACCCCGACGGGACCATCGCGTACGCGGAGAACCCGCCCAAGAAGTACCAGGACATCTACCCGGTCAACTTCGACAACAGTCCGGAAGGCATCTACGCCGAGTCGCTGCGCGTCCTCACGTACTGGATCGAGCACGGCGTCAAGATCTTCCGGGTCGACAACCCGCACACCAAGCCGTTGGACTTCTGGCACTGGTTGATCTGGCGGGTCAAACAGGACCACCCCGAGGTGCTGTTCCTCGCCGAGGCGTTCACCCGACCGGCGATGATGAAGATGCTAGCGAAAGTCGGCTTCACCCAGTCCTACACGTACTTCACCTGGCGCACCGGTAAGCAGGAACTGGAGCAGTACGGCCGGGAACTCGTCGCCACGGCGGACTACATGCGGCCCAACTTCTTCGTGAACACCCCGGACATCCTGCACGAGAGCCTGCAGTACGGCGGGCCGCCGATGTTCAAGATCCGGGCCGTCCTGGCCAGCATGATGTCGCCCACCTGGGGGGTCTACTCCGGCTACGAGCTGTTCGAACACGTCCCCGTCCGCACCGGCAGCGAGGAGTACCTCGACTCGGAGAAGTACCAGCTGCGGCCCCGGGACTGGGAAGGTGCCCGCCGGGAGCGGCGGACACTGGCGCCGTACCTCACCCGGCTCAACTGGATCCGACGCCAGCACCCGGCCCTGCAGAACCTGCGCAGCCTGCGCTTCCACGCGGTCGACAACGACACCATCACCGCGTTCTCCAAGCAGGACGGCGAGGACACGGTCATCGTGGTGTGCGCACTGGACAGCCGCACCACGCAGGTCGGAACGCTGGCGCTCAATCTGCCGGCCATCGGCATGGACTGGCACGACCGCTTCGCGGTGCAGGACCTGATCACCGGTGACACCTACCACTGGGGTCCGTTCAACTACGTCGAGCTCGACCCGCACCACGAGCCGGCGCACATCCTCGTGGTGCGGAGATACCCGTCGTGACCCATGCCATCGCGCACGGACTATCCGCCGGGCCGGACCCCGAATGGTTCAAGCGGGCGGTCTTCTACGAGGTGTTGGTCCGCGGCTTCGCCGACAGCAACGGAGACGGCACCGGTGACATCCAGGGCATGATCGGCAGGCTGGACTACCTGCAGTGGCTGGGTGTCGACTGCCTCTGGCTGCCGCCGTTCTTCGCCTCGCCGTTGCGAGACGGCGGGTACGACGTCGCCGACTTCTGCTCGGTGCTCCCGGAGTACGGCACGATCGAGGACTTCCACCAGTTCCTGGACGCCGCCCATGCGCGGGGAATCCGGGTGATCATCGACTTCGTCATGAACCACACGAGCGACCAGCACGCCTGGTTCCAGGCATCACGATCGGATCCGAGCGGACCCTTCGGTGACTTCTATGTGTGGAACGACAAGGACACCGGCTATCACGACGCGCGGATCATCTTCGTCGACACCGAGACCTCGAACTGGACGCACGACCCGGTGCGCAACCAGTTCTACTGGCACCGCTTCTTCAGCCACCAGCCCGATCTCAACTTCGAGAATCCCGCCGTACAGGCCGCGATCTTCGACTCCCTGCGCTTCTGGCTGGACCTGGGGATCGACGGGTTCCGGCTGGACGCGGTGCCCTACCTGTTCGAGGAGGAGGGCACGAACTGCGAGAACCTGCCCAAGACCCACGAGTTCCTCAAGCGATTGCGGCGGATGGTCGACGCGGAATACCCCGACCGGCTGCTGCTGTGCGAGGCAAATCAGTGGCCGGCCGACGTCGTCCAGTACTTCGGCGATCCGCAGACGGGCGACGAATGCCAGATGGCGTTCCACTTCCCGTTGATGCCGCGCCTGTTCATGGGGGTGCGGCGGGAGTCCCGCTTCCCGATCTCGGAGATCCTGGCTCAGACACCGGCGATCCCGGCGAACTGCCAGTGGGGCATCTTCCTGCGTAACCACGACGAGCTGACCCTGGAAATGGTCAGTGACGAGGAACGCGACTACATGTGGGCGGAGTACGCCAAGGATCCGCGCATGAAAGCCAACATCGGAATCCGGCGACGGCTGGCCCCTCTGCTGGACAACGACCGCAACCAGCTCGAGCTCTTCACCGCACTGCTGCTCTCGCTTCCGGGATCTCCCGTCCTGTACTACGGCGACGAGATCGGGATGGGGGACAACATCTGGCTGGGTGACCGCGACGGCGTTCGTACGCCGATGCAGTGGACCCCGGACCGCAATGGCGGGTTCTCCAGCGCCGACCCGCAGCGACTGCACCTGCCGCCGATCTCCGACGCCGTCTACGGTTACCAGGCGATCAACGTCGAAGCGCAGATGCGCAACACGACCTCGCTGCTCTACTGGACCCGACGGATGATCGAGGTCCGCAAGCAACATCCGACACTCGCGCTGGGCACGCTCACCGAAGTGGGCTCGCGAAACCCCACCGTGTTGTCTTACATCCGCGAGTACGGCGACGACGTCGTGCTCTGCGTCAACAACCTCTCGCGCTTCCCGCAACCGGCCGAGTTGGACCTGCGCCGCTTCGACGGCTGGACACCCACCGAGCTGACCGGCCGGGTCATGTTCCCGGAGATCGGGGTACTCCCGTACATGCTGACTCTGGCCGGCCACGGCTTCTACTGGTTCCAGCTGAGCCGTTCGGAGGGCCACGCGTGAGCGCCCTGGCGGACCTGCTCAGGGAGTGGATACCCGAGCAGCGCTGGTTCGGGAGCAAGGGCCGTGTGCTGTCCACTGTGGACACCACCCCCATCGAGTTGTGCCAGGACCCGTTGGTCGAGCTCCATCTGGTGTACGTCGGGTACGGCGACGGCGGTGCGGACGTCTTCATCGTCCCGCTGAGCCGGCACACCGACCGTGACGATCAACTCGAACGGGTCCTGATCGGTGAACTCGACGAGGACCCCCGCTGGGTGTACGACGCGATGCGCGACCGCGAGGTGACCCCGCTGTGGCTCGACCTGTTCGCCGCCGGGCACCACCACAAGGAACTGCGCTTCCACCTCGAGCCTGGCGCCGAGGTCCCCCTCGGCATTCCCGGCGACATCGTCAGCACTGAGCAGAGCAACAGCTCCCTGGTGTACGGCGAGTCGGCCATCTTGAAGCTCTTCCGGCGGCTCGAGCCCGGCCTGAACCCGGACGTGGAGATCCACGATGCGCTGCATACGAGGAACAACCCGCACGTCGCGCCGCTGCTGGGGTTTCTGGCCATCGAAGGGGAGCAGACCAACGGGCAGGAAGACGGCACGATTGCGATGCTGCAGACCTTCCTCCCGGCGGCCAGCGATGGATGGTCCCTCGCGGCCGCGAGCATCCGTGACCTGTACGCCGAGGGCGACCTGCACCCCGACGAGGTCGGCGGGGACTTCGCCAGCGAGTCCTATCGACTCGGTGAGGCGACGGCGTCGGTGCACGCGGACCTGGCAGCGGTCCTGCCGACGGGCACCCTCGGCATCGATCAGCTCGCCGACGTCCTCGCCGGCATGAACGGCCGGCTCGAGGCAGCCGTGGACGTCGTGCCGGCTCTGGCTCCCTACGCTGAGGGCCTGCGTGCCCGCTTCGCCGAACTCACCGATCTCACCGGACCCATTCCGGTGCAGCGGGTGCACGGCGACTACCACCTGGGCCAGGTCCTCCGGACGTACCAGGGCTGGAC
>JACDAB010000116.1 GCA_013695665.1 Geodermatophilaceae bacterium | reverse complement strand
TAGGTCCGTGCTCGTTCACCGGAGGCGCTAGTGGTGGACCTCCAGGGAGCTTTGGATATAGACGGCGCACAGCAGCGTGAAGATGAATGCCTGCAGCGCCTGGATGAACATCTCGAAGGCGGTCATGACGATCGTCATGACGAAGCTGACTGCGCCGATCACGATGCCCGGGCCGGGTGCCTCCACGATGAAGTACCACGCGGTGACGGCGAAGAACGCGAGCAGCACGTGCCCCGCGAACATGTTGGCGAAGAGGCGGACCGCGAGCGTGAACGGCCGCACGAGGAGCGTCGAGATGAGCTCGAGCGGCGCCAGGATGACGTACACCGCCTTGGGGATCCCGGGCGGGAACATCATGTTCTTGAAGTAGCCGACCGGGCCCTGGTTCTTGATGCCAATCGCCAGGAACGTCAGGTAGACGATGATCGCCAAGATCGCGGGGTACGCGATGCGCGAGGTCACCGGGAACTGTGCGAGCGGGATCACGGAGAACAGGTTCAGGATCCAGATGAAGAAGAACAGCGACACGAGCAGTGGGACGTACGCGTCGCCGCGCTTGCCGATGATCGATCGGGCGACCTCGTCGCGAACGAAGACGTAGCCCACCTCGACGACCGACTGGAGCCGGGTCGGGACCAGTGCGGCATTGGCGGACGCGGCGTAGAAGAACGCCACGACCAGCAGTGCGCCGAGGATGGCGAGTGCCATCGGCTTCGTGACGCCGAAGCCGGCAATCGTGAACAGCGGTGAGAACTCGAACAGTTCGAGACCGGGTGCGTGGAAGCCACTGCCCTCTGCCGCCTGTAGCGAGCCCGTTGGCCCGAGCGAGGACACGGACGCGGCGGGGCTCATCGAGAACCTCGTCGGGCTCGGGCAGAGCGCATCAGATCGAGAACCTTCGCTGCTCGGCGCGGGTCCCCTGGGCACTCGTGGTGAGTGCGGCGGGGCCGCAGGACGTCACTGGGTCGCTTGGAGATATCGCTGGTAGCCGAGATAACCGCCCGCCGCGGCGCCGACGAGCACGCCGATCGGCAGGAGGACCACGGTGCCCGGGTCGAAGATCCACCGGTCGGCCAGCCAGCCGAGGAGCCCCCAGAACAGGATCCCGGAGATGAGGTAGCTGATGATCGACCAGGCCGCGTTCGCACTCGGGTCGCCCAGGCTGTCGTGCAGCTTGTCACCCTTGGCCTCCCCCGCTGGCGGCGCGGGAGGACCCCCTGACGGGCGTGCGGACGGCATGCTCATGCTGCCCGGGACGATAGCAGTCCGCCCGGGAGCCCCACGAACCCGCGGGCCTGCGGGCCGGCCGCAACGCACCCGCCCCGGCGCCGACGCACTGGCACTCCGTGGCGTCGCTCACGACGACCGGTCCGGGTCGACGTACAGCATCCGCTGACGCAGGAAGGCCCGCACCTGGAACCCCATGAAGACGAGCGTGCCGAGCAGGATCGCCCAGGCGAACGCTTGGAAGTCGAAGGCGCTCGTCTCGCGGAAGCTGACGAGCAGGATGCCGAGGAGAACGATCTTCACGAGGTACGTCCCGAAGGCGGCGCCCATCATCATCGTTGGCCCCGACTCGCTGGCCCTGCTGATGACGAACCAGCTCAGGCTGAAGAACGCGAGCACGACGACCGTGCCGAGCGCCGCTCCGAGGAGACCATCTGCGCCGGACATGAACGCAGACACAGCCGTGACGATGAGCCCGACGACGAGCGTGGGGATCGCGGCGCCGCGAAGGATCTTCGCATCCTGATCCTGCATCGTTGCCTCCGGCCGGATGGTCGAGGACGGCTGTCATGGATGGCTTGCGGGACGGGTCTGGTCGCTCGTGAAAGATATCACAAAGTCCTGGAGCCCTTCCGCCCCAGGGCATTCAGCCTACTTCGCGCACTTCTCGGGGTCGGTCGAGCCGGGGGAGCAGGACAGTCGCGGCGGTGAGCAGCACGACGGCGGTGAGCGCCGCAAGCGTCACCCAGAGGCCATCAATCAGCGACACCGCTACCGCGCCGAAACCGATCGTCGCCGACCAGCCGTACATCAGCAGGACGGCTCGGGCGTGCGAGTGCCCCCGCTCGAGGAGGCGGTGGTGCAGGTGCTGCTTGTCCGGGTGGAACGGGGAGCGCCCGGCCGCTGTCCGCCGCACGATCGCCAGCAAGAGGTCGAGGATCGGCACCGCCAGGACCGCGATGGGCAGGATGAGCGGAAGCAGGGCGGCGAGCAGGCTGCGCGAGATCGACACGGCGTTCGGGTCGATCTGGCCCGTGA
>JACDAB010000107.1 GCA_013695665.1 Geodermatophilaceae bacterium | reverse complement strand
ATGGTGGACGGGAAGGCGAACCCGGCTTTGGTGGAGCTGCGGATGCAGCGGCAGCTGCTGGGTCGGTTGCTGGCGGCGTTGCGGGTGCCGTTGGGCGCCGAGGAGGACCAGCCTGCGGGCAGGTTGCAGCGGCGCACTGCTCGCGGTTTCTACGGTGTGCGGGCTGTGTCGTGAGGCGCCGGGAGCACGTTTCGGCGTTGGAGGCTCCGGCCGACCTCCGCTGCTTCGACGCCGGCTCGTGGTCGTTCGAGGAGTGGAGCGCGGCCCGCCACGAGTGGGCTACGGCGAACGGTTGGCTGGGCGGCATCGTGCAGCTGCTGCGTGAGGAGGTGGCGGTTCGGCGGGGTCGGCCGATGCCGCCGTCGGCGTGGCCGTACTGGTGCCCGCCGAGGAACGCCCGATGAGCCGCCGCAAACCGTCCACAGTGGACAGTCTCTGCTAACAGACTGCTAACGGACTTGTTAGCACGAGGCAGTACTAGGCATGACAACCGCTCTGTGGATAACCGGGAACGTGCAGGTCAGACGGCATATTCGCGGACACGGCATGACTGCCCGATACTGGCATGGCGGGTGTTCGAGTCCCCCCTCCCGCACCGGGCTAGAACCGGATGTCTACGAACATCGGGCGGTGGTCTGATCCCGGTTCATTGCGGCGGCTGGTCGGGTTCTCGGTGATCGAGGGCGCGACGGTGTCGCCGACGGCGACGTCGCCGGCGCTCACGACTGACACGACAGCGTGGCTCACCAGGATGTGGTCGATGAGTTCCGGCTTGCCACGATAGACGCGGGTGTATCGCTGCTCGGCCGGGATCAGCGGGGCCAGGTTCCAGAGTCGCTGCCCGTCACCCTTGTCGGGTATCGCGAACCCGCCGGTGCCGATCTCGGACCCCGGCGGGCCGAGCAGGATCTGCGTGGTTGCGGCGGCCGGCTCGTCGTTGAGGTCACCGAGGACGACGACGGCTCGCTGCTGGCCGTCATCGTCGAGGAGGTCGGTGGCGTGCTCGCGGACCGTCGCAGCTTCGGCGCCGCGCCGATTCAGCGCGTAGACGGCGAAACGTGCCCGTTCACCCTCGTCCCGCGGCGAGAAGCGATTGTCGGCGAAGGACAACAACTTGGACTTCAGGTGGCAGGTCACGAGATCGAGTGGCCGGCCTGCAACGTCGATGCGGGCACCCAGCGCCGGACGCCCCATCGAGGTCGCGCCCACCTCGGTGTCGTCGACCTGGATCGGGCGCAGGCCGGTGGGGAATGCGGCTACCTGAACCGCACCTGTCAGTGGCAGCCGGGAGATGAAGCCGACCCGGATGTCGCGGTCGTCCGGGTCGGCCAGCTCGACGTGCCACTCCCCGCCGACCACCGCGAGCAGGTCGTCCACCGCCTCGGGGGCGCCAACCTCCTGAACGGCAAGGACGTCCGGAGCCGATGCCGTGATCGTCGTGGCCAGGGCCGCGAGCTTTGCGGCGTACGCCTCGTCCGTTTGGGGCCCCGATGGACCACCGGGGCGGAAGAGGTTCTCAAGATTCCACGTGCCCACCCTGACCATGACGTCCTCCAGTCGGCCGCTCAGGGACCCAATGCTGCAGCGATCATCGGTGCAAGCTCCCGGAAGGCACGCCCACGATGACTGATGGCGTCCTTCTGTTCAGCAGTCTGTTGTGCTGCCGTCACGCCTTCGCCCTCGGGCAGAAAGATCGGGTCGTAGCCGAACCCATTGTCCCCCTTGGCTTCTCGCACCAGGCGACCTCGCATGGTTCCGTGCACCACGTGCTCGTCGCCGCGCGGAGTCACCAGCGCAGCCGCGCAGATGAAGGCCGCACCGAGCCTGTCGTCGGGGACGTCGGCCAGCTGGCCGAGTAGCAGCTCCAGGTTCGCCTGGTCGTCCCCATGCCGGCCGGCCCAGCGGGCACTGAAGATTCCGGGCATTCCGTTGAGGGCCGCCACGGTCAGTCCGGAGTCGTCGCCCACCGCGGCCAGACCCGTGTGAGCGACCGCCTCCCTGGCCTTCAGCAGCGCATTCTCGGCGAACGTCGCGCCGCTTTCGGGTACCTCGTCGTACGGCGGTACGTCGTCCAGCCCGAGCACCCTCAGGTCGGGCAACAGCGCGCCGGCGATGCGCCTGAGTTCGAGCAGCTTCTTGCCGTTGCGACTGGCCAGCAGCAGCGTTGCCGTCACGACGACAGGGACTCCTGCTGCAACCTTGTCAGCTCGGCACAACCGGCGACACCGAGGTCGAGCAGCGCGTCCAAAGTCGGCCGATCCAGAGCCAGGCCTTCCGCCGTGCCCTGCACCTCGATGAAGTCGCCGCTGCCGGTGCAGACGATGTTCATGTCCGTACCCGCCGTCACGTCCTCCTCATAGCAGAGGTCGAGCATCGGCGTACCGCCGATGACGCCGACACTGACGGCCGCCACCGATGTGTGCAGCGGTAGCGGCTTGGCCAACGATCCGCGCTCCCGCAGCCAGGACACCGCGTCCGCCAACGCGACGTAGGCCCCGGTGACTGCCGCGGTCCGGGTCCCCCCATCGGCCTGCAGGACATCGCAGTCCAGCGCAATCGTGTTCTCGCCCAGAGCGGAAAGGTCGATGCATCCACGCAGTGACCGCCCGATCAACCGGCTGATCTCGTGGGTGCGGCCACCGATCCGGCCACGCACCGATTCCCGATCGCTTCGGGTGTGGGTGGAGCGCGGCAGCATCGCATACTCCGACGTCACCCAGCCCAGCTTGCTGCCCCGGCGCCAGCGGGGCACGCCCTCGGTCACACTTGCCGCGCACAGCACCTTGGTGCGGCCGAATTCCACGAGGACCGACCCTTCGGCATGGTCCAGCCAATGCCGGGTCAGCCGGACCTCGCGCAAGGCGCCGGCCGCCCGGCCGTCGATTCGTGCGGAGGGGATCGTCATGCCTCGGAGCCTGTCAGACCTCAGACGGTGGCTCAGACTGGGGGGATGCGTACCGAAGTCATCGCCGTCCACACCGGAAACTCACCCGCCGTACACGACCTGACCGAGGACTGCCGCCGTTTCGTCGCGGGTCAGGACGACGGGCTGCTGCAGGTGTTCGTCCCACATGCAACCGCCGGGCTCGCCGTACTGGAAACCGGAGCCGGCAGCGACGAGGATCTGCTCGCCCACCTGGACGAACTGCTGCCGCCGGATCGCCGCTGGCGCCACCGGCACGGCAGCCCCGGACACGGCCGCGATCACGTCATGCCGGCGATCCTCCCGCCGTACGCCACGGTCCCCGTCGTCGGCGGTCGGCTGGCGTTGGGAACCTGGCAGAGCATCTGCCTGGTCGACCTCAACGGCGACAACCCCGATCGCGAGGTGCGCTTGACCTTCCTGTCAGGCTGACACTCATGGAGCAGATAGCGGTCACCGGGCTGGCCGTGATGGGCAGCAACCTGGCGCGCAACTTCGCCCGCAACGGGGCGCAGGTTGTGGTCCACAACCGCACGACGGCGAAGACGGACGCGCTGATCGCGGAACACGGCAGCGAGGGCGACTTCGTGCACGCGCCGTCGACGCAGGACATGATCGACGCCCTAGAGCGACCCCGGCGGATCCTCATCATGGTCCAGGCGGGGGGACCCACCGACGCCGTCATCAACGACATCGCCCCGCGCCTGGACGCCGGTGACGTCCTCATCGACGGCGGAAACGCGCGGTACACCGACACCCGCCGGCGCGAGGCGGCCATGCGGGAGATCGGTGTGCACTTCGTCGGTGCAGGCATCAGTGGCGGCGAGGACGGCGCGCTCAACGGCCCCAGCATCATGCCGGGCGGGTCGCCGGAGTCCTATGCCACTGTCGGCCCGCTGCTGGAGCGGATCGCCGCCCAGGTCGACGGGACGCCCTGCTGTACGCATGTGGGACCGGACGGCGCCGGGCACTTCGTCAAGATGGTGCACAACGGCATCGAGTACGCCGATATGCAGCTGATCGCGGAGGCGTATGACCTCCTGCGCCGCGGGCTGGGGGCGAGTCCCGTCGAGATCGCGGACATCTTCCGGGACTGGAACTCCGGCGACCTCGACTCCTACCTCGTGCAGATCACCGCCGAGGTGCTCGCTCATGTCGACGCCGAGACCGGCGCGCCGTTCGTGGACGTCGTGCTCGACCAGGCGGAGCAGAAGGGCACCGGCCGGTGGACTGTGCAGTCTGCGCTGGACCTCGGCGTACCGGTTTCGGGTATTGCCGAGGCGGTCTTCGCCAGGGCGCTGTCCGGTCACGCCGAGCAGCGCCGCCCGGCCGTCGCGTTGCCCGGTCCCGCGGCCGCCTGGGCCGTCGAGGACCGAGGCGACTTCATCGACGACGTACGCCGGGCGTTGTACGCCTCGAAGGTCGTCGCCTACGCGCAGGGCTTCGACCAGATCACCGCTGCCAGTACGGAGTACGGCTGGGATATCGACCGCGGTGCGATGGCCACGATCTGGCGCGGCGGTTGCATCATCCGGGCCAAGTTCCTCGACCGGATCCGGCAGGCGTACGACGACCAGCCGGATGTGGCCAGTCTCCTGGTGGCGCCGTACTTCACCGCCGCGGTGAGCGAGGGCCAGGAGGGTTGGCGGCGCGTGGTGGCCGGCGCCGCTGCATCCGGCATCCCCGTCCCGGGGTTCGCCAGCGCGCTGGCGTACTACGACGGTCTCCGGGCGGAGCGGCTCCCGGCCGCACTGATCCAAGGTCTGCGAGATTTCTTCGGCGCGCACACCTACCGGCGGGTCGATCGCGAGGGTAGTTTCCACACCCTCTGGTCCGCAGACCGCTCCGAGATCACGCCGCCATAGGGTGTCGGCGTGCTCAATCACCTTGCCCTGCAGGGCTAAGACGTCGATGCCTCCGCGGCCTTCTGTCTGAGGGTCTTCGGGCCGCTGGGCATCCGGGAGGCCATGCGATTCCCGCACGACAGTGGCCTCGTCGTGGGCTAAATCCGGACCGGACGGCTTCCCGCACTTCTGGTTGGGCTCCGCGGCAGGTCCGGCAGGTCCGCTCCGCTCCCTGGTTGTCCACAGGCCCGGCCGGGGCGAGGAATGTTGTCGGTCCCGGCGGGTACATTCGCTCGTATGTTCGAATCGATGGCCACGGCGGAGGATGTGTTCGGGGTGTCCGCCGGCCTTCCCCCGGTCGGCGGTGACGTCGGGTCGGTGTTGGCCTCGCTGGCCGAGATGCCGGGCTCACCGGGCGCGATGGCGTTGCTGGCCGGCACCGACCCGGCGCACCTGACCCTCGAACAGCGGGTCGATCTGATCCGGGCGTGGGAGCGACAGATCGCCTGGGCGTCGGCCTGCCAGCTCCCGGCAGTCGCCGCCCTGGAGGACCCTGGCGCCGATGAAGGCCCGGACCCGCAGCCGGAGCAGGTGTGCGTGCCGGACTGGTGCCGCGAGGAACTCGCCGCGGCGCTGTCGCTGTCCGGTTTCCAGGCCCAGGCCAGGCTGGACCTGGCCCGCGACCTGGCAGGTCGGCTGCCGGGCACAGCGGCGGCATTACGCGCTGGGAACGTGACCGCCGGCAAGGCCGCCATCATCGCCAAGGCCGTCCGGGTGTTGTCCGACGAGCACGCCGCCGCGGTCGAAGCCGCCGTCCTGCCCGAGGCGGCGAGGCAGACCCCCGGTGAGCTGCACCGGGCGCTGGCCCGTGCCGTGCTGGAGGCCGACCCCGAAGGCGCGGCCGAGCGGGCCGCCGACGCGGTCGAGCGCCGCCGAGTCACCGGCGTCCTCCCGCTCTCAGACGGGATGGCCGGGATCTGGGCGGAACTGGCCGCCGCCGACGCCCAGACAGTGATCGCCGGGCTGGACACCGACGCCGCCAAGATCAAAGCCGCGTTGCGGGCGGCCGGCACCCCGATTCAAGACATCCCCGCCCTGGCGACCCGCCGCGCCGACGCGCTGCTCGGCTGGGCCCACCGAGCGCAGGCCGAACCGCACCTGGTCACCACCCACAGCCGGCGGCCGACCGTGCACGTCACCGTGTCGCTATCCATGCTGCTCGGCCTCAACGACGCACCCGGTGACCTCGCCGGCTACGGCCCCATCGACGCCGGCACCACCCGCCGGATCGCCGCCGAGGGCACCTGGCGGCGGCTGCTCACCGACCCCGCCAGCGGCGCCCTGCGCGACTACGGCCGCACCACCTACCAGCCGCCGGCGGACCTACGGGAGTTCATCCTCGCCAGAGACCCCGTCTGCGCCTTCACCGGCTGCCAGCGCCCGGCCCGACAATGCCAACTCGACCACATCACCGAATGGCAACACGGCGGCACCACCACCGACAGCAACCTCCACCCACTATGCCTACGCCACCACATCTGCAAAACCAACGGCGGCTGGTCGGTCACCCACGCCGACGACCGAACCACCTGGACCAGCCCCACCGGCAAGACCTACACACTCGACCCCACCCGCATCGCCGCCGACCCGCCACCCCACCCAGCCGCTCGCGCCGGACCAATCAACACACCGCAAACAAAACCCAAGCCCCCAACGCAACTCGACGAACCACCGCCGTTCTGAACCACTCACCAGCCGACCGGCCGGTGCGGTCCTAGAGGTCGTACGTCGATCCGCTGTGCACCAGCTCAGCGGCGGGGAAGGTGCCGCTCGCCTCGGTGAGCACGCGAGCCGGGTCGATCCACATGGGGATGTGCGTCAGCAGCAGCCGCCCGACTCCGGCCGCCGCCGCGTGCTCGCCGGCCTGTCGGCCGCTCAGGTGCACGTTCGGGGGGTTGGAGCGTTCGTGGGCCGCCGGTTCGACGAACGATGCCTCGCAGAGCAGGAGATCGGTGTCCCGAGCCAACTCGATCAGCGCAGGACATTCGCCAGTGTCCGCGGAATAGGTCAGGCTCCGGCCCTCGGTGGTGACACGGAGCGCGTAGGTCTCGACCGGATGGTTGACGCGGGCGGCCTCAAGCCGGAACGGGCCGAGTTCGCGTGCACCGGGACTGAGGTCCGCAACGGTGAACACATCGTGGAGGCTAGGCGATCCCGCATCGGCTGCGAGCAGCCGCTCGGTCGTGCCTCGCGGGCCGAGCATCGAGATCGGCGCTGGGCGGCCGGCCGGGTGGAAGCGATGCACCACCATCAGCGCGCAGGCATCCAGGCAGTGGTCGGCGTGCAGGTGCGAGAGCACAACGGCGTCGATGGTGCGGATGTCGGTGTACCGGGCGAGTTGCCCCAGCGAGCCGTTGCCGAGATCGAGGACGAGGCGAAAGCCGTCCTGCTCGATCAGATAGCACGACGCCGGACTGTCGGGGCCCGGTCCGCTGCCCGAACAGCCGACCACCGTGAGCTTCACGGGCTCATCGCCGACGCGTCGAGAGTACGTACCGCGACCATCTCCGGCCCGAGAAAGCGGCGGCCGAGTCGGGCAAACGGCTCGGGGTCACCGGTCGCCCGGAAGGCGTGCTGCGGCGGGCCAAGTCCCTCCGGTCGCAGCAGGCCGGCAGTGGTCAGCACGCGGTACACGTCCTTCCCGGTCTCCTCAGCGCTGGACACGAGCGTCACCCCGTCCCCCATGACGAGGCCAAGGACGCCGGTGAGCAGGGGGTAGTGGGTGCACCCCAGGATCAAGGTGTCCACCTGCGCTTCCAGCAACGGCGACAGGTACGCCTCGGCAAGCCCGAGGACCTGCCGGCCGCTGGTCACGCCACGCTCGACGAAATCGACGAACCGCGGGCACGCGGTCGAGGTCAGGTCGATGTCGGGCGCCGCGGCGAACGCATCGTCGTACGCGCGGCTCGTCACCGTCGCCGTGGTTCCGATCACGCCGATCCGTCCGCTACGGGTGGCCGCGACGGCCCTGCGTACGGCGGGCAACACCACCTCGACCACGGGGACGGAGTAGCGCTCCCGGGCATCACGCAGGCACGCCGCACTCGCTGTGTTGCACGCGATAACGAGCAGCTTCACGCCCGATTCGACGAGGTCGTCCATCACCGCGAGGGCGTGCTGCCGGACGGCCGCGATGGGTTGCGGACCGTAGGGACCGTGCGCGGTGTCACCGACGTAGAGCACCGACTCCTGCGGCAGCTGATCCAGCACGGCGCGGGCGACGGTCAGACCGCCCACCCCGGAGTCGAAGATCCCGATCGGCGCGTCTGGCAGGCTCAGGCCCACAGCTGCCCCTCGAGCGCCGCCTCGGCCTCCTCGAGCGTTCCGGCGTAGGCGCCGGTCGACAGGTACTTCCAGCCGCCGTCGCAGACGATCAACGCGATGTCGGCGGCCGTCCCCGCGGCGACCGCCTTGTCAGCTATCCCCAGCGCGGCGTGCAGGATGGCTCCGGTGGAGATGCCGGCGAAGATGCCCTCGGACTCCACCAACTCCCGCGTACGCCGTAGCGCCTCCCGCGGCCCCACCGAGAAGCGGGTGGACAGCACCGCTTCGTCGTACAGCTCAGGCACGAATCCTTCGTCGATGTTGCGCAGGCCGTATACGAGCTCGCCGTAGCGGGGCTCGGCCGCCACGATCTGGATCGAGGGAACCTTCTCCCGCAGGTAGCGACCGGCACCCATCAGGGTCCCGGTGGTTCCGAGGCCGGCGACGAAGTGGGTGATTGTGGGCAGGTCGGCGAGGATCTCCGGGCCGGTGCCCTCGTAGTGGGCACGTGCGTTGGCCTCGTTGCCGTACTGGTACAGCATGACCAGCTCGGGATTCTGGGCGACCAGCGCCTTGGCCATCGCCACCGCCTGGTTCGAACCGCCGGCCGCCGGTGAGGAGACGATGCGGGCGCCGTACATCTCCAGAAGCTGCCGGCGCTCCACCGAGGTGTTCTCCGGCATCACGCAGATGAGCCGGTAGCCCCGCTGCCGGGCGACCATCGCCAGTGAGATGCCGGTGTTACCGCTGGTGGGCTCCAAGAGGGTGGCGCCCGGTACGAGCCGCCCGCTCTGCTCGGCTGCCTCGACCATGTACAGCGCGGCGCGGTCCTTGATCGACCCGGTCGGGTTGCGGTCCTCGAGCTTGGCCCACAGCCGAACCTCGGGCGAGGGTGACAGCCGGGGCAGGCCGACGAGCGGCGTCCCTCCCAAGGAGTCGACGAGGGAGTCGAATCGAGCCACTGCGGGTATCAGCCGCCGGCGACAGCCGGCAAGATCGTGACGCTGTCCCCGTCCTTGACCGCTGTGTCGAGCGCTCCGGTGAAACGGACATCCTCGTCGTTGACGTAGACGTTGACGAAGCGGTGCAGGGCTCCCTCGTCGGTCACCAGCCGTCCCTTGATGCCCGAGTGCTGGGAGTCGAGGTCGTCGATGAGGGTGGCGAGGGTGTCCCCGGAAGCCTGCACCGCCTTCGCCCCACCGGTATGACTACGCAGGATGGTCGGGATGCGGACCTCGATGGCCATAGTATTCAGACTCCTCTTCGCAGGGTGTTGTTGGTCGAACGCCGACGACCGGGCATGGGATTCCAGTCAGGTGCTATCCAGCGGTGTCGATCACAGTGACCGGCTCCTCGGTGACGGCTCCATCGCTGATGCGGAATGAGCGAAATTCGATGTCCACGGGGTCACGCGTCGACACCAGCACATAGTGCGCGCCGGGTTCACCGGCGTAGGCGATGTCGGTCCGGGAGGGGTAAGCCTCCGTCGCGGTGTGCGAGTGGTAGATGACCGCTGGTTCCTCGTCTCGGTCATCCATCTCGCGGTAAAGACGGAGCAGGTCGGTGGAGTCGAATTCGTAGAACGTCGGTGATCGAGCCGCGTTCAGCATCGGGATGAACCGCACCGGGCGGTCGGCGCCGACCGGGCCGGCAACGACCCCGCACGCCTCGTCAGGATGGTCGCGGCGGGCGTGTGCCACGATCGCATCGTACGTCGGGCGATCGATGGTCAACACGCTCGCAGCGTACCGACCGGCTCAGTAGGCTGCGGGCTCGATGTCTCTGACAGTGCTGATCGTCACCGCCGTTTTCGCGCTGCCGGCGTTGGTCCTTGGTTCGTCGAAGGTCTACCTGCCGCTGCGTTGGGACCAGCGACGATCGACCCGCCGGATGCGGGACGTGGTCGATCGACTGGTCGCGATGGGGGTGCGCCTCGTGATCCTGCTCTTGTTGGCGCTGCTGGCGCTCGTAGCGATAGTGGGCTGCATCGCCGCCCTGCACGGCGGTGTGTCGGTCCCGAATGGTGTCGTCGTCGCCGGCATCGGGGCGGTCCTGCTCTCGGTGCTGACGCTCGCGACGTTCGGGCGGCCACGGCGCTGACGTCGTCGGTTCCGACGACGTCAGCCGAGGACGGCCTCGACCAGGCGGTCCTGCAGGTGGGTCAGCCAGAAGTACACGGCCAGCTGCAACTCCCGCGGGTCACTCACGCTGCGTGGCGGTTCGGTGTCCTCGGTGATGCCCAGTTCGACCCCCAGCATCAACCGCATGTCGTTCAGCGCCCGCAGCCAGGCGTCGGGGTCCACGATCACCGCGGATCCCGTCTCGGCAGGCAGGGCTGCCATCACCGCACCGATATCGGCCCGCTTGTCCTCGCGCAGGCCGGCCTCGGTCAGCTCGCGCTGCGTTGCGGCGACAACGGGGTCGTCGCGGTGCGCGTCCGGGAGCAGCCTGGCCAGCACCGGATCCGCCGGCGCGCCGGTGGCGGGGTCGGCGTCCTCGGCCAACAGGTCACTGACCCGAACCAGAAGATTCCGGAGCAGCTCCACCTCGGTGCCGACGAAATCGAGGTGCAGGCGTCCGTCCAGCTCGGTGAGGGTGGCCACCTCAGCCGTCGCGCTGAAGGGTCGCCCACAGCCCGGCACCGTGCAGCCGGGCCACATCGTGTTCCATGCGTTCCCTGGCTCCGTGCGAGACGACCGCCTTGCCCTTGTGGTGGACGTCGAGCATGAGGCTGGTCGCCTTTTCCCGGTCGTAACCGAAGAGCTGCTGGAAGACGTAGGTGACATAGGACATGAGGTTCACCGGATCGTTCCAGACGATGGTGATCCACGGCCGCAGGGCATCGTGGCCCTCGTTCACCACCGGATCGGCAGTCTGCTCCGGTGCCAGCGTGCTTCCCACAGTCACAGTGTCGCACCAACCACGCCGCCTATCCTGCCCCCTGTGCGCACTGTGGGGCTGCTGACCGATCACTACGAGCTCACGATGCTTGCCGCGGCGCTGCGTGACGGGACCGCCGAACGCGACTGCGTGTTCGAGGTGTTCGCCAGGCACCTGCCCCCCGGCCGGCGCTACGGCGTCGTGGCGGGCACCGGCCGGGTACTGGAGGCGGTGAGCCGGTTCCGGTACGACGGCGCGGCGCTGGCCTTTCTCCGGCGCCAGCAGGTGGTCGACGAGCAGACCCTCGACTGGCTGGCGGCGTACCGGTTCACCGGTGACATCGACGGGTACGCCGAAGGCGATCTGTACTTCCCCGGTTCCCCGGTACTCACCGTGCGGGCCAGTTTCGGCCAGGCGGTTCTCCTCGAGACAGTCCTCCTGTCGATGCTCAACCACGACAGCGCTGTCGCCTCCGCGGCCGCGCGCATGGTCAGCGCCGCCGGTGAGCGGCCCTGCCTGGAGATGGGCTCCCGTCGTACCCATGAGGAGTCTGCGGTGGCCGCGGCACGGGCGGCCTACCTTGCCGGTTTCGCAGCGTCGTCCAACCTCGAGGCCGGACGCCGCCACGGCGTGCCGACGACAGGCACCAGCTCGCACGCCTTCACCCTGCTGCACGACAGCGAGGCGGCGGCATTCACCGGGCAGGTGGCTGCGCTCGGCGAGGCCACGACACTGCTCGTCGACACCTACGACGTGGAGGCGGGTATCCGCGCCGCGGTCGCTGCAGCCGGGCCGGAGCTGGGCGCCATTCGGCTGGACTCGGGTGACCTGGCGGTCCAGGCCGGGCAGGCCCGGGCGCTCCTGGACGAGCTGGGCGCGACCCGCACCCGGATCGTCGTGACGAGTGACCTCGACGAGTATGCGATCGCCGCACTGGCCGTAGCCCCGATCGACGGGTACGGCGTAGGCACGTCGGTGGTGACCGGCTCCGGGGCACCGACCGCCGGTTTCGTCTACAAGCTGGTGGAGCGCGACGGCATCCCCGTCGCCAAGAAATCAGCCGGCAAACCGTCAGCGGGCGGACGCAAGCTGGCCCTCCGCCGCCACGACGGGCACGGAACCATGACCGCCGAGGTCGTCCTGGCCGGAGACCGGCTGCAGGTGCGACCGGGCGACCGGCGGCTGTCGATCCCTCTGCTGCGCTTCGGGAAACCAGTCCCGGGGGTGCCGGGGCTGGCCGAGGCCCGCGCCTTTCACCGTGCGATGATCGCCGCGCTGCCGGCGCGTGGTCGTACCCTCTCGCGCGGTGAAGCGGCCATCGACACGGTGCACGAGGAGGACCAATGACCCGCGCACTGCTCATTGTCGATGTGCAGAACGACTTCTGTGAGGGCGGCCAGCTCGCCATCCGCGGGGGCGCGGCCGTCGCCTCGGGGATCAGCGACCATCTGAGCGGCGGACAGCTCTACCACCACGTAGTGGCGACCCGCGACTACCACGTCGACCCGGGCTCGCACTTCTCGGTCGAGCCGGATTTCATCGACTCCTGGCCGGTGCACTGCGTGGTGGGTACCGATGGTGCGCAGTTGCACCCGAACCTGGACCAGGCCCGGATCGAGGCGGTGTTCGACAAGGGCGAGTATGCCGCGGCGTACTCCGGCTTCGAGGGCAGTCACGAGGGCGTCTCCCTGGAGGCGTGGCTCAAGCAACGGTCTGTGGACACGGTGCACATCGTCGGCCTGGCCACTGATCACTGCGTGCGCGCGACGGCCATCGATTCCGTCCTGCACGGCTTCTCCACCACTGTTCTGCTGGATCTGAGCGCAGGAGTCGCCCACCGCAGTACCGAGCAGGCACTCAGCCAGCTGCGCAGCGCCGGCGTCGCGTTGAGCGGTGGGGGTAGCTAGTCGCGGACGCCGGCGTCTTCGGCGTCGGCGTCGGCGGACTCGACGTCGGACCGGCTGATCCCCAGGAAGAACAGGATCGCGTCAAGGAACGGCTGGTTCAGTGAGGTATCCGCCTGCGCGCGGACCGTCGGCTTGGCGTTGAAGGCGATGCCCAATCCTGCCTTCTTGAGCATGTCGAGGTCGTTGGCCCCGTCGCCCACTGCCACGGTCTGGCTCATGGGGACGCCCGCGGCTGCGGCAAAGCGGGTCAGGGCGTGGGCCTTCCCGGCCCGATCGAGGATCTCACCGACCAGCCGGCCGGTCAGCCTGCCGTCCTCGATCTCCAGGGTGTTCGCGGCCGCAAAGTCCATGCCCAGCTCCGCGGCCAGGTGATCGGTCACCTGGGTGAACCCCCCGCTGACGATCCCGCACTGGTAGCCCATCCGCTTGAGAGTGCGGACGAGGGTGCGGGCACCGGAGGTCAGCGGAACCGTCGTCCGCGCGCGGTCGATCTCCCCGACCGGCAGCCCGCGCAACAGCCACACCCGCTCCCGCAAGGACTCGGCAAAGTCCAGCTCCCCCCGCATCGCGGCGGCCGTAATGGCGCTGACCTGCTCACCGCACCCGGCGCGCGCGGCGAGCACGTCGACGAATTCACCTGCGACGAGCGTGGAATCGACATCCATCACGATGAGTCGTTTGCCGCGGCGATGCAGGCCCGCCTTCTCCACCGCGATGTCGACGCCCGTGTCGGCTGCTGCTGCGGTCAGCACCGTCCGCAGCCGGCCAGACTTCGCGCCGGAGACCATCAACTCCAGGCTCGTGACCGGATGGTCCGACAGCCTCGAGATCGAGTCGATGTTGCCGCCGATCTCGGCCACGGCGCTGGCTACCCGGCCGACCGCCCCAGCGCCCAGGGGCCGCCCCAGCACGATGACGTGGTGTCGGCCCTTGCGCTGCTCGGTCAGGTCACGTGCGGCGTCCCCGAAGGACACGTCGACCTGCATGCCGGTCGCCGCTTCGACCTTCGCCGCGAGGCCCACAAGAGCCTCCTCCTGCAGGGCGGACCGCAGGAGTACGCCGAGCACCAGCCGGTCGCGGATCACCACCTGCTCGACGTCGAGGATCTCGATCCTCGAGCGGTCATCGAGCTCGGCCAGCGCCGTGAACAGCGCGGCGGTCAGCCCCGGGCGGTCACGTCCGGTGAGCGTGACCAGGGCAGTGGAATCGGGCGCGGGACGATCAGGTGAAGTCAGGATCGTTCGGGCCCTGTCGTTGCCCGGTGCCGTCGAGCGTCTCGCTGGCGTAGTTCTGCCGCCGCTTGCCGGCGTGCGCCTCGAGTTGCAGCCGCTCCTTGTACTGCGGGTAGTGCAGGTCGAACGCCGGCCGTTCGGAGCGGATCCGCGGCAACTCGAGGAAATTGTGCCGCGGCGGTGGGCAGGACGTCGCCCACTCCAGGGAGTTCGCATAGCCCCACGGGTCGTCGTGGGTGGCGACCTCGCCGTACCGGTAGGAGGTGTAGATGTTCCAGAGGAAGGGCAGCATTGAGGCCCCGAGCAGGAAAGCGCCGATCGAGGACACCGTGTTGAGGACGGTGAAGCCATCCGTCGGAAGGTAGTCGGCGAAACGCCGCGGCATCCCCTCGTTGCCGAGCCAGTGCTGGACAAGGAACGTCGTGTGGAACCCAACGAAGGTCATCCAGAAGTGCAGTTTCCCGAGTTTCTCGTCGAGGAACCGACCGATCATCTTCGGGAACCAGAAGTAGATCCCGGCGTACGCCGCGAACACGATCGTGCCGAACAGCACGTAGTGGAAGTGCGCGACGACGAAATAGCTGTCCGCCACGTGCCAGTCGATCGGCGGACTGGCCAGCAGGACGCCGGTGAGGCCTCCGAACAGGAAGGTCACCAGGAAGCCGACCGCGAAGAGCATGGGGCTCTCGAAGGTGATCGATCCCCGCCACATCGTGCCGATCCAGTTGAAGAACTTGATCCCCGTCGGCACGGCGATGAGGAAGGACAGGAAGGAGAAGAACGGCAGTAGCACCGCGCCGGTGGCGAACATGTGGTGCGCCCACACGGTGAACGACAGCGCAGCGATCGACAGGGTGGCGAAGACCATGCCCTTGTAGCCGAACAGAGGCTTTCGGCTGAACACCGGGATGATCTCGGTGACGATGCCGAAGAACGGCAGCGCCACGATGTAGACCTCGGGATGACCGAAGAACCAGAACAGGTGTTGCCAGAGGATCGGGCCGCCGTTCTCCTGCACGAACACCAGCGTGCCGAGGTGCCGGTCAGCCAGCAGCACCAGCAGCGCCGCGGTCAGAATGGGGAAGGCGACCAGGACGAGCAGGCTCGTGACGAAGATGTTCCAGGTAAAGATGGGCATCCGGAACATCGTCATACCCGGCGCCCGTAGGCAGACGACCGTGGCGATCATGTTGACGGCACCGAGGATCGTGCCGAGACCGGCGACGGCGAGACCGGTGATCCACAGGTCGGCTCCGGCACCCGGGCTGTAGATCTCGTTGGACAGCGGCGTGTAGGCGAACCAGCCGAATGCCGCCGCCCCACCCGGTGTGAAGAAACCGGAGACGACGACGAGCCCCCCGAACAGGAAGAGCCAGAACGAGAACGCGTTCAGCCGCGGGAACGCGACGTCCGGGGAACCGATCTGCAGCGGCAGCACCAAGTTGGCGAAGGCGAAGACCAGCGGGGTGGCGAAGAGCAGCAGCATGATCGTGCCGTGCATCGTGAAGAGCTGGTTGTACTGCTCGTAGGACAGGAACTGCAGGCCCGGCCGAGCCAGTTCCGCGCGCATGAGCATGGCCATCAGGCCGCCGATGATGAAGAAGCCGAAAGACGCGACCATGTACATCACGCCGATGGTCTTGTGGTCCGTCGTCCGCAGCACCCGGAGGAAGGCTGAACCCTTGACCGGGGCGGTGGCAGGCTGCGGCCGGGAGAGGATCGGGGCAGGCGCGATGGTCACAAGTTTTGCCTCCGTACGCGCAGCGGATCAGACGACCCGTTCAGGATAGTGGCTGGGCATGCGGAAGGCAGTGGGGGTGTGCGCCGAGATGCTCCCCCGGCGAGTTGCCCCGCCTTGAGTCGCTACGTCCGGGTCTGCATGCGATGCTTGATCATGTCGGGGGACCCGCCCTCGACATGCCGGGTCGCTATACGGCGGGCCGGGGTGCGTGCTCAGGAGGTACACATGACCGTGACAGGCATCATCACCGCAATCATCATCGGCGCCATCATCGGTGTCGTCGCCCGGCTGATCTTGCCGGGCAAACAGAACATCCCGATCTGGCTCACCATCGTGGTGGGCATCGTAGCCGCGCTGCTCGGCACCCTGCTGGCGCAGTACGTCGGTGTGGAAACCACCGACGGGATCGACTGGATCGAGATCGTGCTCCAGATCGTCCTTGCCATGATCGGTGTGGCTCTCGCCGACCGGCTGTACAGCGGTCGCAACAGAGGCGTGAACAGGTAACACCTAGTCGCGCCCGGTCCGCAGGCCCGCCGCCCTTCTGGGCGGTGGGCCTGTGCCGTCTCAGGACCACCCGTCCTTGCGCGCGCGGGCCTCGTAGAGTAGTACGGAGGCCGACACCGCCACGTTGAGCGAGTCGCCCTGGCCGAGCATAGGCACACAGACCCGCCCGAAGCCGTGCTCGTACCACTGCGGCGCGATGCCGAACCGCTCGCTGCCCACGACGATTGCGGTCCGCCCCGCGTAGTCGACGGACCGGTACGACGCTGCGTCGTCGGTGTCGGCCAGGTAGATGACACAACCCAACGATCGAAGCCATGCGATTGCCGCCGTCGGCTCGTCGAATTCGACCGCAGGCACGGTGAGGGTCGCGCCATGGCTTCCCCGGAACACCTTCGGATGTGTCAGCCTGGTCCGGCGGTTGGTAAGTAAAAGGCAGTCGGCCCCGCAGGCGTCCAGCGTGCGGATCAGCGTCCCCAGGTTGCCCGGGATCTCCAAGCCGTCGGCGACCAGAAGCAGCCCGTCGTCAGCGACCCGCACGGTGTCCGGCGTGTAGTAGGGCAGCTGGGTCACCGAGATCAACCCGTCCGGCCGGTCCCGCTCCGACATCCGGGCAAATGTCTTCTCCGACACCTGGAACGCGTGGGTGGCGCGGGCTACGAGCTGCGTGGCGCGGGTACGGACCTCGTCGGAGTAGCCGGCCTCGGGGCAGTAGAGGAAGCAGTGGATCGGCGCCTGCGCGGCAAGTACCGCGTTGTGCGCCCAGAGCCCCTCGGCGACGAAGAGCTGTTGCCCGTTGGGCACCGCGTTCCGTTGCAGGTCCAGCACCTGCTTGACCCGCGGATGATGTACGCCGATGGGCTGCAAGTCCACGTGCCTACCCCCTGCAGCCCATCATGATGCACCCTCAGACGTGATCGTTGCGCGTTCCCGTGGTCAGTAGGTACTCCATCTCGAAGCGCGCATCGTCGTCGGTTCCTCTGTTCCACTCGCGGCAGAAGGTGTCCAGCGCGGCGTCGAACTCCGTTTCGCGCTGGTTGTTCACGGCATTCTCGCGGGTCCTGATGGTCGGTCCGTAGCGTTGCTTGAAGTGCTCCCCGTAGTCGAGCGGCCGCCGGAACGCGGTGACCTCGAGCACCCGGCGCTCGACCGTGGTCACGGTGACTCGGTCGGCGAACAGGGTGCGCAGGTGATCCTCTGACCCCCACAACGGCGGCGGCTGGGCGCCGGGTGGTGGCGGCGGCGCAAACGGCCCCATCGTGCGGAACAGTGCGCCGATCATCCCCTCCGGGGTCCAGCTCGCGAGCCCGATCGTTCCGCCCGGACGACACACCCGCACCAGCTCGTCCGCCGCCGCTTGGTGGTGCGGGGCGAACATCACACCGATGCAGGACATCACGACATCGAAGTCGCCGTCGGGGAACGGCAAATGCTCCGCGTCTGCCTCCACCCACTCCAGCTCCAGGCCGGCGGACTCTGCTCTCTTGCGGCCCACGTCGAGCAGCTCAGGGGTCAAGTCGCTGGCCACGACCGATGCGCTGCGCTCGGCCGCAGGGATGGCGGCGTTGCCCGTGCCGGCGGCGACGTCAAGGACGCGCGTACCGGCAGCGATCCGGCACGCCTCCACCAGTGCCGGCCCGAGAGGAAGCAGGAAGGTCTCCACCATGGATGGGTAATCGCCTGCTGCCCACATGGCACGGTGCCGTGCCTTGAGCTGCGCGTCTGGGCTGGTCATAGCTGATCCTCCTCACGTGTGGCCGGCGAGTGCTGGCCGCATTCAGATATCGACAACGCGACAGTCTCGCACCAGCGTGTGAGCGAGCGTGTGACGACTCTCGACCTGCGGGTCCGGCAATGACGTGTGAGGCGGCCCTGCTGAATCAGCGAGTGCTCGCCTTCCTCGACGCGCGATAGTCCCGGACGCGGGCGTCGTCGAGATCACTGAGGAGGGCTTGCGGCGCACGCATCCGCCAGGCGTCGGTCACCAGTTCCTCCAAGCGCTCGACGTCCACCTCCGCCAGGCGCAACAGCACCAACGGCAGACCGTCGTACGCCGGCGCGGTAAAGAAGGCCGAGGGCTCGCCCAGGAGAAGTGCCTGCTTCTCGGCCTCGTCACCGACGAACAGCACCGCGACATCGGTCCGGAGCAACCGCGTCTTGCCCTGCCTGCGCTCGGGATAGGACCAGGCGAATCCCTTGTCGGCGATCCGGAAATCGAACCCGTCGCTGTCGATCTCTTCCACGTACGGCAGGGCCAGTGCGAGGCGCCGTACGTCGTCGGCGTCAGCCATCGTGGCTCCTCCAGTAGCTGACCGGCATGCGCACAGCTAATGGGCTCGTGGCGCAGGGGGCTTGCTCATCATGGCGGGCCGTAGGTGCCCCCGCATTCGACGGAGACGATCTCGATGAGGTGCTCGATTCCGACAAGGTCGCCTGCGTTGCGCGTGTACAGCCGCGCGGAACCCGGCCGCGACCTACATCACCACGCATTCGCAGCATGAACGCCGACACCCGGATGACACCGTGATCAACCGCCCGAACGCCGTATCCCGCGGGACAGGGCTTCCTCGTCCAGGGAAAGCAGCTCGAGCACCGCGCGGGCGCGCGGTGGCGACTCGCCGTCGGCGACGGCCACAAGGGCCGCCCGCCACGCCGCCGCGAGCACCCTCCCTATCGGTAGTCGTCCGCCGCGGCCTATCTCCCCAAGCAGGTCAGCGACCGGGTCGAGATCGCGGGCCGGATGAGCCTCGCCCAGCAATCGTAGGAACCCCTGTCCGGCCGCGAAATCGAAGCCGACGATCAGGGCGCTGACCAAGGCAGCGGAAACCCCATCGCCCGCGCGGGCGGCAGCCGCACCCTCCATGCGGTCGAGCAGGCGGCGCTCCGCCTCGGCGCGGACGAAGTCGTAGAGGCCCAGCTTGCTGTCGAAGTGGTGATATAGCGAGCCGGTTGTCACGCCGGCCCCGGCGGCCAGCTCGCCAACCGTCACGTCCTGGAACGGGCGGCGACCAAAGTCCTCGAGTGCGCGCAGGGCGAGTCGCCCCTTCGGCGATGTCGAGACCGGGATCCACTCGCGCACGGCTCCATAATACCGTTACGCTGGAGCGTAACCAATCTACGAAGGGGACGCGGAATGAAGCTCGAGTTTCTCTACATGCCGACACGTGACCTGAGCGGGGCACTGGCCCTGTACCGCGACGGGCTTGGCTGGCAGGAAGCGTGGCGCGAGGGCGAGTCCACGGTGGTCCTCGCCCTGCCCGGCACGCAGGTGCAGCTCATGCTCGACGCAACCGACCCCGACGCGGCGTTCGGACCGATCTTCGTCGTCGGCAGCGTGCGCGATTTCCTCACGGGCCGTCCGAGTGAGCTTCAGGTCAGCATGGAGCCCGTGGCCATCCCAGGCGGATTCATGGCCACGTTCCAGGACCAGTCCGGGAATACGATCTACGTGTTGGACCAGTCCGAGGACGCGGCGGCTGGGACAGGCTGAAAGAGATCAAGCCTGTACGCGCTGTGTGGATAGCTCCGGCCAGCGAGGTACTGGTCACGCGAGCTGCAGGCCGACCACGAGCGGTTCATCGCCTCGACGAGGCCTGCGAGATCGCCGGGGCTTGGGCAGCTCCGGTAGGCGTCGGCTCGGTGCCGAATCGCGGAGACCTCGACCTGATGGGGTATTTGGGTCGGCCGCGGGGTCAGTGCGTGGCACGGCCCACCAGGTCTGCAGCTGCGCCGGGTCGGCCAAGGTAATAGCCTTGTCCCTCGTCGCATTGCCATGATGTGAGCAGCTGGCAGGTATCTATGTCCTCGATTCCTTCGGCGACGACGCGGAACGAAAGTGTGTGGGCGAGGTCGATGATGGCTCGCACGATGGAGGCATGCTTTCCGTCTTTGGTGACGTCGTGGACGAATGACCGGTCGATTTTGAGTTCGTTTGCCGGCAGGTCTCGCAGGTAGGCCAGCGAGGAGTGCCCGCTGCCGAAGTTGTCCACGGAAATATGAACTCCCTCGGTGCGCAGCCGGGTGAGCACGTCGAGGCCGCTGCTCGGATTGATCATCAACGCGCTTTCGGTGAGTTCCAGGGCGAGGCTGGCCGGCGGCAGTTCGTGTCGGTGCAGCGCAGCGATGATGTGTCGGACGAGGTCGGGGTTGTGCAGCATTCGGGCGGATATGTTGACGGCGACGGGCATGTCGACGCCGGATTGTCGCC
>JACDAB010000071.1 GCA_013695665.1 Geodermatophilaceae bacterium | reverse complement strand
GGTCCGACGAGGGATCGCTGATCCTGGCGGTCCTGCTGGCCCTGATGGTCATCTCGCTTGTGCTGACGATGGCGGTCGGGATCCTGGCCGGCCAGGACAAGACACGGACCGCCCGGGACTTCGCCACCGGTCAGCAGGCCGCGGACGCCGCGGTGAACGACGCGCTGTACTGGTTCCACCAGTACAGCCCGACGCCACCGGTCGCCGACCGGCTCTACGACTTGACGTTCAGCAAGGTCAAGCTCGCCACGCCCCGCAGAGGCACGGTGGGAGAGATCGCCTGGTCGTGGTACCCCATGTCCCACATACCGGTCCAGGGCGCCTACACGATCGCGGTCGAGGCATCCGGGAGGAACGTCGACCGGCGCTTCATGGTCACCCTCGCACCGCAGTTCGGTGCTCCGGTCGGCTTCACCGCCTACAGCCACGGCATCTTCCGCGGCACGAACATCATCAACGACTACACCAACGGCAACCGAACAGAAGTCGGGACGAACGGGAAGCTCAGCTTCAGCGCTGGTACAGCCGTCGGCGGCACCGTGACGTTGTGGAACAACCTCGACTATCCCCATCCGGACCGATGCGTGGTCACCTCGGGTCCGGCGACCGCTTGCGGGGCGCCCGTCCGGGTTTATCAGGTCGCTCCGATCGGCGAACTCGCCCGGCCAACAGGCTTCGACGCGGCGTGCACAGGCACCCCGCGCGCCTGGATCGCCTCGCGGGTCAAGGCAGCAGCCGGTACGGCGACCGCCGTACTGCCCTATGTCGCGGGCGGGACCTGCTACTCCTCGATGCTCTTCGACACCGAGACGACGGCTGCCGCAGGGACGACGGCGAACCCCATCCGGCTCTACGTGACCGGTGACATCACGGTCCGGGCCGGCGTCCGGGTGAACTTTCCCGCCTCGGGTACGCCGCTGCCGAACTCCCGGACACTGCAGGTGTACTCGCAGGGCCAGACGATCACGCTGATGGGCGGAACCAGCAACTCGACCGCGGCGAAGATGGGCTGGACCCTCAGCGCCCCAGGCGCGGACTGCGTGGGTATTCCGCCCGGCGGGCTGGCACCCGGGAGCGTCCCCGCGGACTCGGTGTTCGTCTACGGCTCGATGTCGTGCGACACGATCAGCTCGCCGGGTGGCTGGAAGCTCTACTACGACCGCTACGACACGCCCCTCTACAAGTTGCCGCTCTGGGCGGTGCTCGACTACGTAGCTATCGACAGCTGAGGTCTCAAGGAACGAAGCAATCCTGCCGACAAGACATCAGGGCCGCGCTGCGGATGCAGACCGGGCGAGCGGGAACGGACTTCTCAATGCAACGCACATCGCATGCCGGCGGAGCATCGCAGGACGGCTTCAGCCTGGCTGAGATCCTGGTTGTGGTCGCCCTGATCGGTCTGGTCAGCACGCTGGTCACCAGCGCCGTGATCGACAGCAGCAAGGTCACCCGGGTGGCTTCGGCCGGGCTCATGAGCCAGTCCCAGCTGCTTGACGCCGTGTCGCGTGTGACCCGTGACGTGTCCATCGCGACCACCATCGTCAACACCAGGACCGACGAGGGGTGGCCGTCGGACTCGCCGTCACCGGTCGATCTGACGGTTCAGTCGTTGCGCGAGGACAGCTGCCTCCGGACCCGCTACTGGGTCGAAAGCGACGTTGGGGCAATCGAGGGCACGCTGAAGTCCGAAACCGAGGAGTTCCTCGCCCAGGCCTGCCCGGTCGGGACCGGTGCCCGGACCGCGGTCGCCACGGCGACCGTTGTCACGGCACTGAGCCTCACCCCGCCGGTGTTCAGCTACTTCAACGATGCCAACGCCGCGCTGACCCCGGCCGCTGGCGGCGGCGCACTCCCGGCCGGGACCGTCGACGGTGACGAGGTGGCGCGGGTCGGCGTAAACGTCGGTTCCAGCGTCGCGGGCCGGCCCAACGGCGTCCGCCTGCAGACATCCGCGGTTCCCCGCTCGGCCGACCCCAACGCCGAACCGCGGGACTTCGAGCTGCCCGGCTTGACGACGTGCAAGGCCACGTTGAACCCGGTACCGGTACCGCAGATCAGTACGACGGGACAGGTCAGCTGGACCGGGGTGGTGGGTGCCCGTGGGTACTCAGTGCTGCGCTCGGACGGGATGTCGACGAACGTCCCCGAAGGAAGCGCCTTGGTCTGGGCTCAGACGGGGTTGGTCCCGTACAAGGGCTACAGCTTCGAGGTCTTCCCCTACAACGCACGGGGTTTCGCCCTGACCGCCGCCCAGTGCTCGTTCGCCGCCGCCATCCAATTGCGGGGCCGGACGTTCGTCAACGGCACGGACGGCGTCGACAACGACAACGAGCTGACCTGGGACCGGCACGAGACAGCAGCGGGCTACATCCTCTACCGCGACGGCGTACCGCTGGTGACTCTCGGCTCCGGTGACATCGTCCGCTACGTCGATGCCAACCGGCCATGGGGAGCCACGAACGTCTACTCGCTCACCGGGCTGACCGACACCGGCGAGGAGGGCCCGGGCTCGAACCTGGTGACGCTGCGGATCCGTCCGCCGGCACCGCAGATCAACGGGCTGTTCTTCGTCAACAACGACAACAACGTCAACAACGTCAACAACGGGCAGTTGTTCTGCACCGACAACTTCACCAACAACAACTGCACATTCGACGAGTTGCAGTGGCAACCGGCCGCCGGCTGGGTCCCGCCGACCGGGTCGACATACCAGGTCTATCGCAACGGTGTCCGGCTGGACTCGACGAGCGATCTGAGCTTCAAGATGTACCAGGGGGAGTGCGGAACCCGCACCACATACACCGTCACGGTGACGGTTCCGTACAACGGCACCAGCGACCCGGCCCCGCTCGTGACCGTTGACTCCTTTCCGTGCGATCCAGTGTTGACCGGAACAGCCTTCGCCGCCGGCAGCGACGGCAACGCCAACGACGTCCGGCTGACCTGGAACTCCGCCGCGATTCCGCTGACCTATGAGGTGTACCGGGGCAGCACCCTGCTCGACACCACCACGTCGACCACCTTCGTCGATCTGAACCGGCCCGCGGGTAGTTCGACGTCGTACTACATCAAGGCCGTCAACAGCGTCGGCAGGGAGGATTCGAACACCGTGGAGGTGCTGGTGGCCCCGTCCTCCCCCGTCAACACGTTCACGGCGGGAGACAACTCACTCACCTGGACGTGGTCGGCCGTGACCGGCGCGACCAGCTACGACGTCTACTCCCGCCCGGTCGGCGCGACGGGATACGCACGGCGGGCCACGATGCCGTCGACCGGTGCCACGTATCGCTCCAACACAGAGGTGGCGCAGAAGTCGTACGACGGCTATGCGGTGGCCTGCAACAGCGCCGGCTGCAGCGCACCGTCCGCGGTGGGCCGAGCCACGCCGACCTCGTCGTACCGGACGGCGGTGCTCGCCGGCGGACCGCTCGGGTACTGGCGCCTCGGCAATCTGTCCACCGCCACGACCGCCGTCACGCCCGACGAGACCGGCAACGGCAACCTGCTCACCTACCTGACCGGTGGCTCGCCCGGCACCCAGACTGCGTTCCCGCCGGGACTCGACGAACCATTCGGCGCACTGGCCCTCGACGACAACCGCGCGGCGGACCTGCCCAACAACAACGACGTCGTACGAGGGGACTTCAGGCGCAGTGTCACCACCGGCAGTACCGCGACGTCGAACTTCACCACCTTGTCCAACATCACCATGGAGATCTGGGCCTTCCTCGACGGCACCGAGCACGGGATGTTCATGCGGGCCGGGGACTGCACGACCCAGAGCACGGCGACGACCGGCAATCCGTGCAGCGGCTACGGGATCGGCGTGGGCGGCGAGCGCTACGACGTACCGCCGAGTCAAGGCGGCTGGAGCGCCAATGGCGCGCCTTTCCTCAACGAGGGCAACCGGGTGATGGCGCTGACCGAGCGGTGCGGCTGGCAGTCCGGCCCCACCAACGTGCCGGCACCCATCCCCGGCTGGCACCACATCGTCCTGACCGTCGACGGAAGCTACAACGGCAAGCTCTACCAGGACGGCGTGCTGGTGAAGTCCTTCGCCAAACCGACCCAGACCTGCCTGCAGACCGCCGTCGGCTTCTTTCACCTCGGCGGATACCAGTACACCTACGACACGGCGGGCAACGTCATCAGCCGGTACTTCTCCGGGAAGATCGACGAGGCCGCCTACTACCCCCGCGCCCTGACCGAGACCGAGGTCAAGGAGCACTACTTCCTGGGCAAGTACTGCTCGACCACGGTCGGGGTGACCGTCGCCAACTGCGGCTGACGGAGCGGCCAACCCACGCAGTCGCGAGGTCTCGCGCTTCGAGCTAGCCGATGGCGGGGGTCGCCGGTGCGAGCAGGTCCGCCACGGCTGCGAGCAGCGCATCGTGGTCCGCCGGCTTCTGGAAGAAGGCCCGGGCACCGGCCTGGAGTGCCTTCACCTCGGAGTCGGCTCCCCGCGCGGTCAGGACGATCACCGGGATCAGGGCCAGATGCATCAGGGAGCGGAGCCGGGACAGGAAGACGAAGCCGTCCCCTCCCGGTAGTCCGAGATCCAAGATGATGAGGTCGGGCGTGGAGTTCTTCGCGGTGGTCACCGCGGTGATCGAGTCCTGCGAAGTGACGACCGAGTAGCCGTTCGCCCGCAGCCGGATCCCCAGGGCAAGGGCGAGATCGGCGTCGTCCTCGACGATCTGAATCAGCTTGCTCTCCATGCTGTCCTTTCCTGTTCGGCGGTTTCCACACTGCATGCGACGGGCAGGGTGAAGCTGAAGCTGCTCCCTTTCCCCACCTCGCTGTCAACCCAGATCTCGCCGCCATGCGCGCTCACCAGCTGCTGGCAGAGGTACAACCCGAGCCCGAGCCCCTTGCGGCTGCCCTCGGCAGAGTGGTCGCCCTGATAGAGCCGGTTGAAGACCTGCATCGACTCGGCCTCGGCCATGCCGACCCCGGTGTCGGCCACGCTCACCATGACAGCATCGGGGTGCCTGTCGTCCGGGCGGGCACCGATGACGACGCGGCCCCCGGCGGGGGTGAACTTCAGCGCGTTCCCCAGCAGGTTCGTGAGGACCTGCTCTATCCGCTGGTCGTCAACGAGGACGGGTGGCAGATTCCGGCACAGCTCCACCTCCACCGTAACCGACTTCGCGGCAGCAGCGGCTGCCAGGCCGCTGACGACGCCGGTGATCAACGGTCCCACCGCACCGGGAGCCGGATCAACCCACAGCTTGCCGACCTGCGCCTGGCCGGTGGCGATCAGGTCGTCCACCATCCGGCGGAGCAGGTTCGTGTTGCGGAACACGGTGTCGACGAACTCGGACTGGGGAGCCGTCAGCGGGCCACCGATCCCGTCTCGCAGCAGGGAGACGAACCCGTGGATGACGGCCAACGGAGTGCGCAGCTCGTGCGAGACATGTGACAGCACCTGCTCCCTGGCATCCAACTGCTCGCTTCGGAATCGCTCGAGCTCGACGTGCAGTGAGGTCACCCGGCTGGCGGCGACCAGTGCCGCCGCCAGTGCGAAGGGGTCCAGCGGCTTGGTGAGGTAGTCATCGGCCCCCGCCTTCATCCCGGCGAGCTGGTCAGCGCGCTCGGACAGCGACGTGAGCAGGACGATGTAGGTGTAATGCGGCGTACGCAGGGCCCGAATCCGCCGGCACAGCTCCGGTCCGTCCGTTCCGGGCATCATCCAGTCGCTGACCAGGACGTCCGGCTCGCAATCGCGGACGAGTTGCCACGCCTGCTCGCCGTCGGCGGCGAGCAGGCATTCGTGTCCCAGCTGCTCCACCGCACGTTGCAGGACGAACCGGGAGACCAGGTCGTCGTCGGCCAGCAGGATCTTCACGTGTTCTCCAGGGTTGGTGCCACCGCAGGACTCATCGGCACCTCTGGGGGCACGGTTGACCTTGCCCGTGGTCACGGTCGGCACTCTCCCGCCGATGTAAAAGGCAGTCTCACAGCAGCGGACAGGGGGGCGATGACCGGCATACGGAGCAACACCAAGCAGGCTTTGGTACGGCGGACGGCTCTTCTCGCGGTTCTGTCTCTCGTCGTCCTCGCCGGCGGGTGGCTTGTGCACCAGAACGAGCATGGGCAGCACGCCATCTTCGACGAGCGGTTCCAGGCGCGAACGGGGACTGCGGCTCGCTTCGTCGAGTCCTACGTCGAGGCGTTGAGCAGCCGCCAACGGCAACAGGCCACCCGGTTGGAGAAAGAGATCGACGCGGACACCTTCCAGCAGCTGGTCATCAGCAGCGGCGTGGTGTCCGGGCTCGTGGTCGACTCCGAGGGGACGCCTCTCGCGAGCTACCCGCGACCCCCAGCGGAGCTGAACAGAGGAGCTGCATGGCCTTCCGGCCTCAACACAGCTCTCGCCGGGACGGCCGCGGTGTCCCCTGTCCTGCTGTCCAACACCACCGGACAGCGGGTGGTGCACGTCGCGGTGCCCTTCGACACGTCCTCGGGCCGGCGCGTGCTCAGCATGGAGTACCTGGTGTCCGGGTTGCCCTTCCAGTCCTTCGCCGAGGGCGAGGTTTCCCGGTACCCCGACGCCGTCTACCTGGT
>JACDAB010000054.1 GCA_013695665.1 Geodermatophilaceae bacterium | reverse complement strand
GTGATGCCCTGCTCGATGAGCCGGACCACGGCCTCGCCCGAACGAAGCGCGATGTCGTCGCGGCGCCGGTCCACGGATGGCGGTGCGGCGCTGCCGGGCAGGGACATGCCGATCGCCTCGGCCGCCGAGGCCATCGTGTTCGCGGTGTACATGCCGCCGCACGCGCCCTCGCCGGGGCAGGCGGCGCGCTCGATCGCGTCCAACCGCTCCCTGTCGATCAACCCCCGGGCGCAGGAGCCGACGCCCTCGAAGACGTCGATGATCGTCAGGTTGTCCTGCTCGTCCAGGTGACCGGGCAGCGTCGTACCGGCGTAGACGAAGACGGCGGCGAGATCCAGCCGCGCGGCCGCCATCAGCATGCCGGGCAGCGACTTGTCGCACCCGGCCAGCAGAACCGACCCGTCCAGCCGCTCGGCGAACATCACGGTCTCGACCGAGTCGGCGATCACCTCACGGCTGACCAGCGAGGCGCGCATTCCCTCGTGCCCCATCGAGATCCCGTCCGACACCGAGATCGTGCCGAACTCCAAAGGGAAGCCGCCGGCCGCACGCACGCCTTCCTTGGCCCGCTTGGCCAGCCGGTCAAGGGACAAGTTGCACGGGGTGATCTCGTTCCAGGACGAGGCGACACCGATCTGCGGCTTGGCGAAGTCCTCGTCTCCCATGCCCACCGCGCGGAGCATCGCCCGGGCTGGCGCCCGCTCGTACCCCTCGGTGACCTCGTAGCTGCGGGGCTTGCGCGCTCTGGCATCTGACACGGTGGCGAGCCTAGCTCTGCGACGATGGTCCTCGTGGGTTCCCCGATGACGACCTCTCAGCTGCGCATGCCCCGATCGGCCTTGTTCGCTGTCGGGATCTTCGTGATCTGCACGATCCCGCTGGTCTCGGTCAGCCCCTGGTTGCTCATCCTGATCACGTTGCCGGTCCTCGCGGGGATCCACGTGTGGCGCAGCGGCGTGGACATCGACGGGGACGGCGTCACCGTGCGAGCGGCGTTCGGGAGCACGACCGTGCCGTGGGCGGACGTCGCGGGCGTCGAGGTCCGGCGCAAAGGCGAGCTCTGGCTGGTACGGCGCGACGGCGGGGCGTTGCGGCTGCTCACGCTGCGGCTACGCGACATCCACCGGCTGTACCAGGCCAGCCAGGGCCGGCTCGGCCTGCCGGCCGAGAGCTGAGCCGCGGCCACCGTCACGCTTGCGGTTCGCCATCACCGACCCACACTTCCTGCTCCTGACCGAGTCCCGTCGTCGCCAGGAGTGATCGAGCAGGCCCAGGCCGATGGCCATGCGCGGAGCGCACGCCGGCCCGGCCGTCGTACCCGGACCGTCCGAGCCCGCCCGAGGTCCTCGTGGACACAGACGCAGTGAATGCGTGACCGCCCACGAGTGGCCGGCCGCTGCAAGCAAGGCCGCCGCCGGTTGCGCATAACGGAGTAAGATATCGGTATGGGATCTGCCCGGGGACCTCGTGAGGACAGCGGCACCGAGCGCCTCACCGTGTCGCTGTCGGCGGACCTGGCCCGGTCCATCCGGGCGGCCGCCGCGGCGGACGCGGTGTCGGTCTCCCGTTGGGTCGTCGACTCGGTGGAGGACCGCATGTTGCTGCGCCGGATGCGCGACTACCTCGCCGGCTACGAAGCGGAGTTCGGAGAGATCACCGACGAGGAGATCACCCGAATCCGGGGGGAGCTGCCAGACGGCAGCCAGCGATGGCGCTGACCCTTGATGCGGGAGCGTTGATCGCCATTGACCGCGGCGACCGCAGGATGCATGTCCTGCTCGCTGAGGCGGTCCGGCGTCGGCAGGTGGTCACGGTGCCTGCCCCGGTCATCGGTCAGGCGTGGCGTGACGGCGCGCGCCAGGCGCGACTTGCGCGGGCGCTCGCCGGCTGCCGTACCGAGCCGACGCACGGCGGCCAGGCCCGAGCTGCCGGTGAGCTGCTCGCCCGCACAGGCTTGTCCGACGTCGTCGACGCGCTCGTCGTGCTCTCCGCGGCCACCCGAGGAGACGAGATTGTGACCAGCGACCCGGACGATCTCGGCACCCTCGCATCGGCCGTGCCGGGCCGGATCGTCATCACCGCGGTCTGATCTTCGACGCTGGCCGCTTCCCCCATTTCAGCCGCGGCCGGCCTTACCGACCTGGACCCTTGTCACTCCCATGGCACCGCTGCCATCCCGCGGCTGCATGGAGGGCGTCGTAGGGATGGCTCGTGCTCAGTACTCCCCGACGACGTTGTGCAGTTCCTCCCCGGCGAGGAAGCGCAGCAGCTGTTCCCGCGCCACGGCGTACGCCCGCGGTGTCCCGCCTGGAACGCTGCCGGCGATGTGCGGCGTGAGGAGCAGCCCAGGAACCGTCCACAGTGGATGGTCCTCGGGCAGCGGCTCCGGGTCGGTCACGTCCAGAGCGGCTCGCAACCGCCCCGACGCCAGTTCGGCGACCAGGTCGTCGGTGACGGCGACCGGACCACGTGCGGCGTTCACCAGCAGTGCACCGTCACGCATCCGTGCCAGGAAGGCGGCGTCCACCATCCCGCGGGTCGCATCGGTAAGCGGGACGAGCAGGACGACCACGTCGAAGTCGGGCAGCAGCGCCGGCAGTTCGTCCTCCCCGTGGATGCCGTCCCTCGCCGTCCGGCCGACGAGTTGGACGTCGACGTCGAAGCCGGCCAGCATCCGGCGTACCCGGTCGGGGATGTCCCCCGCGCCGACTATCAGGACCCGGCGGCCGGCCAGCTCCTCGTTCACCGCATAGTCCCAGCGCCCCTCCAGCTGGGCGGCGTGGAAGCGCGGGAACATCCGGTACGACGACAGCATTGCCGCGACCACCCATTCGGCGGTCGGGCCGGTGTGTGCGCCGCGGGCGTTGCACAGGGTCACGCCCTCGGGCACGCCTTCGACGAAGTTCTCCGCGCCGGCGGAGAGCAACTGGACAACCTGCAGGTCGGGTAGTTCGGCGTACGCCTTCGCCAGGTCCGCGCCGCTGAGGAACGGAGGTACCCAGAACTGCGTCGGACGGACATGCGGGGGCAGCGTCCCGGTGCCGTCCCACAGCTCGACCCGGACGTGCGGCGGGAGTTCACCGAGCAGCTCGCGGCCGCGCTCCTGCGGGACGAGCACGACGACCTCTGCGGCGGCATCCATGAGGCTGACTCTAGGCAGCTGTCGGCGCGGTGCTCGCGCCGGCCGACGTAGGGTGAACAGCGCCGGGCAGACCGGACGGGCGGGGGACGTGGGCGATGCGCAGGTTCGGGCGGCTGGCGGTGGCCGGCCTCGCGCTCGGTCTGCTGGCCGGCTGCAGCTCCGCCGAGTACGTGGCCGCCGGGCCCTGGCGTCCTCAGGTGGACGGCCCGCCGCCCGTCGTAGCGCCACCCGTGGACCCCGACCTGCCGCTGCCGCCCGATCCGGGTGAGCCCGCGCCTCCGGCAGAGCCCGACGCGGAGGACCCGAATGTGGTGGCCTTCGGACTGGACACGCCGTGGGGGCTCGCGCTGCTGCCCGACGGCTCGGCAATCGTGGGCGAGCGCCGTACCGGCCGGATCCTGCAGGTCTTCCCCGACCGTTCCGCGCCGGTGGAAGTCATGACGGTCACGGGTCTGGACGCGAGCGGCGACGGCGGCCTGCTCGGGTTGGCACTGTCCCCGACGTACCGCGAGGATGCCCTGGTCTACGCGTATGCAACGACCGCGACCGACAATCGGCTGCTGCGTTTCACTCTCGGCGGTAGGCCGCAGGCCATCGCCACCGGCATTCCCAAAGGTGGCACCGGGAACGGCGGGCGGATCGCATTCGGCCCGGACCAGCGGCTGTACGTCGGGACCGGTGACACCGGTTCGCCCGCCCTGGCCGGTAACCCGGTCAGTCTGGCCGGCAAGGTGTTGCGCTTCGACATCTTCGGCAGACCCGCACCGGAGAATCCGCTCAGCGCCTCACCAATCCTGAGCCGAGGGCACAGCAACGTGACAGGCCTGTGCTTCGACGCGGCAGGCCGCCTGTTCGTCACCGAATCCCTCAGTGACGAATTCGGCCTGCTGCAGCCGGGTGCCGACTACGGCTGGCGCGACCGACCGGGCACCGCGCCGGTGCCGCAGCGGGTGTTCCCGGACGCCGGTCTCGGCGGCTGCGCGATCCTCAACCGGGTGGCCTTCCTCGGTGCTGTGGACGGCGAGCGGATCTGGACCGCCATCCTGGACGGGAACGGCGCGACGGTCGGCGAGCCGGAGGAGTTCCTCGCCGATACCTACGGCCGGCTGCGGACCGTCGTCGTCGATCCGGTCGGTGCCCTATGGATCACCACGTCCAACCTGGACGGGTCCGACCAGCCGGCGCCGACCGACGACCGCGTCCTCCGGGTGCTGCCACCGTCCGAGGCGGGCGGCGGCGTCAGCTGAGTGAGCTGGCCCGCCGTGGGTCAGCCCTGGCC
>JACDAB010000049.1 GCA_013695665.1 Geodermatophilaceae bacterium | reverse complement strand
GTCTGCCCTCAGGTGCCGAGCCGTGGCTGAACTTCGCCTGGATCGCCCTGCTCGGGGTCACCTCGTGCACGCTGCTCGGCATCGCGTTCTCCAGCGTGCCGAAGAACGGCAAGAGCGCACCGGCGATCGTGTCCCCGATCGCGATCCTGCTGCAGTTCATTTCCGGGGTGTTCTTCGTCTTCAGCGAGCTGCCGACGTGGATGCAGACGATAGCGGCGGTCTTCCCGCTCAAGTGGATGACCCAGGGCATGCGGTCGGTGTTCCTCCCCGATGCCGCGCAGGCAGCGGAGGCCGCCGGGAGTTGGGAACTCGGCCGGATCGCGCTGGTCCTGGCGGTGTGGTGCGTGGTCGGATTGGCGCTGTGCCTGTTGACATTCCGCTGGCGCACCCGCTCAGACGGCTGAGCCCGGTGCCCGGCCACATCGGGGGAGACACGGGGGTCGGCCTCGCCGAGGGCGGCGGCCGGGACGGTGCGGGCACTGAGCACTTCTGGGAACGCACCGCCAGTGGCTGGCACGCCGTCTTCGCCGCCCTGCTGGTGATCTCGATCGGTGTCGCGCTCACCGACCGGAATGCGTCTGGGACCGCCCGCGGTGCCGCCGCGGCCGTCCTGCTCGGGTGGGGGGCGTGGTATCTGGCGACCGCGCGCGGTTCCTGGGTGGAGCATCGCGGGTCCCTCGGCATCCTCTACCTGTCCGGGATGGTGCCGCTGTGCCTGGCCGCGCTGTCGATCCTGCCGTCGACGAGCGTCATGCTCTTTGCCGCGATCCCGCAGATCTACGCGACCATCGAACGGCTGCGATACGCGGCGGTCGTCGTCGTCGTACTGTTCGCCGGGTTCGGAGCTGCGCTGTTCCTCCGCGGCGCGGGCGCCGAAGTGTTCGTGGGGTTGGGCTTCTCAGCGCTCTTCTCCGCGGTGATCGGCGCCTGGATCGGCGGCATCATCCGCCAGAGTGAGCAGCGGGCCGACTGGATCACCGAGCTGCGCGAGACCCGGGAACGGCTGGCCGAGGTCAACCGCGAGCGGGGTGCGCTGGCAGAACGCGAGCGACTCTCCCGTGACATCCACGACACCCTCGCGCAAGGGTTCACGAGCATCGTCATGCTGCTCGAGGTGGCCGACGCCGAGATCGGGACCGACGACGAGGCCGCGCGCCGGCACCTCGCGCTGGCCCGATCGACGGCACGGGAAAACCTCGCCGAGGCCCGGTCCCTCGTGGCCGCGCTGAGTCCGGCCGGCCTGGCCGACGGATCGCTCGTCGACGCCGTACGCCGGCTGGTCGGGCGCTGCTCCGAGGAGTTGCAGGTGCCGGTTGCGCTGCGGGTCAGCGGCGACCCGCGCCGGTTGGCCTCGGCCACGGAGGTGGTGCTGCTGCGTGCGGCACAGGAGAGCCTGGCCAACGTGCGCAGGCACGCAGGCGCGGCCAACGTCGACGTCCAGCTGGAATACGGCGCCGACGCCACGACCCTGCGGGTGTGCGACGACGGCCGCGGCTTCGAGCCGGCGGACTCCGAAGGGTTCGGGCTGGCCGGCATGCGGGCCCGGGCCGAGCAGGTCGGCGGCTGCCTGCGGCTGGCCAGCGCGGTCGGAGCCGGCACGACGATCGAGCTGCGGGTGCCGGCGTGAGACCCGCCGACGCACTCCCCGCCGCGGAGGCGGCGTGAGACCCGCCGACGCAGTCCCCGCCGCGGAGGCGGCATGAGAACCATCCGGGTGCTGGTGGTCGACGACCACCCCGTGGTGCGCACGGGCCTGATCGCGATGCTCGCCGCCGAGCCGGACATCGAGGTGGTGGGCGAGGGCGGCTCGGGTACCGAGGCGATCCGGCTCGCCGCGCTGCTCACGCCGGACGTCGTCCTCATGGACCTGCGGATGCCGGGGATGGACGGCGTTGCCGCCACCAAGGTGATCGCCGCCACCAGCCCGGCGCCGCGGGTGGTCGTCGTGACGACGTACGACACCGATTCGGACATCCTGCGGGCGGTCGAGGCCGGGGCCACCGGCTACCTGCTCAAGGACACGCCCCGACAGCAGATGGCCGACGCCGTCCGGGCCGCCGCGCGCGGTGAGACGGTGCTGGCTCCTCCGGTCGCGGCCAAGCTGATGGACCGGATGCGCGGCGGCCCGTCAGACCTGCTGACTGCGAGGGAGCTGGAGGTCATCGGGCTGGTCGGCGCTGGCCTGACCAACGCAGACGTCGGCCGCCGGCTGTTCATCAGCGAGGCCACCGTGAAGACCCACCTGATCCGGGTGTTTGCGAAACTGGGTGTGGACGACCGGACTGCGGCCGTCACCACGGCAATGGCCCGGGGCATCATCCCGCCGCCCTGAGCGGAATGCCCCTGGGCCGGGCGCCGTTGGCGGCTCGAGAGACCTGCTGCCAGAGTCGGCACCGAGGATTGGACCTCCGATGGCAAAGCCCGTGCTGTTGACCGTGGACGACGACCCGGGCGTCTCCAGAGCGGTCGCCAGGGACCTGCGCCGCCGGTACGGCGATGAGTTCCGGATCGTGCGGGCCAGCTCCGCGGCCGAGGCGCTGGAGGCGCTACGGGAGATCAAGCTGCGCGGAGAACCCGTGGCGGCCATGCTCGCCGACTACCGGATGCCGCAGATGGATGGCATCGAATTCCTCGAGCGCGCCATGGACCTCTTCCCGCGAGCCCGCCGCGCGCTGCTGACGGCGTACGCCGACACCGACGCCGCGATCGCTGCGATCAATGTCGTCGACGTTGACCACTATCTGCTCAAGCCGTGGGAACCGCTGGAGGAGAAGTTCTATCCGGTGGTCGACGCGCTGATCGAGATGTGGCGGGGCTCGGACGACCGCTCGGTCGAGGAGGTCCAGGTCGTCGGCCATCGCTGGTCGGCGGAGTCCTACAGGGCGCGAGACTTCCTGGCCCGCAATGCCGTCCCTTACCGCTGGCACGGCGTGGACGAGCCCGAGGGTCAGCGGATCCTGCAGGCCGCCGAGGCCACCGCGGCCGACGTGCCGATCATCGTCACCGCGGACGGGCAGGCGCTGCGGTCGCCGTCCGACGCCGAGATTGCCGCCGCGGTGGGCCTGTCGGTCAACCCCGCGACGGACTTCTACGACCTGATCGTCGTCGGCGGCGGGCCGGCCGGGCTCGGCTCGGCGGTCTACGGCGCCTCGGAAGGGCTGCGCACCGTCCTGGTGGAGCGGCAGGCGACCGGTGGCCAGGCCGGGCAGAGCTCCCGGATCGAGAACTATCTCGGCTTTCCCGACGGGGTGTCAGGGGCTCAGCTGACCGACCGCGCCCGGCGGCAGGCAACCAAGTTCGGCGCCGAGATGCTCTCCGCCCGCGACGTCGTCGGGCTGGAACCGCGCGGATCGGCGCGGATCGTGCACTTCGGGGACGGCAGCAGCATCGCCGCCCACGCGGTAATCCTGGCCACCGGTGTCGCCTACCGCACACTCGACGCGCCGGGGGTGGCCGACCTGACCGGCCGCGGCATCTACTACGGGTCCGCGAACACCGAGGCGCCCGCGTGCGCCGGGCAGGACGTGTACGTCGTCGGCGGCGCCAACTCCGCCGGGCAGGCGGCGATGTTCTTCTCCCGCCACGCCAGGTCCGTCACCCTGCTGCTGCGCGGGCCCTCGCTGCACGCGTCGATGTCTCACTACCTGATCCAGCAGCTTGATGTGGTCGAGAACATCGCGGTCCGTCCTTGCACGGTGGTCGCGGAGGCGTTCGGCGAGGAGCACCTGGAGCGGATCACGCTGCGCGATGTGAACACCGGCGAAGAGCAGACGGTGGACACGGCGTACCTGTTCGTCTTCATCGGGGCCGCGCCGGGCACGGACTGGCTGACCGACGTCGTGGAGCGCGACGGACGCGGGTTCGTCAAGACCGGCCCCGACCTGCTCGTCGACGGCCGTCGGCCGGTCCAGTGGGCCAGGCCGCGCGACCCCTACTACCTGGAGTCCAGCGTGCCCGGTGTGTTCGTGGCCGGCGACGTCCGGGCGGAGTCGGTCAAGCGGGTCGCCTCAGCGGTCGGGGAGGGCGCGATGGCCGTCACGCTGGTCCACCGATACCTGGAGGAGCGATGAGCCGAGAGCGAGCGAGCGCTAGCGAGCGAGGAGCGGAGCGAGCGGTGCGCGCATGGCACGAGGCGGGCCAGCGATGACCACTGCGTTGAACCCCGCGGCGCTGCGAGAGCTGTTCCTCTTCGAGAAGCTCACCGACGAGCAGCTGGACTGGGTCGCCGCCCGCGGCGCAGTCGCCTCGTTCGGGGCCGGGACGGTCGTTGCACAGGAGGGCGATCCCGCCGTCTCCCTGTATGTCCTGCTGTCGGGCACCCTGACGCTGTCGCGGCTTGTCCGCGGGTCGAACCTGGAGATCACCCGCAGCGACCACAAGGGTGCGTATGCCGGCGCCACCCAGTTCTACATCGGCGACCAGGTAAGGCAGAACTACGCGACCACGCTTGTCGCGGTGACCGACTGCACGTTCCTCGTGCTTCCGGCGGTGGAGTTCGCGGTCATCTTCCGCGAGTGGTACCCGATGGCCGTGCACCTGCTGCAGGGGATGTTCCTGGGCATGCGCAACACCAACGAGGTGGTGGGGCAGCGGGAACGGCTGCTCGCGCTCGGGCAGCTGTCCGCGGGTCTGATGCACGAGCTCAACAACCCAGCGGCCGCTGCCGCCCGGGCCACGGCCGCACTCGACGAGCGGCTGGTCGGCGTACGCCACGCGCTGGCGATGCTGGCCGGTGAGGACCTGGACCGGGCGGCCCTCAAGCGGCTCACGGTGCTGCAGGAGGACTTCCTCAGCCGCGGCGCCCCCACGCCACCGCTGTCGGCGATGGCCAGTTCCGACCGCGAGGACGAGGTCGGGCAGTGGCTAGAGGAGCACGGCATCGACACCGCCTGGGAGGCGGCACCGGTCTTCGTCGCAGGTGGGGTGGCGGTACCGGAACTCGAAGACGTCGCCGCGGCAGTGGATGCGAGCTTCCTGCCGATGGCTCTGCAGTGGCTGGCCTACACCATGGAGACCGTGGCGCTGCTAAGCGAGATCACCGACGCGATGTCTCGGATATCCACTCTTGTCGGTGCGGCCCGGCAGTACTCGCAGATGGACCGGGCGCCGCACCAGATCATCGACGTCCACGACGGGCTGGTCTCCACGATGGTGATGCTGCTCAGCAAGCTGGGCCCTGGTATCGAGGTCGTGAAGGACTTCGACCGCGCGCTGCCGAAGGTCCCGGCCTTCGCCGGCGAACTGAACCAGGTGTGGACGAACCTCATCCACAATGCCATCGACGCGATGGCGGGCGAGGGCGTCCTGACCCTGCGCACGAGGCCGGACAGCGCCGGGGTGCTCGTGGAGATCTGCGACACCGGACCCGGCGTACCGGAGGAACTGCGCCGGCAGATCTTCGAGCCGTTCTTCACCACCAAGGGCGTCGGGGAAGGGACCGGGCTGGGACTGGATGTGTCCCGGCGGATCGTTGTGGACCGGCACGGGGGCGACCTACAGGTCCGGTCGGAGCCTGGCGACACGTGCTTCCAGGTCCGGCTGCCGCTGGAGGAACCCACCCCGCACGACTGACCCCGGCTCGCCCGACCTGCTGCCTGGCACCTTTCGGTCCACCACCGACCGTCGCCAGTCCTGCGGGCACACGGGAGCTGCTCCACTGGATCCGCGACGGGCTGGCCATGTACACCGTTCGAGCGCTGAACAAGGAGCTGCGGGCGCACGACTTCGCAGCGGCGGGCGAGCCGGCATCCAGCGGAGACGCAGACCTGTCGCCTCTGTGGAACCCGGCATTGCCACTGTCGGAGCTGATCGAGTGACTTCACAAGGACCTCAGAGACGTCCTGGGTCGGGTGATAGCCGTCCGGCGCCAACTCTGAGCTGCCCGCACGGATAGACGCCGCCCACGTGGAGCTGAGCGAGCGGTTTTTGAGCAACAGCACAGATCCCTCTGCACCTCGGGTGGCTGCTGGGTGCGATTCGGATCAGTCGCGGGCGAGGATGGCCTCCTCCAGGTCCAGCTCCTCCTGCACGCGGCGCAGGACCTCGTCGTCGATCCGACCGGCGTCGCGCAACTCGATGAAGACCGACCGCTCGGTCGCCAGCATCTCCCGGCGCAACCGCCGGTAGGCATCCTGCGGCGTCTCGCTCCGCTCGGGACCAGTCTCGCCCAGCCGCTCCCAGGCCTGCAGCGCCCGCAGCTCGGCACGTTCCCTCAGCCGGTTCACGATGTCCTCCGGGACCTCGTCCGCACCGGCCGACAGCAGATCGTCGAGCCGGGCAACGGCCGCATCGGCAGCCTTCTGTTGCGCACCGGCTTCGGCCAGGTTGTCGGCCGCGGACTCCGCCGCCACCACACCGAGCCGGCGGATCAGCGTCGGAAGGCTGAAGCCCTGCAGGACCAGCGTCGAGATCACCACCGTGAACGTGATGAACAAGATGATGTCCCGACCGGGCAGCGGGCTTCCGTCGTCCAGCGTCAGGGGGAGACCGAACGCCGCGGCCAGCGACACCACCCCGCGCATGCCCGCCCACGACAGGACGAAGGAACCTTGCCACGGAGGCGTGGGGTCCCGTTCGGCGCTCCGCCTGCTGAACCGCCGCGGGAGGTAGGTGGCCGGGAACACCCAGGCGAAGCGGGCGAGGATGACGACGACCGTGACCAGGACGGCCGCCCAGGCCACCTCCCAGGGTGACCGGTCTCCGGCGTTGAGCCCCTCGACCACCGAGCGCAGTTGCAGCCCGATCAGCGCGAAGACGACAGACTCCAGCAGGAAGTCGACCATCCGCCACAGCGACCTCGACTGCAGCCGGCTGGCGTACGACGACTGCCGCGGGGATCGGTGCCCGATGAACAGCCCGGCCACCACCACGGACAGCACGCCGGAGGTGTGCACGTATTCGTTCTCCGCCGCCAGATAGGCGACGAAGGGCGTCAGCAGCGCGATGGTGTTCTCCACGAGCGCATCGCGTAGCTTCCTGTTCACCCAGGTCACGACGTAGGCGATGACGAGTCCGATGGCCACGCCGCC
>JACDAB010000226.1 GCA_013695665.1 Geodermatophilaceae bacterium | reverse complement strand
GTCATAGACAGTTTCGGCTTGCCGCCAAACCGTGACCATTGGTCAAACGCATCCCGTTCATCCGGAGTGAGGGTGATGACCAGCCGCACAAGGTTGTCGCTCGCGTACGCCATGCCAGTAAGGGTACGGCATGGATTGATGATAATTCAACAATTTATTGGTTGTACTAGCTTGTCAAACCTGTACAACTACGGTATAGTAAGGACGTGACCATGAGCCGCATGAACGTTGAATTCACCCCCGCTACCGACGCCGCGCTTGAGCGGTTGGCGGAAACGCTGGGAACGTCCAAGGCTGGCATCCTGCGGTTCGGGATTGCCCTGATGCAGATTGCCGTGCGGGAGCAGGCGAGCGGGAATTCAATCGGCGTCGTGAACGGTCAGCAGGTCGTGCGTGAGGTCGTGGGCGTGTGGAGCATCCCGGCGGGTCAGAAGGAAAGGGCGTGATGACAATATTTTTCATGGCACTGGCGGCTTACATCGTGGGATGGCTGCTCTGCAATCTCTTTTTCGTCCGCCTGATTCAGCGAGACAAAAGGAGTCAGCGCATGGCGTGCCGCCGGATTGCGGAGGAATACTTCCGGCTCGCCAAAGGCGTTCGGTCCCTACCTGTTGACCCAGAGTCGGAAGAGGAATGGGCGAAAAACGTCTAGGGAATCCGGGCACGAAAACAGCAAACGGAAGACGGAACTAACTCAGGAGAAAGCATGACCACGTCACTACGAACACCACCGCCGCGGGTCAACGGAGCGGCAGCGGCACACAAGCCAGCGAAGACGTTCAACCGCACGCGAGGAGTGCAGGCGTCGGCGATTGGCATCCTCGTCTACGGGACCGGAGGGATAGGCAAGAGCTCCCTGTCCGCAATGGCACCAGACCCGCTGGTGCTCGACCTGGAGCGGAGCACCGACCGCCTGGACGTTGAGCGTATCGACAACATCGAAACGTGGGGCGATCTTCGATCATTCCTCCAAGGCGACAACTTCGCCGGCGTCGGGTCTATCGTCATCGACTCCGCCACCGCTGCCGAGGATTTCTGCCGCCAACACATCATCGAAAACGTGAAGACGGAGAAAGGCGCAACCGTCACCAGCATCGAGGGCTACGGATGGGGAAAGGGGTACGTCCATCTATTTGAAGAGTGGAGGAAGCTTCTGGCCGACCTGGACGCTCACCGTCGCCGCGGACGTAACGTCGTGCTGATCTGCCACGAGCAGATCGGTAAGGTGCCCAACCCATCTGGCGACGATTACATCCGCTACCAGCCCCGCCTCTACACCGGCAATCAGGTGTCCCTGCTCCATCCAACGAAAGAATGGGCGGATGAGGTTCTGTTTATCAGCTACGACGTGGCTGCAGCGGACGGCAAGGCAAAAGGCAGCGGCACCCGCACCATCTATTCCGTCGAGACGGCAACGCACATGGCGAAGACGCGCAGTCTCGACGGGACACCAATGGAGTTCCAAAAGGGCGACGATTCGCTCTGGCGGCTTCTGAAGTCGCAACCAGTGACGGATGAGATACCCGGCTGAACCTAACACAGCCACGAAAGGAGAAAGCAATGAATCTTCCCAAATATGGCGGTCGTTACATCGGCGTGCCCCGCGAGTGGGGCGTGTCCGAGCAGGGGAAAAACAAAATCCCCACCCTCGTTTGTTCGTTCGATCTTCTGTACTACGAAACCCACGGCCAATGGCAGGACGTCGCCGCCGACGCTATGGAGATCGTCGGCTATTTTTACCTGTTCAAGAAAGACGGCGAGCCGAACACCTTCACCATCGACGCACTGAAAGAATCTCTCGGCTGGGACGGCCGCAGCCTCGCCACACTGAACGATAACGACTGGTCAGCGATGGAAGTGCAGTTGACGATCCAGCACGAAGAGTATGAAGGCAAGTCGCGTCCGAAGGTGAAGTTCATCAATCATCGTGACGCCCAGGCTGGCGGCGGAGTCGAGAAGCTGGACCCGCAAGCAGTCAAGTCGCTGGACGCGATGTACGGCGCGAAGCTCCGGGCCATCAACGGCTCAACTCCACCAGCGAGAAGCAACGGAGCCTCCAAGCAGTCGTTTCCACCGGAGCCGGCCCCGACACAGAAGCTCCCACCCATTGAAGCGGCGAAGCGAGCCGCATGGGCGGCGTTCACCGTCAAGTGGAGTGAGTACGTCTCGGATAACGCCGACGAAGCGCCGAACCGGGACACGCAGTGGAAGACAATCCTGAAGGAAGCTGTACCCGGCAAGGAATCACGAGCCTTTACGGCTGAAGATTGGTCCAACATCGAAAACTCGGTCAACAAGGATTGGAGTCCCGTGTTAGGCGGTCTCATTCCAATCTAGCGGCGCTTTCTCCCCTTCAGTGCCGGGGGTCGAAAGGTCCCCGGCGCTTATGACCACCGTGATTGAGGACGCGCAGCGTGGGATCGACTGGCTACCAGCGAAACAACGCCTTTTACAAACAAGGCTGGCTGCTTGTGGTGACAGCCGCAGAGCATTCCGTCTGGGCGGTCTATCAGACGCATGCGAACGAAGAGGGCCTGGCGTGGCCCAGCAATACCGAGATCGCCTTCCTGATCGGCCACGGAAGCAAGGGCCATATCAGTGCGATCCGCAAACGACTCGCTGAATATGGCCTGCTGGAGATCGTCCAGGAAGGCGGCGGCGGCCGGAAGAGATGGGAAGTCAGGATGCTTCTACCTCCCAAACCACCCATTCAAGACAGCCTGTTTGAAGGCGACAGAGTTCCCATAGGCGGGAACTCTGTTGAGAAACAGAGTTCCCATAGCGGGAACTCTGTTGAGAAAGAGAGTTCCCGATTTGGGGTGCCGAGAGTTCCCGCTGTGGCGCAAGAGAGTTCCCGATTCGGCGCGCGCAATAAGGATGAACAGACCAAGAACAGACCATTGGAAGAGACCATTGGTTCCGCGGGCAAGCCGCGGGGACCGGAAGTGGGGGAAGAGAAACTGGCGAGCGCTGGGGTCAAGGGACCGAGCAAGCGGGCGGCGAGCGGTCGTGAGCGAAAGCTTGACGACGGGCAGTATGCCACCCGGGAAGCGTTCATTCGCTGGTGGAGTTCAGTCGCGTGGCCAGAACGGAACGGAGGGGTCGAGTACCCCTTCGGAAGCCGCGACGGCAAGGCTACGAAAACGATCCTCGAATCGGGTTTCGTCGCCTGGGATTTAGCAAAGGCCCAGGATGTGGCCAGAGCGTTTTTGTCCGAATCGGATCAGTACCTCGTGAGGCGTGGGCACCTGCTCTACGACCTCACCGAACGGTTGCCGCGGTTTCTTGCCAAGGCGGCACAGATGCGACAGGAGGAGCCTCGAAATGGCAACGGAACCGACAGCTACCGAATGCCCGTCCGTACCCGGATTCGTCCGCCGGCCGAAGTCGGACACAGGGATTGAGCCGATGAGCCGAGCGATGCAAACCATCCTCGCCAAGTCCGGCTACCTTACTCCCGAACGTGCCGAGCAGGTGGCGGCGGCAGAGCGGCGAACCCGTGAAATCGACCGGCAACTCATCGCCGGCAAGCTCCGAGCGGGATGCGGCGTGTTCCCGAAATACGCCACCGCCAGCCTCGATGATCTGGACTACATCGAGCGGGTAGCGCCCGAGGCCCTGGAGGATTATCGGTGGGTGCGGGATGAACTGGAAAGGCTCCTTGAAGCTCCCGCGATGATCGTTCTTCGCGGCGAGAACGGGCCGGGTAAAACCCACCTTGCGAGCGGGCTGGTGAATCGGTTCTGCGACCATTGCCGGCCAGCGAAGTACACGACCGCGGCAGATTTCTTCCTGGAGTTGAAAAGCACGTTCAACGAATCCGGGCGGACGCAGATGGACCTCGTCAAGCGATACCGCGGATACGACATCCTCGTGCTGGATGAGATCGAGGTCCGCAGTGATTCCACGTGGGAAAATCAGGTGCTGAGAAGCCTGATCGATGCTCGCTACGCCAGCAACGTGGCGACGGTGCTCATCACAAACAAGACCGAGGTTGAGCTTCACACCTACTTTAGTCCGGCGATCCGGGACCGGCTACGCGAGGACGGCGCAATCATCGCGTGCGAATGGTCCAGTTTGCGTGGCAGGAGAATTCCAAGATGAACGCCAGCGACTTCAAAACAGACGGTCCAATGGAGACGAATCGCGGCCAGCAAAACTACCGCGATGAAAGCTGGTTCGACGTTCATCGACGCATCGATCCGCAACTTCGGGGGGCTTGTGACCGGGAGGTGGCACTGCGGTACTTCCGCAAGTGCTGGCACAACCCGAGGTGCAACCGAAAGACTAGCCGCGACTGGATTCTGCGCGATTGCGTTCGGCAGCTTGTCGCCACGGGGATGACGCAGACGGAATCCGTGCCGTGGGCCGAGGCGGTGTTCAATGAGGATGTCCGCTACTTCCGGCAATGCCTGGCGGAATTGCGGAGTGAGACGGTGGCGGACCCGTTCTCCGCGTGAGTGAGATACCCAAGCGAGGGCAGCCGCGCCCGCAATCGGGCGGCGCGGCGGAACGGAACTGAGGACAAACCAGGAGCGCGCTCAGATGTTGAAACGGGATGAACTCATAGACCCTGCGAGCTGCATGAGTCGCGCAAGAGACGACGAGATGACCTTTGTGCTGCTCGAACGTGATGCTGCCGCGCCCGCCGCGATCCGCGCATGGATCGACGAGCGAATCCGGCTGGGAAAAAA
>JACDAB010000263.1 GCA_013695665.1 Geodermatophilaceae bacterium | reverse complement strand
CCCGGGAATTTCAGTCACCTCCCTGCGGCGCCAGCCCTGGTCCACTGCACTGGTGCTGCTTGCCACTGCAGCCGTTCCGCTGCTCGCCGCTTGCGCAACGACTCCCGCTGCCGCCCCTGTTCCGTCTCGTGCCGCGCCGATCGTCGACTATCACCAGCATCTGGTCAGCCCCGCCTTTGAGCCGATCGCGAAGCTTCCCCAAAGAGACGGCGCAGCGCTGGTCAAGGAACTGGATGCGGCCGGGATCGAGCGGGCGGTCGTGCTTTCGATGGGCTACAGCTTCGGTGACGAGCGCAAGGCGCTAAACGATCCCGACCGGCTGACGCGCGAGGAAAACGACTGGACCTCCGCCGAGGTGACGAGGAACGCGCCGCACCTGATCGGCTTCTGCAGCGCCAACCCGCTCCGCCCCGTTGCGCTGGAGGAGCTCGAGCGCTGTCTCGGACTTCAAGGCATGACCGGCATCAAGGTCCACCTCGGCAATGCCGGCATCACGTTGCGCGATCCTGCCCATCTCGCGCGCATCCAGCAGCTCTTCGCACTTGCGCAGCGACGGCGCGCGCCGGTCCTGATCCACATGCGCACACGCGGCGGCACCAACTACGGCGCTGAGGACGCGCAGATCTTTCTCGACAAGTTCGTGGGCTACCAGATGGCGAAGGAGATCGAGCGCCGCTGCGGGGCCGCGTGCATCCGCCGCCTGCTCCAGCAACCGTCCGTGGAGTTCTTCCTCCAGTACATCAGTCTGTACCGCGAGCACCCGGACATCGTGGGACGCTTCTCCCCGGAGACGGAGAGGCACCTCAGCTCACTCAGGTGAGGTAAGCCGCGGCCTATCCGCGCCCCCGTCACCCGACCCGCCCTCTCGGCTGGGGCAGGCGCCGGTGCGTTGACGACGCCATAGAGGAAGGGGTTGCGCCTCTTTTACAGTTGTATTATCGTGTTCGTACAGCTGTACAACACAAGCGTAACATCACGAGGGTAGACGCCGTGGAATACTCGCTTTCGGAACTTCAGCTCGCGATCATGGATGTGTTATGGGAGCGCCAGGAGGCGACCGTTCTAGACGTGCACGACGAGCTTCGCAAGGAGCGGCGCATCGCACAGTCCACGGTCGCGACGCTGCTCTCGCGATTGGAGAACAAGGGCGTGGTCTCACGTCGGGCCGAGGACCGACAGCACGTCTTCTACGCGACGGCCACCCGGGAGCAGGTCCGACGCACCGTCGTCGCCGAGTTCTCAGAGCGTACCGAGCGGCTCTTCTCCGGCGATGTCGCCGGCTTGATCAGCCAACTCCTCACCACTCGAGATGCCCGACCAGAGGATCTCGCCCGTGCCCGCGAGATCATAGAGCAGAAAGAGCGGGCACTTCGGGAGGAGGAGGGCAAATGAGCATTCCTCCCGTACTTATCGGCTGGCTCGCCACGTACGCTCTGCACAGCACCATTCTTCTTGGGTTCGTCCTGTTCGTGAGCTCCCGCCTTGGGAGCGATGCGTGGCGCGAGACGCTCTGGAAGACGGCGCTCCTGGGCGGATTACTCACGGCCATGCTGCAGAGCGCCGCGGGGTACACGCCGCTCGTCGGGCGCTGGGTGCTCCAGAATGACTTGGCGTCACTTCCGCCGGCCTATGTGTCAGGGCGGCAGCCGGAGGCACCCGATGTGGCTGCCACCAGACAACGGGAAGGAGTACCGCTCGGGCGGGCGACTCAGGCTGTTGGCCGTGGGGTGGCCGACGAAAGGCAGGAATCCACTCCTCCGGTCGGTCCGGGCGCTCGGGCGCGGCTTGCGGATGAGGCTGCCCCGGGCGCAGAAATCCCCTGGGTCGCGCTCGTGATGGGGGTCTGGGTCGGTGTGGCGGCTCTGCTCCTGGGGCGGCTTGCGCTCCAACACTTTTGGCTCTCCCGGGCCCTCGCAGGCCGCAGACCCCTTGCGGAGGGCCCCGTGCCTGAAATGCTTGCTGCACTGTGCCGACAGACGGGGTCCTGGGCGCCCGTCCGGCTCACCGTCTCCGCCGCGTGCCCCACGCCCATCGCCCTGGGCAGATCCGAGATCTGCGTTCCAGAGCGGTTCCTGACCGATCTCGGGCCGGACGAGCAACGGAGCGCTCTGGCCCACGAGCTGGCGCACCTTCGGCGGCGGGACCCGCTGTGGCAATTCACCGCCGGCATCGTGGAGTCCGTCTTCTTCTTTCAGCCGCTCAACCGCGTCGCTCGGCAGCATCTTCGCGACGCCGCCGAGAACCTCTCGGACGATTGGGCGGTTCGTCACACCGGCTCCGCGTTGGGGCTCGCGCGCTGTCTCACCGATGTCGCCTCCTGGATAAGCCCCACCACGATCCCCCGGGCGACTCTGGCCATGGCCGAGGGCGGCCCTCCGCTCGTTCGGCGAGTCGAACGCTTAACCCAATGGAGGGAACCCTCCATGTTTGCCGCACAACTCAGACCGCTCGCACCCTTTGTTCTGCTGGCGCTGGTCGCGTTGGTAGCGCCGGCGGCATCGCAGCGAAGGGCCGCGACCACGCTCGACCCGCAGACGGAAGCCGTGGTCGAGCCGCCTGCCGCCACTGCGCCCGAGTCCACGCGCTGGGTCTGGAAGGGGCGCTTGGCGGCGGGTAAGGCAATCGAAGTGAAAGGTGTTGTAGGCTCTATCCGAGCCATGGCAGCCAGCGGCGATCACATCGAAGTCGTAGCAGAGCGTCGATCCCAGCGGGGGGAAGCGCACCGGGTCGAGATGCGGGTAGTGGAGCATAAGGGTGGGGTCACGATCTGCGCGCTCTATCCCACGC
>JACDAB010000223.1 GCA_013695665.1 Geodermatophilaceae bacterium | reverse complement strand
CGATGTGCTCGAGTGCATCCTGCGCGGCTGACTTGTCCCGCGCGACGACGATGGCGACTGCCTCACCGACGTGCTTGACCACGTCCACTGCAATCGAGGGATGACCCGGGTTGACCATGTCCGGCGTGACCGGCCACGCACACGGGATCGTGCCCTGTTCCTCGGCGAAGTCCCTGCCGGTGAACACCGCAATGACGCCGGGCCGGCCCTTCGCCTCGTCGATGTTGAGGTTGGTGATCGTGGCGTGTGCCATGGGGCTGCGCAGGATCGCCAGGTGCAGCAGCCCTGGTACGACGATGTTGTCGGTCCAGTTCGTCTGGCCGGTGATGAGTCGGGCGTCTTCCTTGCGGAGCCTGGCCTTGCCGACCTCTGCGGTGGGCCGCTCTTCGGTGGTTGTCATGAGGATCCTCCGGCTGTACTAGTGGCAGCTGCGGCCGGCGCCGACGCCGCGGCGGCCCGGACGGCCTTGATGATGTTCTGGTAGCCGGTGCAGCGGCAGAGGTTGCCCTCGATGCCTTCCTTGATCTCCTCGACGCTGGGGTCCGGATTCTCGCTCAGCAGGTCGACCGCGGCCAGGATCATGCCCGGCGTGCAGAAGCCGCACTGCAGCGCGTGGGCCTCGTGGAACGCCTGCTGCACCGGGTGCAGCTCTCCGTCAGTCGACAGCCCCTCGATCGTGGTGACCTCGCCACCGTCTGACTGCACCGCGAGGACCGTGCAACTCTTCACGGACTTGCCGTCCATGAGCACCGTGCAGGCTCCGCAGTTGCTGGTGTCGCATCCGACGACGGTGCCGACCTTGCCCAGCCGTTCACGTAGGTAGTGCACGAGTAGCAGGCGGGGCTCGACGTCGTCGTCGTAATCCACCCCGTCAACGGTGACGGTGAAGCGGGTCATGGGTCCTCCATAGACGTGGTTCTCAGCGACCGGGCACAGCGCCGGCAGTGGCCGACGGCGTCCTTTCCGAGGCATAGCAACAGTAAGACGTACCTCGCTGGGACGTCCCCTGGGCTCAGACAACCCGACCCGGACAGCAGGCACAAGAGTTGCGCCGACAAACTCCCCCAGCGCGGAAAAGACTCCGGGGCAAGGTCTAACTGCCGGACCATACCGGTGGGGCGGAGAGCGGGGCCACAGATCGGACTCCGGCGAGGAGGACACGGTGCGGACGACACGGTGCTGCTCGAGCTATGAGTGGCTGAGTTTGGGGACCAGCGCCCGGGCGCTGCGCGCCCGGGCGGCCCCCCACCACAGCCCGGCGCCGTAGGAGAGGTCGTCCAACCGCCGGAGCAGGATGAAGACGGGCAGCGACACGGTGGCGCGGTGCGGCCACCACCGCGCGGCGCCGTCCAGCACCCCGATCGCTGCGATCACCCGGCGCGCCGGCAGGCTCCCTGCCCCCACCGCCAGGCTCACCGGCCAGTAGTGCCGCACGACGGCCGACGCGAGCTGCCGGCCCGCGACAACCGATCCACGCCCGACGAGCTGGGCGGCCAGCAGCCGGCTCCCGTGCACCCCGACCAGGCGGCTGTTCAGCCGGACGGTCGCCGATCCCAGGATCGCCAGAGCGAAAGCCGGTCCGGCCCGTCGGCCCGCGCACAGCGCCAGCCAGGCTGCCGCGGACCATGGGGACAGCACGACCGGTGCGACAGCAGCACCGTGCCGCGAGGCCAGCAGCGCTGCTCCGGTGCCGTAGAAGGCCCGCCGGCGGATCCAGGCAGCCGGGGAGGTCCGATGCTCGTGGGCCACCCGCGCAGCCGGCTCGTACCTGACCCGCCAGCCGGCGGCAACCAGCCGCCAGACGAGGTCCACGTCCTCTGCGACGTCCATGCCTTCGTCGTACCCGTCGCCGAGGGCTGTTCGGCGGACCAGCAGCGCGGCGCTCGGGACGTAGGGGACGCCGCCGTGCGGATGCACCGGCCCCTCGTGGGGTCCGAGATCCAAGGAACTCGCTGCCTCCTCGTAGGAGGCCAGCAGACCCGATGTCGCGGCCGCCAGGGCGACGATCCGGGGAGCGGCAGCGGCCACCAGCGGGTCCTGCAGGTGGACCCGGAGCCGGTCCAGCCAACCGGCCAGCGGCACGCAGTCTGAGTCGAGGAAGGCGACGTACGCCGTCGCGGCGGCCGCCAGCCCGGCGTTGCGTGCGGCGGCCGGCCCGCGGGCAACCTCATGTCGGACGACCCTGCACGCGTGCTGCGCGCAGATGCGTCGAACCGTGTGGGCGTCCCGGGAGCCGTCGTCCACGACCACGACCGGCAGCGACCCGCCGGTCCGGCGTACGGCGGCGAGCAGCCGGTCCAGCGGGACGGGTCGGTCGCGGACCGGCACTACGACGGTGACGTCGCCGGTCACCGGCTGCCAGGCCGGGCGCGGGTGCGCGGCACCGGTGTCCAGGAGCCGCCTGGCCAGCGCGGCGGTCGTTGCATCGCGCACCATCAGGCTGGTCCCGTCGGCGATCAGGTCGGCGGCGAGGCTGGAGAGCCGGAGCAGCCGAAGCGGGCTTCCGCCGAGGAGTACCCGGCCACCGTTGCGCCGCCGTAAGCGGGCGTCGAGTTCCACGGCGAAACCGAGGGGCAGTGTTCCGGCGGCAGGCGGGCGACCCGGCGCGGGCGTCGCGAGCCTGGCCTTGCCACGGGAAGTCACCCGGTGAAGCCGCCGTCCGCATGCAGAACGCTGCCGGTGACGGCCCCCGACTCCGCCGAGCACAACCAGCCGACCGCCGCCGCGACCTGGTCGGGATCGAGCAGCTTTCCGGTGAGCTGATGGCCGGCGAAGTCCTCGGCGCCGCCGAGTGCGTAGATCGAGGCCGTGGCGTCGAGCATCGGCGTCCGGGTGGAGCCGGGACTGACGGCCGTTGCGGTGAGGCCGGTCCCGCGCAGGTCCACGGCCAGCCCCGAGATCAGACCGACCACCGCGTGCTTCGCGGCGGTGTACGCCGAAAGCCGCCACAGCCCGTGGTGGGCGGCCGCGGAGGCGATCGCCACGAAGCGACCGGCCCGCGGCTCCGGCCGGCGCAGCAGCGCGGGGACCGCCGCACGAACCAGGTTGACGACGCCGAGAACGTCGACCTCGAGCAGCACCCGCCAGGTCTGTTCGTCGGTGTCCCAGGCGTCGCTGCCGCCGGCGATCACCGCGGCCGCGGCAACGGCGGCGTCGACCCCGCCGAAGGTGTCCTCCGCGACGGCGACGGCCCGTCGCAGGCCGGCCAGGTCCCGGACGTCCGCGACGACAGCGACCACCGCCTCGCCGTACGCCTCGCAGACCCCGGCCAGCTGCGCCCGGGTTCCGAGGGGGTAGGCCACCACCGGGTCGTCCGCGCAGGCGTCGACGGCTACCACCCGCCAGCCACCGTCGGCCAGTCGGCGTACGACGGCGGCACCGATGCCCCGTGCCGCACCGGTGACCACGGCGACCCGCGGCTGCTGATCCACGCTGGCGGACCCTACGCGTCCGGCTCGGCTTCCGAGCCCGACCGTGACACCTGTGCCACCGCTGCTCGCACTCCAGCCCGCCACCCGGTCAACCGACCACCCTCATCGACATCCTCACCGGCCAGCCAGCGCCCGACCGCCCGGTCCAGGTCGTCGAGCAGGAGTGCGAGCAGGTCGCGCCCTTCCTCGACGCTGGCGCCGGCCGGGTCGCCGAGCACACCACTCGGGCTCACTGCTGCCAGATTCACCGCCCGGATCCGGGGCAGCAACTCCTGGAGTGGGGCGGTCGGTCCGGTGACGGCCACCTCGCGCCGTACGGCGGCCGGCCGCAACGCCAGCATCAGCGAGGTCTCCGTCCGCCCGGCGTGGGAGTCGCCGCCGGGCACCTGCGGCGTCCAGTACGCCGTTTCCCGACCCTCGGATCGCAGCCGGCGTACAGCAGCGTCCAGCGGTGCCAGATTGCCGCCGTGGCCGTTGACCACGAGCAACCTTGCCGCCCAGCGGGATGCGGATCGGCCGAGTTCGAGGAGTACCCGTTCCAGTGCCTCGCAGCCCATCGACAGCGTGCCCGGAAAACCTTCGTGCTCCCCGCTGGCGCCGTACGCCAGCGGTGGCGCCAGGACGAGCCCCGGCCGAGCATCCACGAGGCGGCGGGCAAGCTCGGCCGCCACCGCCGTATCGGTGTCGAAGGGCAGGTGATGTCCGTGCTGCTCGGTGGAGCCCAGTGGCATCACTACCGCCACGGCAGGAGCGGGGACCGCCGGCCACGGGACCACATCGAGGGCCAACGTCCCTGCCACATCCCCGGGGTTGAGCGCCATGCGGGCAACGCTACGGATGAGCCGCCGCTCACGGCGGCAAGCATCGCGGCGGAGGCTCGCATGGACTGCGACACCGTGCTGAGCGACCGTTGCAGCGCTGCTATGCGGGTGACGATTCGATCAGCGTGGCCCCGTCGGGGTGCAGCGCGGCCAGGCCACGGTCAAAGGTCGCCAGCCTCCCTCGTGCCGGCGCGCAAGCGCAGCAAGGTAGGCATCGGTGACTTGGCGATGGCCGATGACCATTGTCAGGGGCGGGTCCACCTCACACTTGATCGACTCCGCGCGTCTACCAGGTAGGCCTTGCGAACCATCCGGTACGGCGAGACCTGGAGCTATGTCCAGCTCACAGCTGGGCACGCGGTTCCTGCTCGACCTCGAGACGTGCGCCACGACACTTGTCTGACATGTCAACTACGAGTCGCGGGAGGAGTTTCCCCAACGTGAGTCAGCAGCCCTTCGAGGCGATCGTGACCGAGCACGGGCCAACCGTGCTGCGGGTCTGCCGCGCGATCCTAGGACCGGTGGCCGCCGACGACGCCTGGTCCGAGACGTTCTTGTCGGCGTTGCGCGCCTACCCGGATCTGGGCCCGGACAGCAACGTGCAGGCCTGGCTGGTCACGATCGCGCACCGCAAGGCGATCGACCAGCTGCGCTCGCAGGCCCGCCGGCCGGTTCCCGTTGCTGTGCTCCCGGAGGAGCCCAGCCGCGACGGCGTACCGGGAAGCGGGCAGACCGAGCTGTGGACTGCGCTCATGGAGTTGCCCCTCAAGCAACGGCAGACCGTCGCCTATCACTACCTCGGCGGCCTGCCCTATGCCGAGGTGGCCGAGATCCTCGGGGGTACACCGCAGGCCGCCCGACGGGCAGCTGCCGACGGCATCGCCGCCCTCCGCCAGACATACCTGAAAGGAACAGTCCGATGACGGAGATCTTCACCGACCTGCCCGAGATAGACGCGGAAACCCGTCGACGGCTGCATGCGCGGCTCGTCGCCGCCGCCACTGAGGCGGGGGTCATCGACGTGGCCTACCGCACCGTCGACACCCCGGTCGGCACACTTCTCCTCGCCACGACCGAGCGGGGCCTCGTCCGGGTGGCCTACCCCAGCGAGGACCATGCCGCCGTGCTGGAGCAGTTGGCGACCCGGGTGAGTCCCCGCGTCCTGCGCGTCCCGGCCCGGCTCGACCTGGCGGCCACCGAACTCGAGGAGTACTTCACCGGCCGACGGCAGTTGTTCGACCTGCCGCTGGATCTGCAGCTCTCGCAGGGCTTCCGGCGTACCGTCCTGTCCCACCTCACCGACATCGGGTACGGCGCGACCGCGAGCTACGCGGAGATCGCGGCCGCGGCGGGCAATCCCAAGGCGGTCCGTGCGGTCGGATCGGCCTGTGCGACGAACCCGCTGCCGGTCGTCGTCCCGTGTCACCGGGTGGTCCGCAGCGACGGGACCACCGGCCAGTACGTCGGCGGCGCGGACGTGAAGAAGGCGCTGCTGCGGATGGAGGCCGCCGCATGAATCGCCTCGACGGGGCCGACTGGTCGGCGATCCACGAGGAACTGGACGCCTACGGCTGCGCGCGCACGCCGCAGCTGCTCACACCGGACGAGTGCCGGAGCATCTCCGGCCTGTACGACGACGTGGAGCGCTTCCGCTCCACCATCGACATGGCCCGCTACCGCTTCGGTTCTGGGCAGTACCGCTACTTCAGCCGGCCCTTCCCTGACCTGATCGGCCAGTTGCGGACGGCGCTGTATCCACGACTCCTGCCGATCGCCCGCGACTGGGCTGCAAAGCTGCGTAAGCCCGCACCGTGGCCGGACACGCTGGAGGAGTGGCTGGGGATGTGCCACGAGGCCGGGCAGACCAAGCCGACCCCGATCCTGCTGCGCTACCGCGCCGAGGACTGGAACGCCCTGCACCGGGACCTGTACGGCGACCTGGTCTTCCCGCTGCAGGTGGTGATCGGTCTCGACGAACCCGGCGTCGATCACACGGGCGGGGAGTTCCTGATGGTCGAGCAACGGCCGCGTGCGCAGTCGCGCGGTACTGCACTGCAGCTGGAGCAGGGACAGGGACTGATCTTTACCACTAGCGACCGGCCGGTTCAGTCGGCCCGCGGCTGGTCGGCAGCGCCGATGCGACACGGCGTCAGCACCGTCCGGTCGGGGATCAGGCACACCCTCGGCCTGGTCTTCCACGACGCGGCATGAACCGCGGGCGGCCACCCGATCGAAGCGGGGTGCCGGGTGCGCTGCGGGCAGATGATGAGCGCCATGTTTCCGCGCAGTGACTCGCGACCCAGCCAGGCGGCTCCTCTCGACTGCGGCGGGGCTGCCCGAAGCTATGCTCCCGGGCGAACCCGCTGTGAACGTCGAGGCTAGGTGGCTGGCGCATGTCCGGAAAGTGGTTCGAGACTGTCGCCGAAGCGCAGCGGCGGGCGAAGAAGCGGCTGCCGAAGTCGGTGTACGGCGCCCTCATCGCCGGCGGCCAAGCGGGCCGCACCCTCGAGGACAACACTGCAGCGTTCGGTGAGTTGGAGTTCCTCCCGCACACCGCCGGTCTGCCTCGCGAGCGCACGATGTCCACCACCGTCCTGGGCCAGGACGTTTCGCTGCCGGTGCTCATCTCCCCGACCGGTGTGCAGGCGGTGCACCCCGACGGCGAGGTGGCCGTAGCCCGTGGCGCGGCAGCGGCCGGGACCGCGATGGGTCTCAGTTCGTTCGCCAGCAGGCCGGTCGAGGACGTGGCGGCGGCGAATGACAAGACGTTCTTCCAGCTGTACTGGTCGGGTGACCGCGAGGTCATGCTGCACCGTGTCGAGCGGGCCTCCAAGGCCGGCGCAAAGGGCCTGATCATCACGCTGGACTGGACGTTCTCCAGCGGGCGGGACTGGGGCAGCCCGATGATCCCGGAGAAGGTCGATCTCCGGGCGCTTCTGCACTTCGCGCCCGAGGGCGCCCTCCGCCCGCGCTGGCTGCTCAGCTTCCTCCGGAACGGCGGCATCCCCGACCTCACCGCCCCGAACATGGCCCGTCCCGGGCAGCCGGCACCGACGTTCTTCGGCGCGTACGGCGAGTGGATGCAGACCCCGCTGCCGACCTGGTCGGACGTCGGCTGGCTTCGCGAGCAATGGGACGGCCCGTTCATGGTGAAGGGGATCATGCGCCCGGAGGAGGCCCGACGGTCCGCCGACATCGGGGCGACGGCGATCTCGGTGTCGAACCACGGCGGGAACAACCTGGACTCCACCCCGGCCCCGATCCGGGTCCTGCCCGGCATCGTGGCTGCCGTGGGCGGGCAGGTAGAGATCCTGCTCGACGGGGGTATCCGGCGCGGCGGCGACGTCGTCAAGGCGCTGGCCCTAGGGGCCGACGCGGTGATGATCGGCCGGGCCTCCCTGTGGGGCCTGGCCGCCAACGGCGCAGCAGGCGTCACGAACGTCCTGGACATCCTGCGCGGCGGCATCGACTCCGCGCTCATGGGCCTGGGTAGGGCCTCGATCCACGACCTCGTCCCGTCGGACATCCTCGTCCCGGACGGCTTCACCCGGTCGTCCGCCGTCGTCGATTCGACGTCTGGGTAGGCCGGCGCACTCGCGCGACACCGTCGGCTTCGTAGCGGAGAATGTAAGACACACCGAGGTAGCCCTTGATTGAGCAGGCCGCGGATCGAATCGCGTGCAACCGGCCCGCCACGGGTTGCCAACCCCGCAGTCGCGTCAGCCGGCAAGCGGACTCTCGTCGCAGGCCCGGTCCGGGCGACGGGTCATGAGCGTGACCGGAACCGGTCCGATCGGCTGGCCCCGAACCGGGCCGCGGTGTGAGTGGTCACCGGTTGGCTTCGGCGCCGAACCCGCAGCAACCGCGGCCAGCGCAGCCTCGCCGTACCCTTGGACGCACTCCGGGTCAGGACCGTCCAGCGGCAGTCCGGTGAAGAACTTGGCGGCCATGCAGCCCCCCCGGCAGGCGTCGAACATCGAGCACGACGAGCAGGTTCCACCGGTGTCGGGCCGCCGCAGTGAGGCGAAGAGATCCGATTCGCGCCACACCGCCTGGAATCCGCCAGGAGAACGGACGTTCCCGGCCAGGAACTCGTCGTGGATCGCGAACGGGCAGGCGTAGACGTCGCCGACCGGGTCGATGAGACAGACGACGCGCCCGGCACCGCACAGGTTCAGCCCCGGCAGCGGGTCACCGAGACCGGAGAGGTGGAAGAAGCTGTCGCCGGTCAGCACCCCTTCACCGTTGGCGACCAACCACTGGTAGAGCTCCCGCTGCTGCTGGGCCGTCGGGTGCAGGTCGGCCCACACGTCGGCACCGCGCCCGGACGGGCGCAGCCGGGTCAGCCGCAGCTGTGCGCCGTACCGGTCCGCGAGGACCTTGAATGCGTCGAGCTGTCCGGCGTTCTGCCGGGTGACCACGACGGAGATCTTGAAGCCGGTGAACCCGGCCGCCGCGAGGTTCTCCATGGCCCGGATGGCCGTGCCGAACGAACCGTCGCCGCGCACTGCATCGTTGACGTCGGCGGAGGCGCCATCGACGGAGATCTGTACGTCGACGTAGTCGGTCGCGGCGAGTCGGCGGGCCGCACCGGCATCGAGCCTTACGCCGTTCGTTGAGAACTTGACGCCGACGTGGTGGTCGATCGCGTAGTCCAGTAGCTCCCAGAAGTCCGGGCGCACCGTCGGTTCCCCGCCACCGATGTTGACGTAGAAGACCTGCATCCGCTCGAACTCGTCGATCACCGCTGTGCACTCGGCTGTGGTCAACTCGCGCGGGTCCCGGCGGCCGGAGGACGACAAGCAGTGCACGCAGGCCAGGTTGCACGCGTAGGTCAGTTCCCAGGTGAGGCAGATCGGGGCGTTCAGACCGAGCGCGAAGTGGTCGACCAGCTTGGTCGGGCGGCTGTCCAGAACGGTCACGCCGAAGCTCCTTCGCGTAGCTCGATCATCTGGGAATCGGCGAGGCCGGCCAGCGCTCGCAAGAGGGCCGGCCGCTGCGAGTCCGGTACGCCGCACCGATCCAACGCGTCATGGACCGACGTGCAAGCACCGAGCGCACGGATCACGTCGACCAGGATCGGCACCTTGAGAAAGGACAGCCGGCGAGTTCCGAAGTGGTAGGCCAAGGCACCGAAGGACTCGTCCCGGAGCTCGGCCTGCCGGTGCAATCGGTAGGGCGAATCTGGGTCGAACCGCGCTGACTGGCGGTCGGTGTCCCGGGTCTGGGAAATCAGTACACGCCGCACATGCCGTCGATGGAGACCTCCTCGACCAGACGCTCCTCCGCCAGGTCGTCGAGTTCCGCCGGCTCCACGGTTGCCGGTGCTGCGTTTTCGTCTGTGACCGGTCTGCTCATGACCCTCCTTGACGACGGGGTGGCCCGCCCAGGCTAGCGGGCAGTCGGAGAACACCTCCAGAGCTAGTCCGACTTTTTCGCCGATGTGCATTGCTGTGTCGGTAGATACCCGGGTGGGGTAAGGCCGGCAGATGTCCCTCCCTTGCCACAGATACCTCTCCGGGGTACCGTATTTACCAGGCAGGAATACGTCGCGTGAGAGAGGTAGGGCATGGACGGCACGACAGTTGGCTACATCCACCGCAAGGACGATTACCTGAAGCGGCTGCGGCGCATCGAAGGTCAGGCTCGGGGGCTCCAGCGGATGGTCGAGGAGGAGCAGTACTGCATCGACGTCCTCACCCAGGTCTCGGCGATGACCAAAGCGCTGCAGTCGGTGGCCTTGGGGTTGCTCGAGGAGCACATGAGCCATTGCCTGGTTCAGGCCGTCGCGGCCGGCGGCTCGGAGGGCGACCGCAAGGTCAAGGAAGCCTCCGAGGCCGTCGCCCGACTGGTCCGTTCCTAGCCGACAACCGCTTGTTCGACTGATCTGAGACGAGGGCCCTATGAGCACTTCGGCATACACCGTCACCGGCATGACGTGCGAGCACTGCGTCAACGCCGTCACCGAGGAAGTCACGCAGGTCGCCGGCGTACAGGCCGTGGCGGTTGATCTGGCGACCGGTGGGCTCACGGTCACCAGCGCGGAGCCGCTGGACGAGGCAACGGTCCGTGCGGCGGTCGAGGAGGCCGGCTACGGCCTGGCCTCACCGACAGGAGGTTCGGCATGAGTTCCTCCACAGTCGGCGACGTTCACGACCGCGTCGAGCTGACCATCGGCGGCATGACCTGCGCCTCCTGCGCGGCTCGGATCGAGAAGCGGCTGAACAAGCTGGACGGGGTGGTCGCCTCGGTCAACTACTCCACCGAGAAGGCACGCATCGACTTTCCGGCCGGCACCTCGGCCGAGGACCTCGTGGCAGAGGTGGAGAAGGCGGGATACAGCGCCCGCCGGCCGGAGCCACCGCGCAGCGCGCACGCCGACGGCCCGGGTGGCGATCCGGAGGACAGCTCGGTCCGCCCCTTGCGGCATCGACTGCTCGTCTCCCTGGCGCTGACCATCCCGGTGGTCGCGATGGCCATGATCCCGCCGCTGCAGTTCACCAACTGGCAGTGGCTGTCCCTGACCCTGGCCGCGCCGGTCGTCGTCTGGGGAGGCTGGGCCTTCCATCGCGCCGCCTGGACCAATCTGCTGCACCGAACGTCCACGATGGACACCCTGATCTCGATGGGCACCTTGGCCGCGCTCGGCTGGTCGCTGTACGCACTCTTCTTCGGTACCGCGGGTGAGCCGGGGATGAAGCACGAGTTCGAGCTGACGGTTGCCCGGATGGACGGTACGGCGAACATCTACCTCGAGGTCGCAGCCGGGGTCACCACGTTCATCCTGGCCGGGCGCTATTTCGAGGCTCGCTCCAAGCGCCTGGCCGGTGCCGCGCTGCGTGCGCTGCTGTCCCTCGGCGCTAAAGAGGTCTCGGTCCTTCGGGGCGGGCGCGAGGAGCGAATCGGCGTCGACCTGCTCGCGGTCGGGGACCTGTTCGTCGTACGACCCGGAGAGCGGATCGCCACCGACGGGGTCGTCACCGACGGTTCCTCGGCGGTGGACGCCTCGATGCTCACCGGGGAATCCGTGCCGGTCGAGGTCGAACCCGGTGATGTGGTCGTCGGTGCGACGGTCAACGCCGGCGGGCGGATCGTCGTGCGGGCCACCCGGATCGGATCGGACACCCAACTCGCCCAGATGGCCCGCCTTGTCGAGGACGCGCAGAACGGCAAGGCCGAGGTGCAGCGCCTGGCCGACCGTGTGTCAGGGGTGTTCGTCCCCATCGTCATCGTCCTTGCCGTGGCAACGCTGACCGTCTGGCTGGCCATCGGTGGCGGCCTGGCCGCGGCGTTCACCGCCGCCGTGGCAGTGCTGATCATCGCCTGCCCGTGCGCATTGGGCCTGGCCACGCCAACCGCTCTCATGGTCGGTACGGGCCGAGGGGCGCAGCTTGGCATCCTCATCAAGGGGCCGGAGGTCCTGGAATCGACCCGTCGGGTGGACACCGTGGTGCTGGACAAGACCGGCACCGTGACCACAGGGCGGATGACCCTGCTCGATGTCGTCGTGGCCGACGGTGAGGACGCCGACGAAGTGGCCCGGCTGGCGGGGGCTCTTGAGGATGCCTCCGAACACCCGATCGCCCAGGCGATCGCGAAGGGTGCGGTCGAGCGGGTCGGGACGCTGCCGCCGGTCGAGGGGTTCACCAACCTCGAGGGACTTGGCGTGCAAGGAGTGGTGGACGGGCACGCGGTGCTGGTCGGCCGGACCCGGCTGCTGCAGGAGTGGAGCCAGTCGCTGCCCGCCGAGCTCGAGCGTGCCATGGCAGCGGCCGAGGCGGAGGGTCGTACGGCGGTTGTCGCCGGCTGGGACGGCAAGGCGCGCGGTGTGCTGGTGGTGGCCGACGCAATCAAGCCCACCAGCGCCGAGGCGATCCGCCAGCTGCGCGCCTTGGGGCTGACGCCGGTGCTCCTCACCGGCGACAACACCACAGTGGCCCGGACGGTTGCGGCCGAAGTCGGCATCGACGACGTCATCGCCGAGGTTCTCCCGCGGGACAAGGTGGCTGTCGTCAAGGATCTGCAGCGCCAGGGGAAGGTCGTCGCCATGGTGGGCGACGGGGTCAACGATGCAGCGGCGCTGGCGCAGGCCGACCTGGGCCTGGCCATGGGCACCGGAACCGACGTCGCCATCGAAGCATCGGACCTCACCCTGGTCCGCGGCGACCTCCGGGCGGCCGCGGACGCCATCCGGCTGTCGCGCAAGACTCTGGCCACGATCAAGGGCAACCTGTTCTGGGCCTTCGCCTACAACGTGGCCGCTCTTCCGCTGGCCGCGCTCGGGCTGCTCAACCCGGTCCTCGCCGGCGCGGCGATGGCCCTGTCCAGTGTCTTCGTCGTCACCAACAGCCTCCGTCTACGGCGCTTCCGCTCCCTGACCACGCCCTCCGGCCGCATCGGTAGCTGAGGTCCGGACCATGGGTCATGTCAGTCGGTTGAGAACTGTGTTGATCGTTCTCGGCCTGCTGGCTGGTCTCCTGGGCATGCACGTCCTCAGCCCTCCGACACCGCCGGTTGCACCGGCGGCGATGAGCATGACCGTGGCCGGGCAGACCGATGCACACCCTGCTGAACCGCAGCCGCAGCACTCGGGCCACAGCCTGTGGCAGATGTGCCTTGCCGTTCTCACCGGGATGACGCTGCTCATCGTGGCGCTCGTCGCGTTGACCGTGGGTCGAGCGCGCCTGCGCGGTCGGATGTCGTGTCGTGGAGTTGCCAGCGACTTGATGCTGCTGAGTCGAAGACGCTCGCCCACCCGCTTCGCCCTCTGCCTTCTCCGGACCTAGATCGAACGGCTGCCGTCCGCCCGTTCCATCCCACAAACCCGGAGGATTCCGATGACCCGTATTCTCGCTGTTCTGTTCGCGGGGCTGACCGCCCTGACCCTCGCTGCCTGCGGCAGCGATCCCGACTTCAACGACGCCGACGTGGCATTCGTCACCGGCATGATCCCGCACCACCGGCAGGCGGTGGAAATGTCCCAGATGGTCGGCGGCGCCGACGCCTCGCCCGAGGTTCAGGCTCTCGCCGAGCGCATCGCGGCAGCCCAAGGCCCCGAGATCGACACCATGACCGGTTTTCTCGAGGACTGGGACCAGCCGGTCCCCGACGAGATGGACATGGACTCCATGGGTGACATGGACGGCATGATGAGCGACAGCGACATGCAGGAGCTGATGGGGCTGTCAGGACCCCAGTTCGACGAGCGGTTCCTGACCATGATGATCGAGCACCACGCCGGCGCGATCGCCGACGCCCAGCAAGAGCAGCAGGATGGTCAGAACGCCGACGCCATGGACCTCGCCGAGCAGATCGAGGCGGCCCAGGCCGAGGAGATCACCGAGATGGAAGGGCTTCTCGAGGCCGGGTCCTGATCTAGTCCGGCTTCAAGGTAGTCACGGCGGTGCCGGCTACCGGTCAGGAGTGCACGGGTGAATGACAATCTGACCGCGTTGCTCCTGACCGGTCGATCGCGGCTACCACGAAGTGGACATGGACATAGATTTGAGCGCCGTGGACAGTTCTGCTTTGGTGCTCGGCTAGGCAGCTTGTAACCTCGTGCGGCGGCGTCCCAGTGCGGTTCGGGGCCCGTTGGAGGCTTCGCCTAGTCCGGTCTATGGCGCCGCACTGCTAATGCGGTTGGGGTTCACACCCCTCCCGGGTTCAAATCCCGGAGCCTCCGCTGATGTGACAAACTTCTGGTTGCGCGCTCGTAGCTCAACGGATAGAGCACCTGACTACGGATCAGGAGGTTGGGGGTTCGAATCCCTCCGAGCGCACCACGCCGACTACGGTGCATAGCGGGTCCCGTCCTCTCACACGGGCCGGGATCAAGGGCCCGTCCGGTGCTCGCTACACCGAGCGGGCCCGCCTACCTGAATCGGCAACTCATCGGCGAGCAGCTCGCGCAGCAGGTGCATCGCCAGGGTGACCGACCGGGCCCGGACATCGGCCCGGGAACCGGGCAGGACCACGGTCCGCGGAATCCGTCTCGACCTTCCAACTACGCACAGGTGGACCAGGCCCACTGGCTTGTCGGGGCTGCCGCCGCCGGGACCGGCGACGCCGGTGATGCCGACGCCGACGTCAGCTCCGAGCCGGCAGCAGGCCCCCTCGGCAAGCGCTTCGGCCACCTCCGCGCTGACCGCGCCCACCCGCTCGAGCAGGTCCGCGGGCACTCCGGCGAGGTCGCGCTTGGCCTGGTTGGAGTAGACGACGAGCCCACCCTGCACCCATTTGGAGGACCCGGCCCGATCGGTGAGCCGTCCGGCCAGCAGTCCCCCTGTGCACGACTCCGCAGTCGCGATGGTCAGGTTCTGCGTACGCAGGGCATCGGCGACGATCTCGTCCACCGTAAGCCCGTCGACGGAGAACAGCCGTTGCCGGTAGGACGCCTGGAGGGCGGCCACAAGCCCGTCGTACGCCGGCTGCGCGGCGGGCCCGTATCTCGTGACAACTTCCAGTTCGCCGCCCTGCAGGCACGTGGTGATCTCCAGGCCACCGAGCGCCGGCTCGATTTGCCGCAGGGTCGCCGCGAGTTCGGACTCCGGGGTGTTCCACAGCCGGAGCGTCTGCTGGCGCAGCTCCTCCCGGCCGGCGAGGGCACGTTGCACGGCAGGGTCGGCCAGCGCAGCCGGCCACATCCCCTGCAGTTCGGCCGGCGGCCCGGGCAGGACCAGCACCGGTGGGCCTGCGCGTCCTCGGCCAACCGGTACGACGAGCCCCGGCGCGGTCCCGACCGGCTCGAGGACCGCGGAACCCTCGGGCACCAGAGCCTGCTTGCGTACGCCGAGCGCTGTCGCCTCGGGATCGACCTGCCAGCCTCGGCGGGACATCAGGTTGGTGACGATCACCTGGATCCGCCCTTCCAGGAGCGGGTCCAATCGAGCCGGCCGACCCTGGATGTCACCGACCACCTCGGCGGTCAGGTCATCCGCGGTGGGACCCAGGCCCCCGGTGGTGATCACCAGGTCGACCCCGGAGCCGGTGAGGAAGAGCAGGGCCGAACTGAGGTCCGTCCTGCGGTCCCCGACGAGGAGCACGTGCGCAACGTCGACGCCGAACCCTCGGAGCGTCTCGGCGAGCCAGGGGCCGTTGCGGTCGGTGACCCGTCCGGTCAGGACCTCGGTGCCGGTGACGATGATTCCCGCGCGTGCGCCCACGGCGCCAGCCTAGGCAGGGCTACCAGGTGCTGCAGGCCACCGGTTTCATGGTCGTGAGGCCAGCGTGGACGAAACCGTTCAATCCAGTCTCACGATCATGGTCGGAGCCTGGGCCTGCTCCTCGGGAGGACCCGCCGCAGCGCCGCCGGTCAGATGTCGCCGGAGAACGTGTCGCAGGAGGCCGGGTCGCCACTCTGGTAGCCAGTCAGGAACCAGCGCTGCCGCTGCTCGGAGGACCCGTGCGTCCATGTGTCGGGGTTGACCCCTCCCGGCGACTGCTCCTGGATACGGTCGTCGCCGATAGCGGCGGCGGCATCGAGTCCATCGGCGATGTCGGCCTCGGTCAGCTCGCTGAGGATCGACTGATCGGTGTCGGCGGCGTACGCCGCCCAGAGCCCGGCGTAGCAGTCGGCCTGCAGCTCCAGGCGTACGGCGGCGCTGTCCTCCCCCTGGCGGTCGCCGCCGACGTCGTCGGTGGTGCCCAGCAGGTTCTGCACGTGATGGCCGTATTCGTGGCCGACGACGTACGCCTGCGCGAAGGGGCCGCCACTGGCGCCGAAGCGATCCCTGAGCTCGTCGAAGAAGCCCAGGTCCAGGTAGATCATCTCGTCGGGTGGGCAGTAGAACGGCCCGACCGCCGAGGACGCAGCGCCACAGCCGGTGTTCACCTGGTCGGTGAACAGCGTGGTCTGCGCCTCCCGGTAGGTGCTGCCCGAGTCGGCGAAGGTCTGGGTCCAGAAGTCCTGGACGCTGTTGACCACTGCCACGATCTGGCAGTCCTGCTGGGCATCTGCGTCGGCGCCGGTTTCGCAGTCTTCCAGTCCGCCGCTGTCGGCCCCACTGTCGAACCCTGACTGACCGCCGCTCGAGCTCCCGTCGCCCCCGCCGAGGACGTTGATCAGCACGACGATGACCAATCCGACGATCCCCAGCCCGCCGCCGCCGACGGCGATGCCGCGGCCGCCACCGCCCCCGCGCATGCCCCGACGGTCCCGGACCTGGGAGGTGTCCAGCCGGGCGCGGTCATCGAAGTCCATGCCGCAGCCTCTCAGACGGATGCGGGGGCAGCCACCGACAGCGAGTGCTCGCCGATCCGCTCCACCCATCCCCCTCGGCGACCCAGCTCGAGCAGCCGATCGGCAAGTCCGACCGCCCCGGTCGCCAGGTCGGTGGTCACGATCTCGCGGTTCTCCCAGGCGCGTCGGGCTTGGTGGCCGGCCGCGAGGAGCAGTCCGGGATCGGGGCCGGACGCCCGAAGCAGGTCTACGGTCTCGGCGACAGCGGCCTCGACTGCCTCACCGTTGGCCCGGCACATCGCAACAGTCAGCCTCGGCGCCGTTGCGGCCACCCGCGTCCCGTCCCGGAACGAACCGGCCGCAAGCGTCAGCGCGAGTGGTCCGGCAGCGGCAGCGGTGCTCGCCAGCGCGGCGGCCAGCAGGTGTGGCAGGTGGCTCACCCGGGCCACGGCTGCATCATGCTCGGCGGCCGTCGCGGGGACGACCCGCACCCCGATTCCGGTCAGCACCGCCGCCACCCGTAGCCAGGACGGGAGGACCGTGTCCGGTTCCAGGCACAGCACCCACGCCGCACCGTCGTACAGGCAGGGATCGCTCGCGGCAAAGCCGGAGCGCTCGGTTCCGGCCATCGGATGGCCGCCGACGAAACGTGCACCCATGCCTTGGGCACGGACAGCGGCGTACAGCGGCGCCTTGACCGAGCCGACGTCGGTGACGACGGCGCTTGCGGACAGCGCGGGCACAACCTGACTGACCATAGTGGACAGTGCTGGCATCGGTACCGCGACGAAGACGATGGCGGCCCCGGATACGGTCTGCGTCAGCTCGTCCGCGGCGGTGAGCCCTGCCGCGCGGGCGAGATTCCGCGTCGCTGCATCCTCGTCGAAGACCACGACGTCGTGGGCCGCCGCCAGACGGCGAGCCAGCGAGCCCCCGATCAGGCCGAGTCCGATGACCGCGACCTGCGTCATGCCGGGGGGAGGACCGGGGTGTCCCGGCGGATGACCCGCCCGATGCAGGTCGCGACGTGCGTGTCCCCCGCGTGCACCTCGATCCGGTACACGCCGGTACGCCGGGTGCACGCCAACTCGGTGCCCTCGCACACCAACCAGGCGCCGACCGCAGCGGTCGCGAGCAGTTCGGCATGCACCTCGACCGCCACGGCAACCGTGCCGTGGCTGTTCGAGGCTGCCGCGTGGACGATGTCGGCCAGGGCGATGACGACCCCGCCGTGCAATGACCCGTGCGCGTTCGTGTGCCTTGCTTCGATCCGAAGGGTCGCCCGCGCGTAGCCGGGGCGGATCTCGGCCACGAGAACGCCGAGGCTCGCCGCGTAGGGGTCGCTCGCGAGGTGTTCGAACAATCGCTCGTCGATCACCGGAGCGACGCTAGACCGTCGGCCATAGGGTGACCGGGTGACCCCGAAATCATTCCTGCTCGACGATGACGTGCACGGCTACCTCCTCGACCACAGCGACCCCCTGGACGCGGTGCAGCAAGGCCTCATCGACGAGACCGAGGCATTGGGCGGCATGTCGAGCATGCAGATCGCGCCCGAGCAGGGCACGTTCATGACGATGCTGACCCGGCTGATGGGTGTGTCGTCGGCCATCGAGATCGGCACGTTCACGGGATATTCAGCGCTGGCGATTGCCCGGGGCCTCCCGCCCGGCGGCCGGCTGCTCTGCTGCGACGTCAGTCCGGAGTGGACAGACATCGCCAAGCGGTACTGGGATCGCGCCGGCATCGCAGACCGGATCGACTTACGACTGGGTCCCGCGCTGGGTACGTTGCAGGCGCTGCCGCTGGATCCGGCGTACGAACTGGCGTTCGTCGATGCCGACAAGACCGGGTATCCGGCGTACGTCGAGGAGCTCTACCCCCGGCTGCGAACGAACGGTCTGATCGTCATCGACAACACCCTGCGCGGCGGGCGGGTGTTGCCCGGCCGTGAACAGGACGACGAGGACCGGATGATGGGGGCGTTCAACCACGCTTTGGCAGTCGATCAGCGTTTCGACACGGTTCTGCTACCGCTCGCGGACGGCTTGACGTTCCTGCGCAAACGCTGAGCATGAACCGTCACCGGGCCTGGGTTCCTCACTATCGCTGACCCCGCGGAGTCTGCGACCATCCGCGGAATCGCATACCGGGTCGGGGGTGGGGGTGAGAATGGCAGCGGATAGCTTCGCGGTTGCGATCTGCCGCGAAGACGGCCGCTGGCACTGCGACCTGCTGCCGCCGGCCGTCCTGGCCGATCTGGAGCACTGCATCGCCGCCCTGCGCCAGCAGCCCAGTGAGGGTGGCCCGATCGCACTCCTCAACGTCGAGGACGAGTTCTTCGTCGTCGTGCGGATCCGGCCGGACACCAGCGTCGGGCTCCTGCTGTCCGACGTCACCGCAGCCGCTGACTGGGAGCTGGCCCGGCAGGCGGCGGACTATTTGGACGAGGAGGTGCCAGACGATGAGGACGCCGAGGACGTCTGGCCGGTCGGTGACATCGACCTGTTCGCCGACCTCGGTCTCCCGGCCGAGGAGATGCGACTGATCGTCGACAACATCGACCTGTACGCCGACGAGATGCTCCTCCAGCTGGCCGGACGCCTCGGCTTCAGTTCTGAGTACGAGGCAGTTGTGGCGGCGCCGCGGTTGCGATGAACGGCGGCGCCTACGACGCCCTGATGCGCCGTGCGCTCGCCCTGGCCCGGCAGTCACTGCAGTGGGGCGACGTCCCGGTCGGCGCGGTGGTGGCCGGAGCCGACGGGGCGATCCTGGGCGCCGGGGCCAACGAACGGGAGCTGACCGGCGACCCCACCGCGCACGCCGAGATCGTGGCGCTGCGGCGGGCGGCGGCCGCCAGCGGGTCCTGGCGGCTGGATGGCGCCACCCTGGTCGTGACATTGGAGCCGTGCACGATGTGTGCCGGTGCGCTGGTGCTGGCTCGGGTCGCGCGCTGTGTCTACGCGGCGGCCGATCCCAAGGCGGGGGCGGTGGAATCCCTGTGGGACGTCGTCCGGGACCGGCGGCTCAACCACCGCCCGGAGGTCCTCGGCGGCGTCCTCGGCGCCGAGTCCGCGGAGTTGCTGCGGGAGTTCTTCACCAGCCGGCGCAGCTGAGTCACTCGATGGTCCGGCGCCCGCGTGGTTCCCGGTCGATAACGCAGTCCGAGCACAGGCCGTAGCCGGGGACGCGGACCAGGTTGCAGCAGGTACGCCGGGCATAGCGCAGGCCCGACGGCGTCGTGACCCACTCGCCGAGATCGCGCAGTCCGGCTGGCTGCGTCCAGGGCAGGCAGGTGAGCTCGTCAAGGGTCGCGACGCCGGCGCGGGCCAGGCTGCCCACTGACCCGGCCAGCGCGGCAGCGACATTGCCCCAGAGCCGTCGCCGACCCGCCCGGCACCGACCGTCCACCGCTGCGATCAACGGTTCGAGGTGAAGGTCTATCAGCCGTTGCCAGCCGACGGTGACCTCGTCGAGTGCCGGGTCGGTGATGCGGAGTTCCACGGGGGCGCCCTCGACGAACCGGTACGCCAGGTTCGCCGCTGCGAGGTCGGGTACCCCGTGGGCGAGGACCTGGCAACCGGCCAGGACGGACGTGAGGCGTCCGGCCCAGCCCTGCACGAGCAGTGAGCCGGCGATGTCGCGTCGGCTGATCCCCAGCCGCCCGGCGTACAGGTCGATCGCCTCGTCGGTGGCTGTCGGGTCGCCGATCAGCCGCCGGACACCGGTCCAGCCCGATTGCTCGATCCGCAACTCGTCCAGGGCGAAGAACGGACCGAGCGCAGACAGGGACTCGAACGGGACCGCGGACGGGGGCACCTGCTCATCTTCGCGGTGGCGGCGGGCGTGTGCAGTACCCTCGTCGGCGGTGGCGTGTCCGAGTGGCCGAAGGAGCACGCCTCGAAAGCGTGTGAGGGTTCACGCCCTCCGTGGGTTCAAATCCCACCGCCACCGCAATGTGATGTCTCAGGATATCGGCGACAGCTGAACCCGCGGTTGTGGGTTCGGCT
>JACDAB010000257.1 GCA_013695665.1 Geodermatophilaceae bacterium | reverse complement strand
GACGTGTACGCCGCCGGCCAGCCGGACACCCGCGGCTATGGTGACGCCGTCCGCCAGCACATCGTCGTGAGTGAGAATGACTCCTGGCATCAGGATGCAATGTGCCCCGATGCTCGCCTCGGCCGTGGTCACCACCTCAGCCAGCAGGATCGATCCGGGCCCGATCGTCGTCGCTCTCGCCACCGACGCTGCGGGATGCACGAGGACGGCGTACCGGCTGGGGTCGAGGCCGAGTCGGGCCGCAACGTCCAACCGGCTCGTCGGCCGTCGCGAGCTCCCGACGCACAGCACGACCCTCAGGTCGGGGTCAGCGCCGAGCAGATGCGCCAACCGGTCCAGCCCCCCGTGCACGGGGTGACCAGCCACTACCTGGCCGTGCGTGCCGGGGTCGTCGTCGACGCAGCCGGTGAACTCAGTCGTCGGGTCGGCCGCGAGCAGATCAGCGGTCTCCCGGGTCAACCCCCCGCACCCGACGGCGACCACCCGGATCATCCGGCCCGCCTACACCCGATCGGGGTGGGCCTTCGAGGCGGCGTCATGGCACTGTCACGACCGATGGGGATGCGGCGTCGGGCACGATCAGCCTCGGCTGGCCGCCGTCCACGGACACCGCCCAGATATCGAAGTCGACGAACGAGGACGCCCCCTGCCCGACGGCGTAGGCGACAGTGTCGTCGTCCAGCCACGTCACCTGGTCGTCCACGGGCCGGGTCTCACCGAGAGGGGTGATCGCCCCGGAGCGGAGGTCGAGCATGACCAGCGGGGCGTCCCCCGTCTCCGGGTCACGCTGCTTGTAGACCACGCGGGTCCCGTCCGGGGAGACCGACGGACAGGCTGCGTTCTCCTGCACGACGGTCATCTGCTGGGTGCCGATGTCGCCCTCCACCAGGTAGGTCGTGCCGCCTGTCCCCATGGTGGCGAAGAAGCGCGGCCCGTCACCGACGAAGCTGATCCCCCAATAGTTGCGGTCTACTGCAGTGACCGGCTGACCCTCGCGCACGGTGGTCCAGTCTTCGACGTTGTCGATGACCTCCTGCGCTGCGAGGTCGTAGATCAGGGTCTCGGTGGAGAAGCCGGCGACGGTGTACGCGTGTCCCGTGACGAACACCGTCGATGCGGCGTAGCTGCCGGCCGCGGACACTCGGGCGCGACTCGGTAGGCCACCGAGGGACAGGTCGGTCGCCTCGCTCAGATCCGCGCCGAGCAGGACGGCGCGGTGGTCGGTGATGGGTCCGTCCCCGCCCCGCAGGCAGATGCCGCCACCGCCGGCGGCCGAGATCCGCTGGCATGTGATCGGGAGGATGGCGCGCGGGCCGCCTGGGTCTGCCAGCGGCACCAAGGCCACGTGACCGTAGGACGGGCCGGCTTCGGTGTTGCGGACGACCAGGTGCGCCGCGCCGGCGACCTCGTCCACCGTGAGCCTCGTCGTGCCCGCCTCCCGCTCCGCGGCCGCCTGTTCCGCTGCCGCCCGCTGCTGCCGCTCGACCACGAGATACCCCACCAGGCTGGCGACAACCAGGACGGAGATGACAGCGAAGACCAGCCACCGTCGCCGCGGCGGCGCTACCGGCGGTCGGACCCTAGGCATGTGCGGACTCCCCCGATGCGCCGACGTGGTCACACAGCCGCAGGGTTCGGGCCGCGAGCGGCATGGCCACTGCGAGTGCCACGGCAAAACACACCAGTGCGAGCTGCTGGCTGAACAACGTCCAGAGCAGACCGAACAGCACCGCGGAGAGCAGCCGGCCGCCGGCGACCGCCGTCTGAACAACGGCGATGCCCGATCCGCGCACGCCCGGCGGGGACAGGGCGGCGGCCATGGCGGCAAAGACGCCGTCAGTGGCGGCGTAGTAGAGGCCGAGCAGGAGCAGGACGCCCACGAGCAGGATCGCGTGATTCACTGCCTCACCCGCCAACAGGAGGATGTAGGCACCGAGCAGCGCCACATGCCCGCCGATGAGCACCTTCCTGCGTCCGACCCGATCGGCGAGCCGCCCGAGTGGTACCGCCAGAGCCAGGTACGCCGCTGCCGTGCCGAGAAACAGCAGCGGGAAGTAGGCCAGCTGCACGGCACCGAGGTCGCGCAGGGTCAGGTAGATGAAGCCGTCGCTGACGCTGAACAGGGCAAGCCCACCACTGGCCAACGCGAGCCGGCCGA
>JACDAB010000231.1 GCA_013695665.1 Geodermatophilaceae bacterium | reverse complement strand
ATTTCCAGGCTGATGCGGCGCTTGCCGTCTCCGGAGAACGTGCGATGAGCGATGTCCTTGGGCATTTTGAACAGATCCCCGGTGCGGGCAACATAGTGGCCGTAGCGCTCCTCGCCCTCGGTCTCCTTGAACTCCACACGAACGGCGCCGTGCACCAGGTAGAGGTACACGTCGCATCTATGGTTCGTGTTCCAGAACGGCAACGCGTCGGCTGCTCCGGTGGACTCCCAAAAGACCACAGGACCGAGGCTCCCGAGTTCGGTCGGCACGTGCGTCGGACGGTCAACCGCTCCGCCGAAGGCGACGACGTTGACCAGGTGGTACAACTCCGATGCAGCCGCGACGTGCGATTCACCCGGTGTCACCGTGAGGCCGCCGAAGTCCGGATGCATTGAGGTGCTCACGTCGCCAATCCTCTCGATGCTGGCTCACGCGATCAAGTCGTTGCGGTGCAGCCAATCGACGATTATGGCAACGGCACGGTCGACGTGTTGTGGCTGGCCCGCGAAATAATGCGTCGCGCCGTCAACGGCGATCAGTTCCTTCCGATCATGGGGTACGGCGTCGTACAGCGCCTGCGCGTGCGACGGGAAGCAGACCTGATCGGCGGTCCCGTAGATCACCAGGACCGGGACGCTGACGCTCGCAAGCTGCTCGGGTCCGTTGCACCTCGAATCGTCGACGCTCCACTGACTCAACCAGGAACGTAGGCTGGTCAGATGGCCCAGAGTCGCCGGGGACAGGTTGGCCTGGTACGGCGGGCCCCACATCGTGCCCGACTCGCGGTCGCTGGGGTCGATGCCGAGGTCGAGGAACCGCGGATCCGCGACCGTCCCGTGCACCGTGAACGGCAGATCCTGGATCTGGCCTGCACTGGCCTCTCCGACGCGGCGGACTTCCGCCCGCACCCAGGCTGTGATCCGTCGGTTGCGGGCCAGCTGGGCGGCGCGGTAGCGAGCCAGAAATTCCGAGCTGTAGGGCGGCCCGTTGGCAGGATCGAACATGTCCACAGTGGAATCGCGATCGTGGAACGGATCGGACTCGTCGGTCACGGACGGGTCCAGCCACTCGGTGAAGACCAGCGCTCGGCCAGGATGGGCCATCAGTTCGACCACGGCATCGGCCGGCGACAAGGCGGCACCGACGATGTCGACCGGGTCACCCGCCGGTGTCTCGGTGATCGTCGGTACCTCTGCCTGGCTCTGGTACAGCGCGGATAGGCCACCGCCGCCGGAGTTGCCGACGAGCACGATCTTTGCGTACCCCTCCTGACGCAGGTGGGCGATGATCGCTCCTATATCGAGAACGCAGTTCTCCATCGTCAACATCGAGTCGTTCCCGATGTAGCGGGTGTTGGCGCCGATCACATCCACACCATGCGGTGCCAACGACGCCAAGAGGTAGTGGCCCATGAAGTTCGAGCTGGGGTGGATGACAACCACAGCCGTACCCGAGCCTCCTGGGCAGCGCTGCCGAGCGGCCCAGAGCTTGCCCGCCAGCCGCGCGACCCCGGAGTAGATGTCAAGCCGGCTGCTGGTCGTCATCGGAATGGCGAGCAGCTCCGGCGCGATAGTCGTCACGGGCCCGTGGTCTCGGTCATGAGATGAGGCGACCTCCATCGACGACGATCGTCTGCCCGGTCATGAACGCGGACTCCTCGCTGGCCAGGTAAAGCACCGCATTGGCGATGTCGGTCGGTTGCCCCGCTCTCCCGACGATGAGCTTGCCGGTCAGCCACGCGCGTCGCTCCGGATCGGCGAGGACGGCCTCGGTCGCCGGTGTTTCGATGAGTCCGGGAGCGACCGCGTTGCACCGGATTCCGACCGACCCGTAATCAAAGGCCACCGAGCGGGTCAGCGCCACGACTCCGCCCTTGGCGGCCACGTAAGCACCGAACCGTGGTGACGCAGCCAGCGCGGCCACCGATGCGGTGTTGACGATGGCTCCGCCGCCGCTCGCGATCATCGCCGGTATCGCGTGCTTGCAGCCCAGGAACACTCCGGTGAGCGTGACCGCGATCGTCCGGTCCCACTCCTGGATGCTGGTCTCGGTGACGGGCCTGTTCAGCGGCGCCCAATAGGCGTTGTTATGCAACACGTCCAACCGGCCGAACGTACGCACCGTCAGGTCCACCATGTCCCGGATCGCGTCCTCGTCGCCGACGTCGACCGTGCATACGGTGGCGCGGCCGCCGCGATCCTCGATCTCGGTGACGGTTCGACTGGCTCGCGGGGTGTCGATGTCGGCGACGACCACCGCGGCGCCTTCTCGGGCGAAGGCAAGCGCGGTCTCCCGGCCGATACCCGACCCTGACCCGGTGACGACGGCGACCTTTCCGGCGAACCGGTTCCGACTGTGCGCAGCGGCCACGTCTGACGCCGTCATGCGTCCCGGCCCCGGGCACCGAGATAGCTGCCGACCACCGCGGGATCGGCGAGAAGCTCCTTCGCCGATCCGGTCATGACCACGGACCCAGTGCTGAGCAGGTAGCCGCGATCGGCGCATCCGAGTCCCTGCTTGACGTTCTGCTCAACCAGGAGAATGGTCAGTCCCTCCGAGGCGAGGTCGCGGATCAGCGCGAAGACCTCACCGACCAGCCGGGGAGACAGTCCCAGGGACGGCTCGTCCAGCAGCAGGATCGTCGGCCGCGCCATCAGCGCCCGGCCGATCGCGAGCATCTGCTGCTCGCCGCCGGACAACGTTCCGGCCTTCTGATTGCGCCGCTCGCGCAGAGGTTCGAACCGGGCGATTACGCCGTCGAGATCCGCGTCGACGTCACCGTCGCCGCGCCGGGCGAACGCCCCGAGCCGGAGGTTCTCCTCCACGGTCAGGGTGGGCAGCACGCGCCGGCCCTCCGGTACGTGGGCCATCCCGGCCCGCACTAGCCGGTCGCTGCGTTGGCCGGTGACGTCGTCACCCCGCAGGTGTACCGATCCCGACCAGGGTTTGATCATGCCGGAGACGGCCCGGAGGAACGTGCTCTTCCCAGCGCCGTTGGCACCCAGCAGCGCAACCAGTTCGCCCGCGGAGACGGTCAGGCTGATTCCGTCGATGCCGGTGATCCGCCCGTATCCCGCACGCAGGTCTCGAACCTGGAGAGTCGGCGTCCCGGAGACCAGCGCCGCTGCCGGCTGCTCAGGTGCCAAGGTATGCCGTCCTGACTTCAGCACTGGCGAGCGCGACCTTGGGTGCGCCTTCGACGAGCTTGCGGCCGAAGTTCAGCACGGTGACGACATCGCAGACCGCGCCGATCACCTCCATGTCATGCTCCACGATCACAACGGTGAGCCCCTCATCGCGAAGCGCGCGGATCCGGGGAACCAGGTCGAGGCGCTCCTTCGCGGTCATGCCGGCGGCCGGCTCGTCCATCAACAGGAGTCTTGGCTTGGCCGACACCGCGCGAGCGATCTCCAATTGCTTCTGTAGCCCGTAGGGCAGCGTCGCGGCTCGGCGCCTGCGATATTCCGTCAACCCGAAGGCCTCCAGCGCGTGCTCGGCCGCTCGGTCGAGTTCCTTCTCGGCAGCGGTGCGAAGCGGCCACAGGGACAGGAAGCCGGTGCGTGCCCGGGAGTGCTGACCCAGGAGCACGTTCTCCCGCACCGTCAGGCCGCCGAACAGCCGCAAGTTCTGGAAAGTACGCGTCAATCCCAGCGGCACTCGCTTCTGGGGGGCCAACCGGGTGACGTCTCGGCCGTCCAGCTCCACGACGCCCCTGGACGGCGGCAGGAAACCGGACATCACGTTGAGAAGAGTGGTCTTGCCAGCCCCGTTGGGACCGACGACTCCGTGGATCGAGCCGCGCTCGACCTCCAGCGTCACCTCGGCGAGCGCGGCGACCCCCTGGAAGTGCTTGGTGATGTCCAGGGCGCGCAGTTGCAGGTCAGCCATCTCCATCAGCCTTGCCGCGCTTCGGTGACAGCCTCGCGAGCGCCCTCATGGTGAACCGTCGCTCGGTGCCGCTGCCGACGATGCCCTGCGGCCGCAGGATCATCAGAGCGACGAAGAGCAGGCCGTACGTGATCTGGTAGTACTCCTCGAGAAAGTCGAACCAGATCGGCAGCATCGTCAGGACGACCGCTCCGACGATCGCACCCCAGAAGTACTGCACGCCACCAAGGACGACGAACAGGATGATCAAAAGTGACTGCGGAGCGCCGAACTGCGCCGGGGTGATGATGAGGGTCTCGTGCGCGGACAGCGCGCCGGCCACGCCGGTGATAGCGGCCGAGACCGCGAAAGCCTCCACCGATATTCTGGTGACCCCGAGGCCGCAGGCACGGGCGGCCTGCTCGTCCTCACGGATCGCCTCGTACGACAGGCCCTTTCGGGACCGCGTCAGGAAGAACAGATAGACGATCACCACGCCGATGCAGATCGCCAGCAACTGCGGCGTGGTCCCGCGCATGCCGAACAGACCGCTGGCGCCGCCGGCGTAGTCCCAACTGTCCAGCAGGATCTTGACAATCTCGGCGAAGGCGAAGGTGATGATGGCCAGGTAGAGGATCGTCAGGCGCAGCGCGATCCAGCCGATGAAGGCACCGGCGACGGCCGCGGTCAGGCCGGAGACCAGCATCGACGTCTCGAGCGACCAGTCGAACTTTACGGTGAGGATCGAGGCGGTGTAGGCGCCGATGGACATGAAGGCCGCGTGGCCGAAGGAGAACTTCCCGGTGGCAGCGGTGATCCAGTAGCCGAGTGCGAGCAGGATCGCGATGCCCAGCCTGATGACCACGGCCTCGGTGTAGGCGTCCATCACCGACCCTCCGCGGTCAAAAGTGCGTCGGCGCGCATACGAAGTCAGACCCGACCCACGACGCCGGTGTTGCGGGTGAACAGGCCCTGCGGTCGCGCCACCAGCGTGATGCCGACCAAGAGGAACACGATGAGATCCCGGTAGGTCGCCGAGAGGTAGGCCACCGTCAGCGTCTCGATGACACCGATCATCAGCGCCGCGACGACGCCGCCGGTGATGTTCCCGAGCCCACCGAGGACGATCACCATGAGAGCGGTCAACGTGGTCTCGAAGCCGGTGAAGGGGCTCACCGTGTGGAAGGACAACCCGGTCAGCAGGCCCGAGGCGCCGGCCAGCGTCCCGGAGATCACGAACGTCAGCAGAATCACCCGTTGGACCGGAACACCGAGAAGCCCGGCCATATCCGGATCGTCGGAGACGCCACGGATGGCCGTCCCCCACGGCGTCCGGTTGAGGAAGCCGTAGAGCAGGACGGTCATCAGGGCGGCGACCGACAGGATGATCAGCTGATCACCCACGATGCGCAGCGGACCGATCTCGATTCGGACGCCTTCGAGCACGCTCGGCACCCGCCGCTGATCGCTGCCGACAACACGCGTCACCAGCGAGGTTATGACCAGCCCGACACCGAGGCTGCTCAGGATCGGGGCGGTGTGGTACTCCGCGCTCACGAACCGAAAAGACAGCAGGAAGGTGATTCCGGCAACCACCGCCCCGATCGCCAGCGCCGCCAGGAAGGCGAGCACGAACGTAATGTCGAGCTGGGACATGAACAGGGCGCCACAGATCGCACTGACCATCGCGGTCTCACCCAGGGCGAAGTTGAGCCGGTCAAGCGCACCGACGACCAGATTGAAGCTCAAGGCGATGAGCGCGAATGTCGTACCGAGCAGCAACCCGTTGACCAGTTGCTGGATCAGCATGGGTGTCCTGTTCTGTCGTGGGACAGGTTCGAAACGGCGTCCACGAGCGCGCCGGGTCTAGCTGCCCACCTCGCTAATCACGAACTGCCCGTTCTCGACCACGGCGTACAGCTCCGGGCGGTCACCCGTGCCGTCCTCGGCGAAGGTGACATCGCCGGACATGCCCTCGTACGCTTCGACATCCTCGAGGAAGTCCAGCAGACCCTGCCGGTCGTCCTCCAGCGTGTCCGGGCTGGCGGCCGCGCCGCTGTCCGTGAGGTAGGTGGCGATCAGGTTGACGATGTCGAAGGCGTAAGCGAAGTTCAGCGAAACGGCGTCGAGGTCGTTGTCCTCCTCCGCCTGAGCCAGCAACGAGGCGGCCGGCTCATCCGGGTTGTCCGGATTGAACTGCGCCGCCGTCAGCGTGCCCTCCGCCGCGTCGCCGGCGCCGTTGATGTAGTCCGTCCCGCCGGCCTGGAGCGAGCCGGTTCCGATGAGCAGCGACTCGAGGCCTTGCGACCGGATCTCGACTGCGATCCGGGCGGCGTCGGCCGGACCGGCAGCCAAGGCGATGACGTCCGGGTTCTCCGCCGCCATCGAGGTGACCTGCGAGGCGAAGCTCGAGTCACCCGAGGCGAAGGTCACCGTCGAGACGACCTCGACGTCGGATCCGTCGAACACCTCGCGATACAGATCTCCCTGTGCCTGCGTCGTCGCGTTCGCCTCGTCCACGATGATCGCCGCCGTCCCGGCACTCTCCTGCTCCATGATCGCCTCCAGCACCGGGATGCTGTTCGAGGCGTCGGGCGCGGTCATGGTGAATGACCACGGCCGGCTCGGCTCAAGAACCCCGGGCCGGCCAGCGCCGGCACTCAGCGCGGGGACCTCGAGTTCGGCGGCGATCGCACAGGCGATTTCACAGCCCGCGCTGTCAACGGGCGCGAGCAACGCGAAGATCTCGTCCTCACTCACCAGCTGCGGGATGGCGGTCACCAAGGTCTGCGGGTCGTTGCGCGCGTCCACCTCTACGAGCTCGATGTCGCGGCCGTTGACACCGCCATCGGCGTTGATCAGGTCCACCGCGTAGTTCGCACCCGCCCGCATGGTGGCGCTGTTTGTCGCGAACGGTCCCTCCGAGCTGTGCACCAGACCCAGCCGGTAGGGCCCGGCGTCGGACTGGTCGTCGCCGCCATCACCCCCCTCCTCGTCGCCACCGCAAGCGGTGAGGAAGAGCATTGCGACTACGACGGAGACCGTGCATCTACGACCGATGAAAGCTGTGCGCACGCTGGTTTCCCTTCCGTGTGTCCTGCTCGATGGGGGACGCGGCGCCGGAACGCGCTGCCGACCCCTTCTGTGCATGGCAGAACGGCTTTCTGGACAGTAGTGACGGGCCGCGGATAGTGTCAAGACATTCCTTCGCACAGCAGATAGCTCCTCTCCCCTACGGAATAGACGCCCGACGAAAGGTCCCGTCGATGCCGGTATTCGAGTACCGCCACTACGAACTCGCACCCGGGAAGCAAGAACTCACCCGGAGCTACGTCCGGGAGTGCAGCGAGCCGAACATGAAGCGCCACGCGTTCCGGATGCTCGGCCCCTGGGAGGTTATCGCCGGTACGACGAACGCGCTGCACTACATCCTGGAGTGGGACAGCTTCGACGCACGGGAACGGGGCTGGGCGGACTTCTACGCCGACCCGACCTACCAGCACGAGCGGGCCCGGATCATGGCCGACGGCGAACTGGCCCTCCGCGCCAACGTCGCCTTCTGGCGCCCTATGCCCTAGCCGGTTCCGTCTGTTCCGGCGTCGACCC
>JACDAB010000228.1 GCA_013695665.1 Geodermatophilaceae bacterium | reverse complement strand
CTCCAGGATAGGAGGCTTGACGGGCCTCTCGGTCTTGGACGGACGCGCCCAGCACGGAGTGGTGAGTGCAAGCCGCTGGAAAGTCCGACTTCGCCGGCCCGTCGGGCGCTTCCGATCAACCGTCGGCCAGGAACCCTGATCCAGCGGTCGCGTTGGTTGATGAGGCGACGCAAGACGCGCCGACGGGAGGTTGCCGTGACATCAACGAAGGACGTCGATACGCTGCTCTTCCAGCATGACCTGCCGCTTGAGTTACGGCGCCCATCCGGCGTCAATGAGTACGACGAGACCAAGGTCGCCACGCGCCTGAGCGGGATGATCACGGGTGGGCAGCACGACGAGGTAATCTGCCCCGATCTGCTTCGCCGCAATCTCGTGATCCCGTCCAATCTCCATCCCGTAACCTCGGCGCAAGTCGCGCGCGTTGACCGGAACCGTCGATACAACACGTGACACTACAGTTCCTTTCCCGCAGCGACGCTCTTCATCCCGAAAAGATTTAGGGTCGTCTCTCGACGACCCTAAATCCGAAGTCTCCGGCTCCCTTAGAATGCCGGTTCATTCCTGACCGTTGCGCGTGCCGCCGGACGCCTGGCCGCCTTTGCGGCCTGCCTCCGATGCAAGCTCGCGATCCTGAGAGAAGGAGCGCTTCTCGGCCGGAACGCTGCGGCCGCCTTTGCTCGCGATCTCGCGTTGCCGATCTGCGTCCATCGACGCAAAACCGCGCTTCGAGGTGGAATCTGTCGCCATACTCTGCCTCCTAGGCGATGGTCTTCACAAAGGAAACAACGGAAGGCAAATTCGATAGTTCCGACGCGGCCAAGGTCATTTTTAGTTGATCTAAGTTGGTTGGCGTCACTGGCCGCTAAGTTGTTCGGATCGCTCGCCAAAGATGAGCGCGAAACTTTTACGTGCCCTGTCCCGAGCCTCATTTGAAAGGCATTTGCGGCCAAGCTTACGCTCAAATCTGCCCTCATGCTTTGCCGCCGCGACAAAGCTGGCCGCCGATCGGGCTCTGGCTTCGATGGCCGCGGCGCGGTAAGGCTCGAACATGCATGCGTGGGAGGGATCTTTGGCCGCCAACGACGTTTTCCTGTGCGACGCCGTGCGCACGCCGATCGGTCGGTTCGGCGGCGCCCTCGCCAAGGTGCGGACCGACGATCTCGCCGCCATCCCGATCCGCGAGCTGGCGCGCCGGCACCCGGCCATCGCCGAGGCGGTCGACGAGGTGTTTTACGGCTGCGCGAACCAGGCCGGCGAGGACAACCGCAATGTCGCCCGCATGGCGGTCCTGCTGTCAGGCCTGCCGGAGCGGACCGGGGCCATGACCTTGAACCGGCTCTGCGCGTCCGGGCTCGACGCCATCGGGGCGGCGGCGCGCGCCATCAAGGCCGGCGAGATCGACCTCGCGATCGCGGGCGGCGTCGAATCGATGACCCGCGCCCCTTTCGTCATGGGCAAGGCCGAGGCGCCGTTCCAACGCACCGCCGAGGTGCACGACACCACGATCGGTTGGCGCTTCGTCAATCCGGTGCTCAAGGCGCAGTACGGCATCGATTCCATGCCGGAGACGGCCGAAAACGTCGCCGAGGAGTTCCAGGTCACGCGCGGCGACCAGGATTCCTTCGCGCTGCGTTCGCAGCAACGGGCGGTCCGGGCGCAGGCGGACGGCACGCTGGCCGAGCGGATCGTCGCCGTCGATGTCCCTGATCGCAAGAACCCCACGCGGGTCGGCCAGGACGAGCATCCGCGCGGCGACACGACGCTCGAAGGCCTCGGCAAGCTCAAGCCGATCGCCCGCCAGGGCGGGACCGTGACGGCCGGCAACGCCTCGGGCATCAATGACGGCGCCGCCGCCGTCATTTTGGCCTCCGCGGACGCCGTTGAGCGGTACGGGCTCGTTCCGAAGGCGCGCGTGCTCGGCCTCGCCTCGGCCGGCGTGCCGCCGCGCATCATGGGCATCGGTCCGGTGCCGGCCGTGGGCAAGCTCGTCGAGCGGCTCGGCCTGAGACCGTCCGACTTCGACGTCGTTGAGCTCAACGAGGCGTTCGCGAGCCAGGTGCTCGCCTGCCTGCGCCAGCTCGGCTTCCCGGACGACGCCGAGCACGTGAACCCGAACGGCGGCGGCATCGCGCTGGGTCATCCCCTCGGCATGTCGGGCGCCCGCATCGCGAGCGACGTCGCCTTCGAGCTCACGCGGCGGGGCGGCCGCTATGGCCTCGCCACGATGTGCGTCGGGGTGGGGCAGGGGGTTGCGATGGCGCTGGAGAGGGTCCGCTG
>JACDAB010000044.1 GCA_013695665.1 Geodermatophilaceae bacterium | reverse complement strand
GATGCGCGCCGCCGTCGTACGCCGGAGCCGGTCTCTGAGCTGACCGACGCGGCGGGCCTCCTCGGTCACGTCGGGCACGATGCGCTTGGCGGCGTCCGTGGGTGTGGCGGCGCGTACGTCGGCGACGTGGTCGAGTAGCGGTGAATCCGGCTCGTGTCCGATTGCACTGACGACCGGTGTCCGGCAGGCGGCGACGGCCCGGCAGAGCGTCTCGTCGCTGAAGGGCAGCAGGTCCTCGACGGTGCCGCCGCCACGGGCGACGACGACCACCTGGATGTCGGGATCGGCGTCGAGGCGACGGATCGCGCCGATGACCTCGGCCGCGGCGTTCGGTCCCTGTACCGCGCAGTTCTCCACCCGGAAGCGGACCCCCGGCCAGCGCTGGCGCGCCACGGTGAGCACGTCCCGCTCGGCGGCGCTGGCGCGGCCGGTGACCAGCCCGACTCCGCTCGGAAGGAACGGCAGCCGGCGCTTGCGACCGGCGTCGAACAAACCCTCGGCGGCGAGGATCTTCTTCAGCCGCTCCAGTCTGGCGAGCAGCTCCCCGATGCCGATCGGGCGGATCTCCTCGGCCCGCAGGGACAAGGAGCCACGTCCGAGGTAGAAGTCGGGACGCGCGCGCAGGACGACCCGCGCCCCCTCGCCCAACGGGTCGGGGAGCACGGCGCGCCGGCAGGTCACCGACACCGAGATGTCGGCGGAGGTGTCACGCAGGACCAGGAAGCAGGTCCCCGACCGAGTGGACAACTGAGTCACCTGACCCTCGACCCACACTTCGCCGAGCTTGGCGATCCACTCGCCGATCTTGCGGGCGACTGTGCGTACCGGCCACGGCGTTTCCGCAGTGCTGGCCGTGGGCACTCGGGTCAGCCCTTGCTCGTCGCGGTCAGCCGGTTCTGCAGCATCCTGATGTAGGGAGCCCGCTGCCGGCCGTCCTGCTCGTACGCGAGCAGCAGGGCGAGCTCCTCGGTGGACAGCCGGCGGAGTCTGGCCCGTAGCTGCGCAACCGTCCAGCCCTCGTAGCCTGCGACGGGGGCCGTGGGGCCGGCCGCACTGTCGTCCACGAGGTCGAAGGCTGACGGCTCCGAGCCGCCCGCGCCGCCCGCGCCGCCCGCGGACAACAGCGGGGCGACGGCGCCGCGTCGCTGCGCTGGTTCGGCATCGGCAGCGGCGGCTGTCGGCTCGGCTGATGTGCCGTCATCGAACGTCGCCCACGGCGGCGGTTCGTCTCGGCTGCCCCGCAGGGCAAGGATCAGCTCATCGCCGCGGGCGATCAGCCCGGCGTACTCCTGCTGCAGGCGTAGCGAGGCCTGCATCGCGGCGCCGGCGGTTACGACGGGCAGGGAGATGAGCCGGGTAGGCAGCCGGCGGGCCTCGTCGAGGGTGCGGGCGGCGAGACCGGCGATGGCGCGCACGGACGGTGGAAGTGCTGAGCTCATGGGCCAAGCCTGCCCTATCCCGGCCCGGGCACCGCCGCAGCGTCCGCGATTCGAGCGGCCAGGCGCTCAGGTGGTCCGACGCACGAGGCGACGAGCGCGTTCGACGTACGATCGGAGCATGACAGTGGAGCCGACCCGCCGGGTGTTGCTGGCTGCGCCCCGCGGCTACTGCGCGGGGGTGGACCGGGCGGTCGTCACGGTCGAGAAGGCACTGGAGTTGTACGGCGCCCCGGTGTACGTCCGCAAGCAGATCGTGCACAACGTGCATGTCGTCCGGACGCTGGAGAGCAAGGGTGCGGTCTTCGTCGAGGAGAACGAGGAGGTCCCGGAGGGCGCCCGGGTGGTCTTCTCCGCCCACGGAGTGGCACCCGTCGTGCACGAGCAGGCGGCGCAGCGCTCGTTGCGCACGATCGATGCCACCTGCCCACTGGTCACGAAGGTCCATCTGGAGGCGCGCCGGTTCGCAGCCGACGATTTCGACATCGTGCTGATCGGGCATGAGGGGCACGAGGAGGTCGTCGGTACGACGGGGCAGGCGCCTGAGCACATCCACCTGGTGGACGGTCCGGGCGATGTCGATGCCGTCCGCGTCCGCGATCCCGACAAGGTGGTCTGGCTGTCTCAGACGACGTTGTCGGTGGACGAGACGCTGCAGACGGTCGCCGCCCTGCGCCTTCGGTTCCCGAACCTGCATGCGCCTCCGAGTGACGACATCTGCTACGCCACGCAGAACCGTCAACTGGCGGTGAAGCAGATGGCCGCCGAATGCGATCTGGTGATCGTGGTGGGTTCGACGAACTCTTCCAACTCGGTTCGGCTCGTGGAGGTCGCACTGGAGGCGGGAGCCGGACAGGCCCACCTGGTCGACTTCGCCCACCAGGTGGACGAGGGCTGGCTCGAGGGTGTCGGGACCGTTGGTGTGACCAGCGGCGCCTCGGTCCCCGACGACCTCGTCACGGATCTGCTGGACTGGTTGGCCGAGCGCGGGTACGCCGACGTTTCGATTCTCACCGCGGCGGAGGAGAAGGTCGTGTTCAGCCTGCCGCCGGAACTGCGCCGCGATCTCAAGCTGGCCGGCCGAAGCTGACGGCAGGCTCAGCGGCCGGCAACCTGACGGATGCACGCGACGGCGACGCCGAGCGCAGTGGCGATCGCCATCGCCGGGAATCCGTACACGAGCGTTGCCGCTACTGAGGTCAGCGTTACCCCGATGTCGGATGCGAGCAGGAGCGTCGCAACGCCGACCAGCAGGTACACCAGTGGGGGCGCGATGACGACCGTGAACACGCTGCTGCGGCGCACCAGCCAGACCGCGAGCACTGCCCCCATGGCCAGCATGATCGTCGTAGCGATCCCCAGCGCCGGACCCAGCAGGATGTCGATCACCGCGCCGAGGGCGGTCGCCACGATCATCACGAGGACTGCGCCAACTCCGGTGAGCGTCATCCCTGGCGCCATTGACCGTGCTTCTCGTGGTGCAGACACCGTCACACGGTAACCGCCGTCCGTGCGGTGGCGCGGCTCCGACTCAGCTGCTCGCCTTCCGTGCCTGCGCCGCGCCCCCCTCGCTGCGGCCGTCGGAAAGGTCGACCAGTGCATCGGCGGCCGACGCCAGCAGTTCTGTCGCCTGCAACGGACGACTCGCGACATCGATCGGTCGTGGCCCCACCAGCGAACTCGTCGTCACCTCCAGATCGGTGAACTTCCGTGCGCTGACGAGCACCTTGCGCTCAATGGACCCGACTGTCTCGTTGTAGCGGCCAACCGCGGCGGCCAGCGCCGCACCGAGCCGGGCCATGTGCCCGCCCATCGTGGCCAGTCGCGCGTGCAACTCGCGGCCGAGGGCAAGCACCTGCTCGGCGTTGTCGGCCACCACCTCCTGCCGCCAGGTGAACGCCACCGTCCGCAGCAGCGCCACCAGCGTCGACGGCGTACTGATCACGATGTCCCGATCGAACGCGTGCTCCAGCAGGGCCGGGTCGTACTCGAGTGCCGCCTGCAGAAAAGCGTCGGAGGGCACGAAGAGGACAACGAAGTCCGGCGTCGGGCTGAATCTGGCGGCGTAGTCCTTGCCGGCCAGCCCATCGACGTGGGCGCGCAGATGTCGCGCGTGGGCTCGCAGCCTGGATTGCCGAGTCTGCTCGTCCCTGGCGTCCATGGCCTCGACGTAGCCGGCGAAGGGAACCTTGGCATCGACGACGATCGAGCGGCCCCCCGTCAGGGTGACCACGAGGTCGGGTCGCACCCGGCCGTCATCGGTGGTGGACGTCGGTTGTTCGAGAAAGTCGCAGTGCTTGAGCATGCCGGCGGACTCCACGATCCGGCGCAGCTGCATCTCACCCCATCGACCCCGGACGATCGGCGCCCGCAACGCGGTCACCAGCGCGCCGGTCTCCTGCCGCAGTGCCGCCGAATCCGCGCTCATCGCCCGCACCTGCTCCCGCAGTTCACCGTACGACGAGCTGCGTTCGCGCTCGATCGCGTGGATCTGGGTCTGAACCCTCTCCAGCGTCACACCCAGCGGGCGGAGCGCGTCTGCGACCGACGGCTCGTCAGCAGGTGCAACGCGCCGCCCGATCAGCAGGCCGGCCAGGAAGCCGACGGCGAGCAGCAGGATCCCGATCAGCGCGCCCGTAGTCGTCATGGCCGGAGGATGCAGAAGGGGTACGACGATTCCAGCCGCCGGCCTCCGCGGCGCTCAGGCGGCGGTGTCACGTGGGCCCGCGCGTTGCGCTGTCTCGGCAAGCTGCAGGCGGTGCGGGTCACCGCTGCGGCGATGCTGGTCATCGAGGATGGAACTGACGACGTAGGCCAGTCGCATCGGTTCGCCGTACCACCAGGGTGGAGTCAAGGAGTCCGCGGTGCCGCGCAGCGTCTGCCCCAATGCCGTGGCCGGTAGTGCCGAGGACGTCAGCTCCGGTATCTCGGGAAGCTGTTCACCGTCGGGGCGACGGAAGGCGGCGTGCTCGGCTACCGGTGCCTCGACCCGGAAGCCACCCACGTGGACCAGCCAGTGGTGCAGGCAGCACAGCAGCACGAGGTTCCCGAGTCTGGTCCGTCCCCCGCGTGCCCAATGGACGACGGGATGGGCCTCTAGCCCGGTATGGCGATGGCAGCCGGGGAACCGGCAGCAGGCGCGGTCCCGGACATGCAGAGCCCGGGAAATGGCGGATGGAATTGTGCGCGTGCGTCGGCCGACGTCGAGCAACTGACCGCGCGGGCCGCGGAGGAGCGCGACGACGCTGGCGTGGCAGGTGATCCGCTGTGCTGCGGTCACCGACACCGCCGGTCCCTGGTCCAGATGCATCCGGTCGATCGAAGTGGCCGGGGCGACCTGGCCGCCGGAGCGCTCGGAGCCGCCGGCCAGAGCGTCAAGGTCGACGTGCAGCATGACGTGGTACCGGTCCTCTCCGCGTACGAAGGTCGGCTGATGGGCAAGCGTGGTTTCCGCAAGTAGAGCTAGCGCGTCTGCGGCTCTGGCCTCCCGAGCGCGGCTCTCGGCCCGCCTCAGCAGGCCCGGGTCCTCCGTGGGGGACGTCATTTCGGCAACCGAGCGCCCTGGTGTCAACGACGTCGGCTCGACGATGGTGGCTGCCCGTCGGTGGTGTTGCCGGGGCATGACCGTGGAACCGGCGGATTCTTCCGCGGAAGAATCCGCCGTAGATGGCCATTCCGCCGCCACACCGTCGGATGCTCTCCCGTCGGCGTCTGGATCGGCGGCCAGATCCGCAGAGTCAGACTCGATCTGGTCGGCGGCCGCGCGCAATGCCGCGAGCAACATCGCGCCCTCCTCCGGTGGAAGCCGGCCCTCGACGACGAGGTAGCCGTCGTCGTCCCAATGCCAGCTAAAACGACGGCGACCGGACCGCTCGATCTCATCCTCGGTTCCTACTGCGCGGCGATAGGCGCGGGCGAGCCGGTCCAACTGTGCCGCAGTACAGGACTGGGCTGTCCGTAACACCGCATCCTCGTTTCCGGCGCCGGCCATCCGGCTGATGGCGCGCACCTTGGAGTAGCTCAGCCGCCCGGCGGCGAACTCGGCGCGTACCGCCGGCAGTTCCTCGAGCGCATGCGCCACTCGCAGCTGTTCGTAGGCAGTGGACAGGCTCAAGGCGCACCGCCAGGACAGCCACTGCGCACACGATCGGACGCCGTAGCCGGCCCACCCCTCGCGTCGGTCGAACTCGGCCAGCAGCATCAGCCAACGGCAGGTGGCCGCGGCGAGGTCGCTGGCCAACTCGCACAGCTCCCGCGTGACGTCCGCCAACGGGCGCTCCCCGTCGGCCCGGTCCTCGGCGGGTGTGATCAGCCGATCGCGGCCGGCCGTGGTCAGGTGCGGCGCAGGGCCGGGATCATCCTGGGCGGAACTGTCAGGCTTCTCGAACATACTGTCGAAGCTAGCCGGAGGGTCTGACAGTTCCCGGTGCCCCCGCAGCGGCTTCGTGGTCCAGCAGCCATTGCTTGACGGGCAATCCCCACCGGAAGCCGCCGAGCGACCCGCCGGTGCGCAGTACCCGGTGACACGGGACGAAGAGCGCCGCGGCGTTGCGGGCGCATGCGTTGCCCGCGGCCCTGATCGCCTCCGGCCGGCCGCAGCGTACGGCGTACTCCCGGTATGTCAGCGGTGCTCCGGGTGCAACAGTGCGGAGGACATCCCAGGCATGTTCCAGGAACGGCCCGGATCGCTGCTTCACCGGCACGCCCGTTACTGCGTCCGGGTCACCCTCGAGGTACTCCCGGACCGCCTGGGTGAACGGACCGAGGTCGGCTCGCTCAAGAACCTCCACTGGCCGCAATCCCGGTGCGATCAACGGAAGCAGGTCGTCCACCGTGGACGTCCAACCGCCGGCGAGGACAGCCTCGTCGTTCGCAATGAGCGTGAACGGACCGGCCGGCGTGGCGACGGTGCTGTGGTACATCACATGACCTCCTCGTCACCAGGCTGTGAGCGAAGCCCACAGATGCATCACCGTGTAGGAGCGCCACGGCCGCCAGGTCTCGGGCACATGGTCAGGAATGGCGCGTGCAGTCATGGCCTTTCGGATGACCAGATCGGTGTGCAGGAAGACATCGGGATCACCGAGGACGCGCATGCATATGTACGACGCCGTCCACGGACCGATCCCGGGCAGCTCAAGCATCGACCGTCGGGCAGCACCGCGATCAACACCAGCATCGAGCTCGAGGCGCCCGTCGGCGATCGCTGCGGCCATACCCCTGACCGCTCGACGCCTGGCGGCCGGTAGCGCCAGTACGTCGTCGGCGGCGACCGCGACTGCCTCGGCGTCGGGAAAAATGTGCGTCAGCTGCCCGTCCACCTCCGGCAGCGGGCTTCCGGCGGCGTGCACGAGCCGGCCGGCGAGCGTGCGGGCTCCCACCAGGGACACCTGCTGGCCGAGGACAGTTCGGATGGCCGTTTCGGTGGCATCGACCGAACCGGGCAGCCGTCGCCCGGGGGCTGCGCGGACGAGATCGCCGATCCAGCGGTCGTTGCCGAGCGCCTCCACGATCGCCACCGGATCGGCATCGAGGTCGAGCAATCGGCGGCAACGCTGCACCGCGGTGGCCAGATCGCGGAGGTCGGACAGTCGCAGCATGCATGCGACGTACCCGCTGCCGGGAGTGAGGACGACGACGGCGTGACCGTGGGGCAGTCGCAAGGTACGCCGGTATTCCGTTGGCCCTGCCTCCTCGATACCGGGGACGGCGTGAGCCGCCAGGAACGAGAGCAGGCTGCCAATGTCGAGCGGGGACCGGTACGGCAGCCGCAGCAACAACGTGCCTGGCGCGGCCGGTGTCGAACCGGCGGCTCGGCGCAGCTCAGTGGGCGTTGCGGCGAACACGGCCTGGACCGTTTCGTTGAACTGCCGGACGCTCGCGAATCCGCTCGCGAACGCGACGTCGGCCATCGGTAGCACGGTGGTCTGGATCAACAGCCTGGCGGTGCTCGCCCGCTGCGCCCGGGCCAGTGCCAGCGGACCGGCCCCGATCTCGGCCATGAGCTGACGGGTCAGGTGCCGTTCGGAGTACCCGAGATGACTGGCCAGTCCGGGCACACCGACCCGCTCGACCGCGCCGTCGGCGATCAGGCGCATGGCCCGCCCGACGAGGTCAGCCCGCAGGTTCCACTGCGGCGAGCCAGGCACTGCATCGGGCCGACAGCGCCGGCACGCACGGAGGCCGGCAGCCTGTGCGGCACCGGCTGCGGCGTAGAAGCGGACATTGGCCCGCTTGGGCGTCATCGCTGGACAACTCGGCCGACAGTAGATCCCGGTCGTGACCACCCCGACATAGACCCAACCGTCGAAGCGGGTGTCCCGGCTGCTCACTGCCCGGTAGCAGCGCTCTTCGTCCAGCAACGGGTCCGTCAGCACCTCTCGAGGATGTCACCCGGGCCGGGGGCACGCTAGCCAGAATCGGACATGACCGTCCGGTCCGTAGACTGGGCAGTCGTGGCCCTCACCATCGGCATCGTCGGACTGCCCAACGTCGGCAAGTCCACGCTGTTCAACGCCTTGACGAAGAACAACGTCCTGGCAGCCAACTACCCGTTCGCCACCATCGATCCGAATGTCGGTGTGGTCGGCGTACCGGATCCGCGGTTGCAGGTGCTGGCAGGCATCTTCGCGAGCCAGAGGGTCCTACCCGCTGCTGTGTCCTTTGTGGACATTGCCGGCATTGTCCGGGGAGCGAGCGAGGGACAGGGCCTCGGAAACAAGTTCCTTGCCACGATTCGGGAGGCCGCGGCGATCTGCCAGGTTATCCGGGCCTTCGATGACGACGACGTCGTCCACGTCGACGGCAAGGTGTCACCGCGTGACGACATCGAGACGATCAACACCGAACTTGTGCTGGCCGACCTGCAGACCGTCGACAGAGCGTTGCCGCGGCTGGAGAAGGAAGTCAGGTTGCACAAGGACCGCCAGCCACTGCTGGAGGCGGCCCGGACGGCCCGGGACATCTTGAATTCCGGCCGGACGCTGTACGGCGGGGGAGCGGATCTGCCGGCTCTGCGCGAACTGTCGCTGCTCACCGCCAAGCCGTTCCTCTATGTGTTCAATGTCGACGAGGCGGAGCTCGGCGACGCCGCGTATCTCGAGGAGCTGCGGGAGCTCGTGGCGCCGGCGGAGGCCATCTTCCTGGACGCGAAGATCGAGTCGGAACTGATCGAACTGCCGGACGAGGAAGCGCTTGAGTTGCTTCAGTCGGTCGGGCAGGACGAGCCGGGCCTGCATCAACTCATCCGGGTCGGGTTCGCCACACTGGGTCTGCAGACGTTCCTGACCGCCGGTCCCAAGGAGTCCCGCGCCTGGACGATTCCGGTGGGGGCGAGGGCACCTGAGGCCGCCGGGGTGATCCACACGGATTTTCAGCGCGGGTTCATCAAGGCCGAGGTGGTGTCCTTCGACCACATCGTGGTGGCCGGGTCGATGGCCGTGGCACGGGCGGCCGGCCGGGTCCGGATCGAGGGCAAGGACTACGTGATGGCCGACGGCGACGTCGTCGACTTCCGCTTCAACGTCTGAATCGGCGCGTTTGCGTCAGAGTGGGCGTAGGTCTCCTCAGTCAACATAGAGTCGTAAAAGTTCGGCTGGTGTGCTCGGTGGGGCCGGGCGCTCTGTAGACGTGCTTCCTGCGCTTACTGATCGCCTACGACACCAGCGCAGCGATGAGGCGAACTTCAGCAACCTGTCCGATGAGGGCGCAGCAGATCGCAGGGACCCAGGAGAGTCACCGATCGAGTTCGAGGCGATGCCACGCCCGCGTAGTGAGTGCGGCGAACAGCAGCGCGACTGTCGGCACGAGGAGAAGTTGTAGCAAGCTGACGTCCCGCGGACTCATCGCCCAAAGGGCCGGGGCGGCGATGGGAAACCAAGCCCCGGTACCCGCGACCACGAAGATCTGGCCTAGCGCGATCATCATCACGGCGAGCGCGATGCCGGGGAGGAGTCCGCGTCCCAGCGTCGCAGCCCACGCCGTGGGAACAGCGAGTAGGCCGGTGAGCACACCGACGCCCAATAGCCGGCTCAGGGCCAATAGATCCGCATCAGAGGGTGTCCCGTATCCCAGCGCTAGTCCGAGCAGCGCGCACGTGACTGTGAGCGCCGTCGCTGTTGCGGCGGACCACGCCCAGAAGACTGTGAGTTTCGCCGCGGCGATTGAGCGACGCGAAACCGGCAGAGCGAAGAGGCCTGACACGGTCGCCTCGGAGAACTCACGGCCGACTATCCAGGAAAGGACCACGCCGAATCCGAGCAGTCCGGCCGGGGCAGTGATCATGGAGACGACTCCGGTCAGGAGGGGCCACCCCTCCTCCTCCGCAAGCGGGCCGAGTTTGGCGCTCAACTGGGCGTTGCCCGCCCCCGCGGCCAAGCTCATCGCCGTCGATAGCGTGGCAATGCCGACGACGAGGAGAACAGTGGCTGAGCGGACGACCGTAGACACCATTGCCTTGGCAGACTCGGCAAGCACGGCGGTGATCATGGCGTCACCGTGCCCTCATCGTCGGAAAGGATGCCGGCGAAGAACGCGCGCTCGATGTCGGGGCTCCCGGGATCGAGTTCACCCACCACACGTCCGCGGTTGACCATGGTGATCCGGTCGGCGATCCGGGCAACCTCGTCGAGGTGGTGGCTGGACACCAGGACGGCGGTTCCCTCCGCGGCGCGGCGCAGCAGCACCTCCCGGAGCAGCAGCACGCCGGACGGATCCAACGCGTTGGTCGGCTCATCTAGCACGACGACATCGGGACGGTGCTGAAGCGCGATCGCAAGGCCGACCCTTTGCAGGTTGCCCGACGACAGGACGCGGATGCGCTTGTCCGCGTACGGCTTCAAAACGAACTCGGTGAGAGCCTCCTCAGCGATGTCGTGCGTGCGCCCGGGGGCGACTCCGTGAAGGCGGGCGGCGAGAGCGAGGTTGGCGCGGACCTTGAGTTCCGGGTATGCCAGCGGATGGCCGACCACGTGTCCTACTCGCGACCATGTCCCGGCGCCGAGTTGTGTGATTGGCCGGCCGCCGATGAAGACCTCGCCGTGATCGGGGCGCAGCATGCCGAGCATTAGGCGCATCAACGTTGTCTTGCCAGCCCCGTTCAACCCAACCAGTGCGTGGATTTTTCCCGCAGCCACAGTGATGTCGATGCCGTGCACGCCTGCGCCACCCGGGAACTCGCGGGTGACCCTCCGGCATTCCAGGTCGGTCATCCCTTTCCCGCCAACACGTCCAAGGCGCGCGTCACGGCGTCGCCGATGGTGCCGTCGCCCTCTCCTGCCCACTGGAACAGTGCGACGGTGACGGCGGCCAGGACTGCGGCCGCAGCGACGCGGGCACTAGGGGCATCGGTGCCATCGGCGATGAGCTGGCTGACGATGACGTCTTCGGTCAACCGGTTGCCGGCGTGCATCTCTCCCCAAAGCGACGGCGTACTTGCCACGAGCCGGATTCGGCGTCGCTGCACGTCGCTGGAAGGCTCTTGCAGGCTCGCCCATGCCACGCGGAGACCCGCCACGGTGCGAGCCAGCGGCCCGGCTGCACGCGGCTGTTGGGCGACAGCGTCTCCGATCAGCGGGTCATACGGATCGTCCATGAGCGCCCGCGCCTTCGTACTGAAGTGCCGAAAGAACGTCATCGTCGTGACCCCGGACGCCTCGGCGATCTCCGCGACGGTGGTCGTCTCGAAGCCCTTCTGCTCGAACAGTTCCAGCGCACATGCCTGTAGCCGTGCGTGCGTGCGTTCGCGTTTGGTCGGCTTGAGGCTCATAGTCGAATGTTAGTCGATAACATAATGCTCTGGTAGGAGTCGAAAATCGCAGTGGGGCCGTCGTCAGTGCAGCCGGCGAGCACGGCGGCCCCCGCGGCCGAGGGACGGGGTGAGGCCCGGGTAAGACCTAGTCGGGCGACCCGGCTCGGGTCAGCAGACGACCGACGTTGCGAGCGGCCTCGCGAAGCTCGGGCGGGGACACGATGCGGTACGGCGCCTGGAGCGCGGTGAGGTGTCGCGCGTACCAATACGGCTCGTCGGTGGTGCCGACGAGCCGGGTGCCCCCGTCCTCGGTGGGTCGCAGCCGGCCGAGCTGGCGGGGTAGCCACCCCGCGACCGCGTCCACGGGGGCGTCGACGACGACCTCCACGTCGTAGCGCCACCCGGTGCTCATGTGCTCCTCGATCATGGCGGTCGGGTCGAGGTCACCGGGTGGGGTGAAACCCTCGTCGAGTACGACGGCGGAGCTGACCCGGTCGACGCGGAGCACCCGCCGGGCGGAGCTGGTGTGCGACCAGCCCAGCAGGTACCACCGGCCGCGCCACACAGACACCGCCCACGGGTCGATCTCCATCCCGCGCTCCTGACGCAGCCGGTAGGTGATGCGCACCCGGCGCCGGGCCTCGGACGCCCGCACGAGGATTGCAGTGACCTCCGGGTCCGGCGACGCGGCCGTCGAGGCCGTCTGGGCCGTGGTCACCTGGCGGATCGCCGCGACCGCCTCGGCGACGGCAGCGGGCAGTACGCGGATGATCTTGCCGATCGCGCTGCCCACCGGATCCGCGCCGTCCGCGGCGCCCGGGCGCCCCTCCAGCACCGCCATCACCAGGCCGATCGCCTCCGCCGCCGACAGCATCAGCGGTGGAGGCCTGCTCCCGCGGCCGAGTCGGTAGCCGCCGTAGCGCCCGGCCGTGGACTCGATGGGGATGCCGGCCTCGCGGAGCAGCGTCACGTACCGGCGGACGGCCCGGTCGGTGACGCCGAGTCGCCCGGCCAGCCGATCGGCGGAGACGCCTGGGCTGTCCTGGAGGACCTGCAGGGCCAACAGGGCTCGGGCGGTCGGGCTCGCGAGGTCCATCCCGGCCACTCCGATTCTGGACACGAGGTTCGCGGACGACGGGTTTCTTGGACGACGAGGTTCCCGGACGAACGAGGTTCCCGGACGAACGAGGTTCCCGGACGTAAAGCGTCCGGGTTCGACGGTACCGTACCCACCATGACTGCAATCACCTTTCACGAGCCGCCGATCGCCGGCTCCGAAACCGACATGCTCCTCGGCATCCTGGACCGCACCCGAAGCGTCCTCGCGTGGAAGTGCGGCGGGCTTGACGCGACAGCCCTGCGGGTGACCCTCGGCCCGTCCGCGGTGACCCTGGGCGGACTGCTCAAGCACATGGCCCGGTGCGAGGCCGACACCTTCCTCTGGAAGCTGAGCGGGTCCCGGCCGACGCCGCCGTGGGACACCGCCGAGCACGGATGGGAGTGGGCCAGCGCCGCCGAGGACACCGCGGAGGAACTCCTCGCGAGGTGGCAGGCCGCGGTCGAGCTCTCCCGGGCCACCGTCGCCGAGGCGCTGACCCGGGGCGACCTGGGCCAGCCGGTCGACATCGGGAACGACGGTGAGCACGCCAACCTGCGCCGGCTCGTTCTTGACATGATCGACGAGTACGCCCGCCACAACGGCCACGCCGACCTGATCCGCGAATCGATCGACGGCCTGGTGGGCGAGGATCCGCCGGGGCGGGACGAGGAGGGGTGACCACGGGCGGGATCACCGTCGTACCTGCCAACGAGGCGACGTGGGACGACCTCGCCGCGATCTTCGGCACCGCCGACTACCCGGGCAGGTGCCAGTGCCAGCGGTTCAAGGTCGTCGGCTGGATCTGGCACAACTCCACCCAGGAGGAGCGGACCGCGATGCTCCGGGGACAGACCGCCTGCGGCGACGGTGACGCCGCGGCCACCAGTGGTCTGGTGGCCTACGTCGACAACGAGCCGGCGGGCTGGGTCGCCGTCGAGCCGCGGACGGCGTACCCCAAGCTGCGCACCTCTCGCGTTCCCTGGAGCGGTCGTGATGAGGACAAGGGTGACGACGGCGTCTGGGCGGTCACCTGCTTCGTGGTCCGGAAGGGCTACCGCGGCCGTGGCCTCACCTATCCCCTCGCCCGGGCTGCGATCGACTTCGCGCGGGAGCGCGGGGCGGTCGCACTCGAGGGTTACGCGATGATCACCGAGCCCGGCAAGGAGATCACCTGGGGTGAACTCCACGTCGGGGCGCTGAGCGTGTACGAGGAGGCAGGCATGAACGCGGTCAGCCGGCCGTCGAAGCGGCGGGTCGTCATGCGGATCGACTTCTGACGAGACACGGCTCTGCAGGGGCGCGGCCGCGATCAGGGGAGTCTCGGACCGGGTTCACAGCGTGATCGACAGGCAGCGGCAGGTGCCCTCGCCGTACCCCCCGGCGACCGGATTGATGACGGTGATCACCAGGTTCGTGCCGGTGGGGCGGGTGGCCGAGACGGCCATCCGCGCGGTGATCGTGCTGGAGTTGACCACCGAGACCGTGGTGAACGTGACGCCTTCCGGCCCGAGGACCTGCGCCCCGGAAACAAATCGGGTACCGGTGATCGTGACCGATGTCGTCGTCCCCCGCGCCACGGCGGATGGCGTCAGCAGGTCCACCGTCGGGCCTGCGGTGACGCTGAAGCAGCCGGCGCAGGTTCCGGTCCCGGCATCGGGGTTGATGACCTTGACGTTGTATTGGTCAATAACCGCGGTGTTGAGGATCGTCACGGTTGCCCGCAGCGTTGTTGCCGACACGAAGGATGTCCCGAGCACCTGGGCGCCGGGGTTGCCGATCAGCTGCACTTGCGCACCGGACTGGAATCCGGTGCCCGTGACGGTCACGATGCGCTCCGTCGCACCCATGGCGAGCGCGGGGCTGGCCGCCGTCGGTATCGGCTTGGCGGTGACGGTCAGGCACCGCACGCAGGTCGCACTGCCGACGGCAGGGGTCGTGACCGTCACGTCGCGGACGCTTGCCCCCAGCGACAGGGCGGCAGTGACGCTGATCCTTATGCTGGCCGAATTCTCGAACGTCGTGCTGACCAGGGTCAGCCCGGTACCCGAGACAGCCACCGTCGAGTTCGACCGGAAGTTCGCTCCGGTCACCGTCATGACGTAGCCGACCGCACCCGGTCCCACGCTGGAGGGCGTGAGACGGGTGACGACCGGCAGGGTTGCTGCGCCGGGATTGTGCGTGATCGTGCCCACCGCGGTGCCGTCGGAAAGCACGGCGTTGGTCGGAGCGCTCAGGACGACGGTGAACGTCTCGACCGGCTCGGCGCCGCTGTCCTGGCTGATCGAGACGTTCAGGGGAGCCGACGTCGTGTTCGCGGGGATCGTCAACGTTCCGGAGGTGGCGATAAAGTCACTACCGGCGCTCGCCGTCCCCTCGACCGTGCGGTACCCGACGGTGACGGTGTTGGTGGTCGGAGCGTCGAGCCGGACGTCGAACTGCATCTGGGCCGGCCCGCTCAGCCCCACGCTCTGTGCCGCATCCCCGATGGTGATCAGGGTGGCGACCGACAGGCACGGGCACGAGCCCACACCTGAACCGGCCGACACCGGGTTGGTCACCGAGACGACGAGGTTCGGAGCCAGCTTCCGGCTGCTGGGGACAGTCATGGTGGCGGTGATCGTCGTGGCGTTGACCACCTGGACATTGCTCACACTCAACCCGGTCGGAGGCGTGACCGTCGCGCCGCCCACGAAGCGACTGCCGGTGATGGTCACGTTGGTCGACTGCCCACGGGCTATAGCGTTCGGTGACACCGAGCTGATAGCGGGTCCGGCCACGACCGTGAAGCAGCCTGTGCAGGCACCGAAACCGGCGTCAGGGTTGGTCACCCGGATGTCGTAGTCGGATACCGGCGCGCTCTTCGGCACCGTCACCGTCAGCCGGAGCGTCGTGGGGGAGACGTACGTCGAGGCGGCGACGGTGATCCCGCCGCCGGCGATGGTCGCGCTACTCCCCACGGTGAAGCCGCTGCCGGACACCGTCACCGTGCGGCTGACCGCCCCGGTGCCCAGCGCCGGCGACGCGCTCGCTGCGAGGGGTTTGGCCGTTACCCGCAGGCACGCGGAACAGGTATCCGCGCCGATTCCCGGCGTGGTGACCGTGACGTCGTTGAGGCCCGCGGTCGTGCGTCCCATCGCGTCCACCGTGACCCTCAGCGTCTGGGTGTCGACGTACGTCGTCCGAACGACGGTCACCTCGGTCCCGGTGACCGTGATGACGCTGGTGGGCTCGAAGTTCCGCCCCAGCACCGAGATCACCGCATCGTTCGCACCAAGACCGACCGTGGCGGGTGCCACGTCGGTGATGTCGGGGCCGGTGGGTGCTGCGGCGTCGTGTGTGATGGTCCCGGTGGCACTCGCATCACCCAGGGCCGCGCCCTGCGCATTGCTGAGAACCAGGGTGAAGGTCTCGACCGGTTCATAGCCGTTGTCCCGGCTGATGGTGACGGTGACGCCGGCCGACGTCGTACCCGACGGGAATGTCAAGGTCCCGGTCTTGGCGACGAAGTCACTGCCTGCGTGCGCTGAACCCTCGACCGTCCGGTAGTCGACGGTCACCGGATGGGTCACCGCAGTCGAGAGCCGAACTGTGAACTCCATCGGGGTGGGGCCGGCATCACCCACGATCACGGCGGCATCTGCGACATCCAGCCGGGGTAGTCCACGCACGGTGAGCACGATGATCCCGTCCCCATACGCCACGTCAGCGTAGGAGCCGCCCGGCAGATCCTGACCGGACACCGACGCGAATGCGTCGGACAACCTCGACGTCGTCAGGATCGTGTACGTCGAACCGATGGCCGGGGTGAAGCCGGGCGCCGTGCTGATGGCCAGGGTGCCGTTCAGAAAAGCACCGCCATTGACGTTGAGCACGTCGGCTCCGGTGGGAGCCAGAGCGATCCGCAGGGTGGACTGCGGACCTGGCTTGTAGGCGGCGCTGATCAGAAGCGGCCCCTCGGGGTCGAACGTAGCGTTGCCCCCGGCGCCGCTCAGCCGGCCGGCACCTCGCACCGTTCCGCCGTTGAAGAAGAGGGAATCAGGGGTCACGGTGGCAGCGAGGGCGCCGCCGGAGGACACTGTCGTGGTTCCTGAGGCCTGGGTGAACGTCGCGACGTACAGCGTCTGAGCGGTGACGGCAACTGCACCGGTGTTGGCGAGTGTGGTCTGGATGGTCAGCGTCCGCGTGACGGTCAGCGTGCCGGAGTTGTTCGCCAACTGCGCGAGGGCGTTGACACCGGCCGGCGTGAACAGGCCAGCGCCGCTCGTAATGGAGGCGGCGTTCGTCGTGATCGGTCCCGGGAGCTGGATCGTCCCGTCCGTGGCCTTCCACGTGCCGACCGACAGGAGGCCACCGGTGAGGTTGGGGGTGCGTTCGACGACGACCTTCCCCTTCGTGACCGTCAAGGTCCCCCGGTTGTTCAGCGGTGGCGCGATCGCGTAGAGCCTGATGCTCGCGTTCTGCGCACCCGTGAACGTGGCGCCCGCGTTGTTCTCGACGGCGGTACCCGGACTGCCGTCGGTCTCGATGCCGCTGTCGCAGCTTGTGCCGGCGACGAAATTGCCGGCGTTCTCCAGCACGGAGCCGTTGCGCAGTCGAAGGGCCTCGAGGCAGCCCACGTGCGAGAACGTCCCGCGGTTGAGCAACCGTGAGCCACCCTCGACGGTGAGGCCGTCGACAGCGGCAGTTCCCTCGGCGGGGATGGTGAGGACACCGCCGCCGGTGAACGTCGACGCCGAACCGCCGGTGAGCGACCGCGTTGTGGGGTCACCGGTAAGCGTCCCGCCGAGCAGTTCCATGGCGCCCACGACTGCGCCGGCCCGTACGTCGATCGTTCCGCCGGACAGGACGAGCGTCCCACTGCCGGTGACGGTGCCCGGGCCGACCTGCATCGCCCCGCCGGCGGCGATGAGCAGCCGACCGGACACCCCGAGGTCGTAGTTTCCGGTTGAGGAGGCCAGGGGACGCACGACCAGCGAGCCGGAGGGCACCGAGACGGTGCCGTGGTTGTCCAGTTGCGCCTCGAGCACGTAGGTGTCGGTGGCGGCCTGGCCGACCTCGAGGATCCCGCCCACGTCGTTGGTGATCCGGGAGCCGTCGGTGCCATCGGAGAACACCCGCATCCCGCAGTCACTGGCCGCCGTGAACAGGCCTGCGTTCTCGATCAATGCGCCGTGATAGAGGTACAAGTAGTCGTAGCAGCCGTTGTGCGTCAGGGATCCCTGGTTCAGCAGGCGTCGGCCGTTGTCGAGGATGAGGCCGTTCGTCACGACCTGGCTGCCGGGCGCCAGCGTCGTCGTACCAGGCCCGTCGATAATCGCGTTGTCCGACAGCGACGGGCTCCCCGACAGGACGTAGTCGGCGATGCCGGTGAGCTCCGAACCGGACAGCAGCTGCAGATCGTGGATCACCGAGTCGTAGCTGCCGGCCGCGGAACCGATCCGCAGGACACCTCCATCGACGATCAGCCGGGGCCGGACGTCACCCCTGGCCGACATGTCGACGCCCGCGACCGTCCGGCCGATGGACGTGTACAGGATCTCGGCCCTGACGGGAACCTCGGCCATGCAGACCACGTCGACGGCAGTCGGCAGTTGGTCAGGGATCGTCCCCCCTCCGGCCGTCGTCGCCCAGTTCTCGGCGACGTTGAACGTCGTACTCGCTGCTCCGGTCCAGAAGACCGAGCAGTTCTCGGCAGCGGGGGCGGCTGAGGCAGTGGCGGCCAGCGACAGGCCGACGGCCACGCCGAGCGTCGCGCCGGCGAACACGGCGGCAGGCAGCCACCGGACAGCGGGCCGAGGCAGAGATCGGCCGGACATGCTGCGGCTAGGGGGTAGCGATGTGGACATGAGGTGTGCCTGACCCGTCTCGCGCGCCCTTCGACGGTTTCACGCGCAGTGAGGTGACGGTAGCAAGAAACTACGCTACGTGACAAGCATGCTACGGTGCGTGTACGTTGCCTACGAAGAGCAATCGAGATACCACAGAGTGTGTTCGTTGTCCGCCGTACCGGTTACCCCCTCCTGATGGAAACAGGTCCTTCATGCCTGCACTCGTCTCAGAAGCCGCCGCCGCCGCTGCCACCGGGTCGGTCCTGTCCAGCGATCCCGACCTGCACCTGCTGCGCCGGGCGACGTTCGGGCAGACTCCGGCACTGCTGGCCGACATCCGGGCCCGCGGGGCAACTGCCTGGCTCGAGGACCAGCTTTACCCCGCACGGATCGACGACTCGGCCATGGACCTGTTGTTGCAGAAGTTTCCGCTGCTCAACGCCTCGCTGACCGAACTCAACAAGCTGGCGCAGCCACGAACGGCGGGCACGGGGCTGATCGCGGCCACGCTGGCTCGCCAGATCTGGAGCCGTCGCCAGCTCTTCGAGGTCATGGTCGACTTCTGGAGCAACCACTTGAATGTTCTGACCCTGACGTCGGGAACTCATCTCACCAAACCGATCGAGGACCGGGCGGTGATCCGCCCTCACGCCATGGGGCGCTTCGAGAACATGCTGCTTGCCGACGCCAAGAGCCCGGCGATGCTGCGTTACCTCGACAACACCGACTCCAGGATCCCGCAGCCCATCGAGAACTATGGGCGCGAGTTGCTGCAGCTCCACACCGTCACGCCACAGGCCGGCTTCACCGAGGCAGACGTCAAGAACAGCGCCCTGATCCTCACCGGGAGATGCGTCACTCTGGACGGGCAGTTTGTGTACAAGCCTGAGGTGCACTACGTCGGTCCGGTGCGGGTCCTGGGCTGGTCCTCGGCGAACGCATCCGCTTCGGCCGGGCTGAACACCAGCGACGGATACCTGCGCTACCTCGCGCGGCACGAGCAGACCGCGCTGTCACTGTCGCGCAAACTCGCCATCCGCTTCGTCAGCGACAACCCTCCGCAGTCACTTGTCGACCATCTCGCCGAGGTATTTCTGGACTCCGGTACGGCGATCATCCCGTGGCTGCGGGCGCTGTTCCGATCGCCTGAGTTCGCCGCCTCCGTTGGCAAGAAGACGCGTCGACCGCTGGAGGACATTGTCGCCAGCGTTCGTGCCCTGAGCATCCAACCGCCGTCAGGGCCCAGCACAGCGGACATCGATCTCCTCGTCACCGATGCCGCCAAGCTCAGCATGCAGCCACTCGAGGCGTTCGATCCGACCGGGTACTCAGACTCAGCGGACGGCTGGTGGTCGATCGGAGGCATGCTGGGCCGCTGCAACTGGCATCGCCGGGTGTCCCGAGGGCATCCAGCAGGCCTCTACCGGCCGCCACTCGGCTCTCTGCTCGCCGGGCCACCTATGGCCACGCATGGTGCGATGGCCGACCGGCTCGCCGTCTCGCTTACCGGGCAGACGTTTCGGCCCGAGCATCGCGAGGCGCTGCTGGGCTTTGCCGGCATGACCTCCGCCCAACCGTTCAATCAGATAAAGGTGGACCGATGGCTCAAGGACTTCGCCGAACTCGTGCTCAACTCGCCGTACTCGGTTCTCCGGTGACAAGCCACCAGACCGGAGCCCGCGAGCGCGCGATCATCTCCACCGCATGTGATGTCCAGTCACAGTTGGAACTGGACCGCCGGCTGTGGGACCAGGGTTTCACGCGGAGAAAGCTGCTCGCCGGTGCCGGCATGGTGCTGGCCGCGTCACTGGGCTCGCAGCTGGTGACAGCCCGGCATTCCTACGCCGCCGTCGGGACTGGAAATGGCAAGACCCTTGTGTCACTGTTCCTGCGCGGCGGCTTGGACGGGTTGACGACAGTCGTGCCGCGCAACAACTCGAGGTACCTCGAGGTTCGGCCAGGTATCGGGGTCCGCGACTCGCAGCTGCTGGCCCTCGACAGCACGTTCGGTCTGCATCCGGCGATGCAGCCGCTGTATGGATACTGGCAAAGCAGTCAGCTGGCTTTCGTTCACGCCGTCGGATCGCCGGATGCCAATCGTGACCACTTCGCGTCGCAGGCATTGATCGAGCGGGGTAGCGCAACGCTGACGTATCCGACCGGCTGGCTGGACCGGGTCCTAGAAGCTGATGGGCCAGGGACAACGTTTCGAGCGGTCTCCGAGGGTTCGACGATCACCCCGGCATTGCGGGCCACCTCCGGCGCCATCTCGATGCGGGGCATCAACTCGCTGGTCTTTAGCAACCCCTCGACCAACATGGCGACGGCGATGCGGTCGCTGTACACCGGCCTGGACAACCCGATCGAAGACCTGATGGAGACCACCGTCCGGGTGGTCGCCGAGGCGGTGCCGGTCCGGGCCGTGAATCCGAACTGGGTACAGCCCCCGGCCTATTCGGTGGACCCCTTCGGTGAGGCCCTGGCCGATGTCGCCCGACTGGTCAAGGCGAATGCCGGCCTACGCGTGGCGACGATCGACATCGGTGGCTGGGATGTGCACACCAATCAGGGCACCACGGCTGAGGGCCAGATGGTCGACCATTTGACGAACCTGGCGAAGAACCTGGCTGCCTTCGCCTCCGATCTCGGCAGCCGGCTCGCCGACGTCACGCTCGTCGCGACGTCAGAGTTCGGGCGCCGGGTTGCCGAGAACGCCAGCGGAGGTACCGATCACGGTCACGGTGGGCTCATGATGCTGCTGGGCGGCGGTGTCAGGGGCGGCCAGATCCACGGCGGCTGGCCGGGCCTGGCGCCCGGCGACCTGCGCGACGGTGACCTGGCAGTCCGTAACGACTGCCGCGACGTCCTGGCCGAGGCGGCGCAGAAGACACTGGGCCTCGGGGCGATCGGCAGCCTTTTCCCGAATCACACGGTGAGCCCGCTCGGCGTGATGAGGTAGCTGCACCTGGGCGAGGGCTACCAGTCCGGTCGCAACGGGTAGCCGGCCTCGCCGGCGCTGGTCCGGACCCCGAGCAGCTGGTGCAGCTGAATGTGGTTGCGTTCGAACCCGATCCGCGACCCGGTCATGTACAGCTCCCAGACCCGCGCCCGGGCAAGGCCAACCTCCTCGACGGCCTCGTCCCAGTGTGCGGCCAGGTTCGCGCACCATGCGTCCAGCGTCATCGCATAGTGCTCCCGCAGAGATTCCATGTGACGCAGCTCGAAGCCGCTGTTCTGCATCACCGAGGCAATCTTGCCGATACCCATCAACTCGCCGTCGGGGAAGACATATCGCGGGATGAAGCCTGAGGCGCGGACGTCCTCGGTCGTCGTCGGGCGGGTGATGCAGTGGTTGAGCAGCCGGCCCTGCGGCCGCAGCTTGCCCCACAACCGCCGAAAGTATGCGGGGAGCTCACGTTCGCCGACGTGCTCGGTCAAACCGATCGAGGACACCGCATCGAACTCACCCTCCGGCGTGTCGCGATAGTCCAGGTGTCGCACCTCGGCGAGGTCGGCCAGTCCCTCGTGGGCGATCCACTTCTGCGCGAACTCCGCCTGCTGCCGGGACAAGGTCACGCCGAGGGCCTGCACGCCGTATCGCTTGGCAGCATGCACGACCATGCCACCCCATCCGCAGCCGACATCCAGCAGCCGCATCCCCGGAGCCAGCCCGAGCTTGCGGGCAACCAGGTCGTACTTGGCCTCCTGCGCCTGCTCCAGGGACGAGGTGGCGGTCGGGTAGACCGCACACGTGTAGGTCATCGACTCGCCCAGAACCCAGCCGTAGAAGCGGTTGGATACGTCGTAGTGGTGCGAGATGGCGCTGCGATCACGGCGCTGCGAATGCCGCCACCCGTGCAGCCGCACCTCCTCCGGCGGGGGGGCAACCGGAGTCAGGGTGCGCAGTCCCAGCCCGCGCAGGACCTCCATCCGGCTGGTCCACCCCAGGCTGGCCATGTCGTCACCGGTCAGCAGGGAGAGCGCGGTGTAGAGGTCCCCGTGGACGGTGAGGTCACCACCGACGAAGGCGCGGGCCAGGCCCAGCTCGTGCGGTGAGGTCACCAGAAAGTTCAGCGCCCGCGGCGTCCGGATCTCGATTCGCACGGGTGCATCGGCCGGCCCGGAGGAACTGCCGTCGAACGCATCGATTCCGATGGGGACATTGCCGAGCGCAAGCTGCAGCACTTCGGCGACCGGTCGTTGTGCGCTGACCATCCGAGTCCATCCTCCCTATCGCCCCCGGACGGTCTTGCTGAACAGATCGAGCAGCCGGCCGCCCGGGTCGTAACGGTCCTTGAGCGTGCGGTACGTCGGGCCGTTGTACAGCTTCCAGAACTCATCCTCGGGATAGCAAGAGGTCGAGTACAGCGACTTACGCCCGCCGAGGCGGGTGACCTCGACCTCCACCCGGCGATTGTGGGTGCCGTCGGGCTCACCGGGCCGCAGCCGCACCGTCGACCAGAAGCCGAAGTTGATGTAGAGCGTGTCCGGATCGAGCTGGTAGAGATCCCAGCTGGCCTCGGCGTCGCGCTGGCGCAGGGGGCACACCCAGACCGGACTGATGCCGGTGTCGCGGTGCAGAAAGTCCAGGAACTCCGCGGCCCGGTCGACCGGGACCTCGATGTCCTGAACCACCCGCTCCTCGATCGGCTTGCCCCGGGCAGCGTCGATGCGGCGCATGACGCCGTACCGCTGCTCCAGCGCGATGAGTTTCCAGTACGTGTCCGAGCGCAGGTGCCGCTTGGGCACCAGGCGGCGCAGCCAAGGCTTCTGGACGCCGAACGCGCGCGAGCACCAGAACCAGTCGGTGTCCCACCGCCACAGGTAGTCGCGGGTCGTGAGGAAATCCTCGTGGCGGCGGCGTACCGACTGGTAGTAGACCTCCATCCCGGTGTAGTTGCTCGTGTACGGAGCAGCGGCGACGAAATTGCCGATGGTGCACCGCAGTTCGTCGGGGGCGAACACCGTGCCGTCGACGAAATCCACCGGCTCGCCGTCGTACCGTCCGGTGCCGCAGATCTCGGCGACCGCGGCGAAGTACGCCGCCGGGTCACGATGGCTCAGGTGGCGCAGCCGCACGAAACGGGCCACCGGTTCCAGCTCGATGCGCAGCCTCAGCGCGTAGCCGAGGGTGCCGTAGGAGTTGGGGAAACCGTAGAAGAGAGCCCGGTGCTCGTTGTCGGCACGGGCGGTGACCACGTTGCCGTCTCCGGTGAGCACGTCGAGGTCCAGCATCGACTCGTGCGGCGGGCCGTTACGAAAGGACGAGGACTCGATTCCGAGTCCGGTGACCGCACCGCCAAGCGTGATCGTCTTGAGTTGGGGGACGACCAGCGGCATCAGCTCGTGCGCGAGGGTGGCATCGACAAGCTGCTCGTACGTCGTCATGCCCAGCACATCTGCGGTTCGGCCCGCCGGATCCACATCCAGCACGCCGGCGAACGCCGACACGTCGAGCCTCCCGCCGGCTGCCCGCGCGCGCGGCCGGAACAGGTTGGAGGTGCCCTTGGCGAGCCGGACCGGCTCGCCGACGGGCAGTGCGGCGTACGCGCGCCGCAGGTCGGCAACGGCGTCGCTGTAGTCCTGGTGCATCACCGGCACGCTCACTCCCGTCACTCCTTCGGCGCTCATCGTGGCGGACGGGCGTGTCTGCTGCATTCATCGTGCCGCCGCGTCGAATTCACCGGGTGGACGCGGGCGCTTCCTAGCCTCCGTGACTATGACCGACTTGAGCTCAGAGACCTTCGAAACCATTCTGGCCCGCCGGATCTCCCGACGTTCCATGCTGCGTGCGGGCATTGTCATCGGTGCCGGCGCTGCCGTCCACGCCTCGGTCGGATCGGCCGTGGCAGAGACCGCCGCCGTGACGTCCAAATCCGCGTTCAAGCTGAACTTTCCCCCGCTAGAGCCACCCGTACCCATGCCGTTCGACGACGTCGCGATAGCCGACACCTTCACCCACGACCTGGTGATCCGCTGGGGCGACAACCTCGTCGACGGTCTGCCCGAGTTCAACGTCCTCACCCAGACACCGGAGCTGCAGGCGCAACGCTTCGGCTTCAACTCCGACTGGACCGCCTACTTCCCGCGCAACCGGAGCGGACCCGACTACGGGCGTGACGGTCTGCTCTGGGTGAACCACGAGTACACCGACGGGTTGATGATGTTCCCGGCCTACGACCCGGAGAATCCGACCAATCGGCAGGTCGACATCGAACTTGCCGCCCACGGCGGCACCCTCATACGAGTGGCCCAGGCGCAGAACGGTCGCTGGGTCTACCTGCGCAGTGACCTAAACCGGCGAGTCACAGCGGTCACACCGATCCAGATCACCGGCCCGGCGGCCGGGGACCCGGCCTTGCAGACGTCGCAGGACCCGACGGGTCGCGGCGTACTGGGCACGCTGAACAACTGCGGCGGCGGCGTCACCGGATGGGGCACCTTGCTGACCGCCGAGGAGAACTTCGACCAGTACTTCGCCAACAACGCTGCACTGCCCGAGGGGCCACAGAAGGCGCTCAACGCCCGCTTCGGCGTACCCGAGGGGGAGAGCAGCCGCAAGTGGGAGCGCTTCCACTCGCGCTTCGACCTGGCACAGGAGCCGAACGAGGCGAACCGCTTCGGCTGGGTGGTCGAGATCGACCCCTATAACCCCACGGCGACTCCCCGCAAGCGCACCGCACTCGGTCGGTTCAAGCACGAGGCGGCTGCGGGCACCAAGACGAAGAACGGCCGCTGGGCGGTCTACACCGGTGACGACGCCCGGTTCGAATTCGTTTACAAGTTCGTGACCCGTGACCGGGTGCGGCCGGGCGGTGCGGTGCCCAACCGCGATCTGCTCGACAACGGGACCCTGTACGTCGCCCGCTTCAACGACGACGGTTCAGGGGAGTGGCTTCCACTGGTGCACGGCACCGGGCCGCTGACCGAAGCCAACGGCTTCCTCTCCCAGGCCGACGTCCTCATCCGCGCCCGCGACGCGGGCACCGCCCTTGGTGCCACCGCGATGGACCGTCCCGAAGACATCGAGCCGAACCCGGTGGTCGGCAGTGTCTACATCGCCCTGACGAACAACGACCGGCGCGGCACCGAAGGCAACCCTGACGTCGATCCGGCCAACCCGCGCCCGGTCAACGTCGCCGGGCATGTGATCGAGCTCGTCGAGGCGGGCAGGGACGCGGGCGCAACGTCATTCGAGTGGGAGATTCTGCTGCTCTGCGGCGATACGGACGACCCGAGCACCTACTACGGCGGATTCGACAAGTCCCAGGTCAGTGAGATCGCGGCCCCGGACAACCTGGCCGTGGACTCCCTCGGCCAGCTCTGGATCGCCACCGACGGTGCTCCGCGAGTGCTGCCGATGAACGACGCGGTGGTCGGCCTGCCGGTTGTCGGTCCGGAACGCGGACGGACCCGGCAGCTGTTCGCCGGCGTGTTCGGCTGCGAGCTGACCGGGATCTACTTCAACTCCACCGAAACGACGATGTTCGTGGCTGTACAGCACCCCGGCGAGGGCGGGACGGTGCTGGAGCCCACCAGCAAGTGGCCGAACAACGCCGGACAGGTGGCCAGGTCGTCCGTGGTGGCCATCCGGCGGGCCTAGCCGGGCACCGGCGCCGCCGACGTGGCCAGGGGACCTACCCGTTGGCTGTCACGGACGAGACGATCGCATCGATTCGCGCGGCCAGGTCGGTGTCCTTGCCGGTGACCCCGTTGTCGGAGTGGGTGGAACAGGCGAAGTGCAGGGTGCGCCACCGGATGTCGATGTCGGGGTGGTGATCCAGTTCCTCGGCGACCTCAGCAACCTGACTCACGACGTCGATCGCGGCCGGGAAGGTGGGCAGCACCGCCGTACGTCGTATGACTGTCGTGTCGCCATCCCAGTCGTCCAGCCCCAGCAGGGCGGTCCGGACCTGGTCATCGCTCAGCAGCTGTGCCATGCCCTTTTCCTCCTGCTCGACGTGTACCCAGTCTGGCAGGGTGGTCGGCGTGGCTGCCCTCTGCGTCGTGGCGGCCGCGATCATAGACCGGCACGGGCGGGTCCTCGTCGCTCAACGCGGGGCTCCGCCCGCACTGGCAGGCCGTTGGGAATTTCCCGGCGGCAAGCTCGACAACGGTGAGACCGAGCATGCGGGTCTCGTCCGCGAGTGCGCCGAGGAACTTGGAGTCATCGTGGCACCGGAGGATCTCCTCGGTGACGTTCCGATTCCCGGCGGGCTTCGGCTGCGCGTCTGGACAGCGCACATCGTCCGCGGTGAACCGACGCCGACCGAACATCGAGAACTGCGCTGGGTGACCTCCGGCGAGCTCGACGACCTTGACTGGCTCGAGCCAGACCGACCGCTACTCGATCCGCTGAAGCGGCTACTGGCTCTGAGTACATCTGATCTGAGGACACCGGGTCCGAACGCTAGGGACAGGAGTAGCTGACCTCGACCGGCGTCGCGTTCAGCTGCTGCGGCGACAACACCTGCAGCTGAGCCGACCCCTGCAGCGGTTCCTCACCGGTCACGTCGAACTGCAGGCGCGCCGTCACCGGGTCCTGGCCCTCCAGTACGTCCAGAGCCGTGGTTTCGGTCGCCGCACCATCCGGCTGCAGCCAGCGCAGCCGCAGCCGCCCCGCTGCACCGTTGGTGTCAATGACCGCGGTGAAGATGTACTGCGCGGTCGGGCAGCTGCGGTCGGCTGCATCGACGGTCACGGTCGCCGCCTCCACGGTCAGGGGCGCGGCCTCGGCGCTGGCAACGATAACGGTCGCCGCCGCGGCGAGAACGAGCACAGCCACGGCGCCGAGCAGCAGCGTCGTACGCCGACGCGGGCCTGACCGGGTCGGCGGGGGTCCAGGGACCGGCACGCTCACCCGCGCGGGTGCCTGCTCCATCATGGTGGCGCCCGTTGCCTGCGCGCGTCCCGCCTCGGGTGGCGGCGGCCAGGCGGCTGCGGGTACGGCGCGGAGACGGGCGACGAGCTGACCGGCCGGCAACCGCACGGACGGATCCTTGCTGAGGCCGGCGAGCAGCGCTTCGGCTGCCTCGGCGGGGAATCCCGGAACGATCTGCACCGGTGAGGCGGCAGCGACGAAGCCGTGCTGACCCAGCAGCGACAGCCCCTCTCCGCGGAAGGGCAGTTGGCCGACCAGCATCTCGTAGGCCATCACCGCGAAGCCGTAGTCGTCTGTGCTGCTGTCCGGCTGGTGCCCCGGCAACAAGGACTCCGGAGCCAGGTACGCCGGCGTACCGGTGAGCATGCCGTCGCGGGTCCTGAAGACGCCGGGATCGGCTATTCGCGCGATGCCGAAGTCGCCGAGCTTGGCCCGTCCACCGGCCAGCAGGAAGACGTTGGCCGGCTTGACGTCCCGGTGCACGATCCCGACCGCGGCGGCTGCACCGAGCGCCTGCGCGACGTCATCCAGAATCGCGATTGCTGCCGGAGCCGGGACGACCCGGTGGTCCAGAGCTTGCCGCAGCGACTCACCCGGTACGTACTCCATGAGCAGCACCGCGCTGGTGTCGGTCAGCCGCAGGTCGTAGACCACGACGACCGCCGGATGCTGCACCCGGGCGAGAGCCTGGGCCTCGCGGCGGAATCGGGCCACCGCCTCGGGGTCGGCGAGCGCCTGGGCGGGGATGTGCTTGACCGCGACGAGTCGGCCCAGAATCCGGTGCCGGGCCAGCAGAACCTCTCCGAAACCACCCCGGCCGAGCTCCCCAACCACCTCGTAGTCGGGCAACCCTAGGTAGTCGAAATTGGTGGTCGTCATCGTGCCCGCCTCAGATCCTCGGCGTACATGTGCGGAGTGTAGCCAAAAGTTGCTCACTGACTGTAGTCTGCGCGTCAGCCGATCAGGTCACCTCCTGGTCCGATCGAGACAGCGGGGCTGTACATGGAGTTTGCGGGTTTTGAGGTGCTGGGTCGGGTGGCTGAGGGTTCGTCGGGGGTGGTGTGGCAGGCGCGGCAGGTGGCGTTGGGGCGGTTGGTGGCGATCAAGGAGTTGTCTCCTGCGTTGTTGGCGGTCCCGGGTTTCTTGGAGCGGTTCCGGGCTGAGGCGCAGGTGTTGTCGGGTTTGGATGACCGGCATGTGGTGCG
>JACDAB010000183.1 GCA_013695665.1 Geodermatophilaceae bacterium | reverse complement strand
GGCCACAGCAGCCCCCGGCACAGCAGACCCCGCCGCGCAGCCGGCCCCGCGGCGGCTGATCGGGCGGCCACTTCGCGGGTGGAATCGGGCGCTAGCCAGACAGCCCGCTCACGGTGCGCTTATGATCGAGGAAGAATCTGGGGAGGATTGGTCATATGGCACGCTCTTTCGGGGTGCGCTTCAGCCTGGTCGGGCTCATAACGCTTGTGCTAGGGTTACTCAGCGTAACATTCGCGTTCGGTGCGAGTGCGGCCACCGGTTCCTATCTGCGACTTGCGCACCTATCACCGGACACGCCTGAGGTGGACGTATACGTCGTTTCCGCCGCGGACCCGCAGGACCGAATCGTCCTGGAAGGAGTCGGCTACGGGACGCTCTCGGAGTACCAGTCGGTTGCCGGGGGCACCTACACGGTGAGCATGCGACCGGCCGGTGCCGACGACAGCACTCCCCCGGTCATCTCGACGACGCTCACCGCCGACGAGGGCAACGCCTACACCGTCGCCGGCGTGGGCTCGTTCAATGACCTCGGACTGACCGTCCTGTCCGACGACCTGACCCTCCCGCCGGCCGGACAGTCACGTGTGCGCGTGATCCAGGCCTCTGCCAGCCAGCCTGCTCTGGACATCGGCGTCGACGGCGGGCCCACACTGGGCCAGGACGTACCGTTCGCGACCACGACGGACTACGAGACGGTTCCGGCCGGCGAGTGGACCCTTCGGGTCGACGGCGGGAGCGGCCTGGCGACGACGCTTCCCATCACCGTGAACGCCGGGGCCGTGTATTCCGTTCTCATCCTGGATGAGTCCGACGGTGGCCTGACCGTCGTCGCCCGCGTGGATGCCATGAGCAGCGCCGGCGGTGGCGTCATCCCAGCCGGAGGCGTGGAGACCGGTGGGGGCGGGACGGCCACTGACCGGCCCGGTGCGACGACGGCTGCCGTTGCCGGCGCCGTGGGGGTGTTCCTCGTGATGGCCATGGCCCTCCGGCGCCGCACCTGTGCTGTCTAGGGCGATGGCCGGCACCGACGATCGGGGTACGACCGGCTCACACCGGACACTGTTCATTGTCGTCGGTGCAGCCTGCGCCGTCCTCGCCACGTTGAGCACCGCGGTTCTCGCCCTGAGCGGCCCCGGCGCCAGCGGCGTCGCCGCCGACCCGGCACCGCCCACCTCCTCGGCCCCGCCGGCCTCCGCACCGGCCGGCGCGTGGGCCCCGACCACCCCTAATCCCGACGTCGGCGCGGCAGTCGAACCACCTGGGGCGCTGACCCCGGTGTCGGTCGAGGTGCCATCGATCGGCGTGCGCAGTCAGCTGCTGTCCCTGGACGTCGACGCCGGCGGTGTCCTCATCCCCCCCGAGCCCTACGACGTCGCCGGCTGGTTCACCGGGGGGCCCGTACCTGGGGAGATCGGGCCGGCCATCATCGCCGGCCATGTGGATTCCCGCGCGGGGCCTGGTGTCTTCTTCCGATTGGCGGAGATGCAGCCGGGTGAGACGATCCTGGTGACTCGCTCCGACGGCAGTGTCGCCACCTTCACCGTGGCCAGGGTGGAGAGCTATCCCAAGACCGAGTTCCCCACCGAAGGGGTCTACGGACCGACCCCGAGCCAAGAACTCCGCTTGATCACGTGCGGGGGGGACTTCGATTCGACCCGCCGGTCCTACCGCGACAACATCATCGTCTACGCGGTCCTGGACAGCACAACCACCTGAACGCGCGCGGACAGGACCCATGAGCGCTACACTCCGTAGGCAAAATTCGTTACTCAGCGTAAGAAACGGGAGATCTCATGGCACACGAGGACGGCAGCCACGCAGCCCACAAAGCAGTGCCCGCCTTCGACGTCGTCCTACGCGGCTATGACCGCCGGCAGGTCGACGAACACCTGGCCGCACTCGAAGGACGGCTTGCGGCCACAGCCGGCCAGAGCAACGAGTTGCGGAGCCAGCGTGACGCGGCAGCGAGGCGGGTCCACGAACTCGAGCAGCGCCTGAACGGCGCTGCCGGTGTCAACGCCGCCAGCGCTCCGGCGGCGTCGGCCCAGCCGCAGCAGCCACCCTCGTCCGCGCCCGTCAGCCTGGACGGGTTCGGAGCAAAGGTGGAGGCGATCCTGCGCCTCGCCACCGACGAGGCCGCCTCCATCCGGCGTACCGCCGAGGAGTCCAGGCGCGGCCAGGCGGAGACGGAGACGCGACTGCGGGCGACGTTCGGGAAGATCGCCGAGCGTCTCGGTCCGCTGGCCGAGCGGTTGGACGGCGAGTCCAAGGCCGCCCGCTCGGCGCTGCCCGGAGTGACCAGCCAGGCGACGGCGATGGAGGCTTCCGCCCGGCAGCAGGCGCAGGTGATCACCGCCGCGGCCGCCGCCAACGCCGCCCGGATGCGCGCCGACGCACAGACGCGAACGGAGGCCACGGCTCGCCAGGAGGCCGATGTGCGAGAGCAGCTCGCCTTGGTCAAGCAGATCCTCGACAGCCTGGGGCCGCAGACGACTGGCGGGGCAGCGCCTGACGCGCAGCCCGTTCAGCAGCAGCCGCGCGTCGATCAAAGCGCCGGTCGGTCGACCGGCACACTGTCGCCCGAGGCCCCGACCGAAACGATCGCCGTGTCACCCCCAGGCAACCCGCTGCGCAAGGGCGCTGGACCGACCCCGGCGCGCCGTGCGTCCACGTCGAGTCAGACGCCGACCTGAGCATGCCCCTCGACGCTGCTGCCGCCCCCGTGCGGACCAGCGACGAGCGAGCGGCACCCTGGTGGCAGCAGCAAGGGGGTCTGCTGCCCGTGGTGGCTGGTGTTGTCGCAGCCGCTGTCGCTGCCTGGGCGCACCTCGCCTCCTCGCGGAGAATCCCCCAGCCGGCCGGTGTCGAGGAAGCCACCGTCGCGGCCAATGCCTACGGCCTCACCAGCCTGGGCGGGTTCGAGGTCCCCGGCGCCCTGTCGGATGGCGTTCTCAGTGTCCACCTGGCGCTGTACAACGAGCTGACCGGTGCGGCGGACCGGTACGCATCGGTGGCCGGAGCACTGCGCGAGTTTCTCCTGGTCGTCGCCCTCGCTGGTGCGCTGGCGTTGTTCACGCTGTGCCGTCAGCTGGGGCAGAGCGCGCTGACAGCCTTCGGCGTCGTGCTGTTGGCGTACGCCGCTCCCGCTGTCACCAGCGCGCACGTCGTCACCTACGCCGCCACTGTCGCCACCACCTGGCTGTTCGTTGCGGCCATTGTCGTCTCGGCCCGGCCCACCGCGCCCGTGCTGACGTGGCTCGGGCGCGCCGTCAGTGCCCTGCTCATCGGGCTGGCAGTGCTGATCGAACCGGTCGCCCTGTTGCTGCCAATCGGTGTGCTGGTCGCGGCGCTGGCCACGGGAACGGTCTTCCCGGGCTGGAGTGCCCGCCGCCGGCTGCTGACGGTGGCCGCCCTCCTCACGCTCCTGATCGCTGCCGGTCTTGCGGGCTTCGGGGCTGCCGGTTCCTCGAGCGACTCGCCGGTGCCGCAGGTGACCGTCATCGCACTGGCGGTGGCGGGACTGGTGCTCGCCGCGGTCGCGACGTGGCGGGTGCTGTGGGCTAGGCCGCTGGCGTTGGGCTGCCTCCCCCTGCTCGCCGCCGCCGTGGCGCCGTGGAGCGGTCAGAGCGCCGCACTGATCATCAGCGTCCCGATCACCGCCGTACTGCTCGGGGCGGTGATCGAGGAGACGGTGAGCAGCCTGCGCAGACCGCGGCCGGTGGTGGTCCGCGGCGCCGCTGCGGCGCTTGTCGCCGCTGCCGCGATCAGCCTGCTGGTGCTACCGGCGAGTTCAACCGACGCGGTCGAGGGCGCACCACAAGAAGGTTTGGCCGCGTGGCTGGCGGGCAACCTCGCCCCGGAGACGACTGTCCGGGTCGAGCCGCTGCTGTGGGTCGAGTTGATCCGCGCCGGCGTACCGGCCGAGCGTCTGCAGCGCAGCGACGGGGTGGGCCTTGACGGCCCGCCCCCAGCGCTGCTGGCCGAGCGCAGCGGGGAGAACGACGGCCTGCCGCTGGTCGCTCAGTTCGGTGACGGGCCTTTCGCCATCGATGTCCGGCAGCGGGTCGAGGTTCCTGTGCTGCTCGATGCCGCGATCGCCGCGGAGCGCGTCGCGAGTCAGGCGTTCGGCTCGGCTCTGGTCACGAATTCGAATCTCGTCCTCGACGCCGCCGGCCGCGACGACCTGGGCAGCGGGAATGTCGATTCGCGGTTGCTGACGGTCCTGGCCACGGCCGCGTCGGAATTCAGCTTCACCGTCGACTCCTTTCCCCGGACGAACGGCTCCGACGAGGCCGGTACCCTCCGCACGGTGCGGCTGCTCGACATCGCCGACGTGACACCGGTCCGGGCCACCGATGAGTCCGACAGCATCCGGTTGCGTGACTTCTTCCGCTACCAACTACAGCCGTATCGCCCCTTGTCGCAGGGTTTTGACGCCGGCGTGCTCGTCGTTGTCTACTCCGCGCCGTCACCGGTCGGGCTGCTGTCCTGACCCGTCGGGCACGGTCCGCGGCAACGGGTGGGCCGCGCGGTTGACCCGCCGGACGATCTCGTCGAGCACGGTCTCGGTGTACCCGACGAACAGATGCTTCGCCCCCGGTACGCCGATGATCTCCGCCTGTGGAATCACGGCGAACCGGACCCGGGCCTGATCCGGGCGGAGATAGTCGTCGAACTCCGGTACCAGCGCGAGGACCTGCTTGCCCGACGAAGCCCAGATGTCCAGCTCGGCGACCTCGGTATGGCGCAGCGGTGGGCTGATCAGGATGGCACCCACGACAGCGGGGTCGCACCCGTACTTCAGCGCAAGGTCGGTCCCGAATGACCAGCCGAGCAGCCAGGGCGCCGGCAACTCCTCGAACTCGGCGAACTCGATCGCCGCCGCGACGTCGTACTTCTCCCCCACCGCGTTGTCGAAGGCACCTTCACTGGCGCCCTGGACGCTGCGGGTCCCGCGGGTATTGAAGCGCACAACGGCCAGGTCGGCGAGTGCGGGGAGCCGCAACGCCGCCTTTCGGAGGAGGTGGCTGTCCATCATCCCGCCGTGCGTCGGCAGTGGGTGCAGGCAGATCAGCGTGGCCACGGGCTCGCGGACGAGCGGGAGCGCCAGCTCGCCGACCAGCTGGAGCCCGTCCGCCGTGTGCAGGCTCAGCGGGCGGCGGAGAGCGGCCAGTGTGGTGTTCGGCCTGATCTGGTCCCCGGGCCGGGGTTCGGCATCCCGCCCAGCCCTAGCGTGGTCAGGTCGACCGGGGTCAGCCATACCGGGGGGCGTTCTTCGACCGCTGCACCTTCACTCCGCGTCGGTCCCGGGCCGACCAGCAGGCGGTGTGCCAGTGCCGCCGGTCGGCCGCACTCTCGTCGTACGCCGGCCAGACGACCAGGTGCGCGGTGCCGGGTCGGATCTCATGATCGCAGCCAGGGCAACGGTAGGCGCGGGTGGCACCGGTCCCCCGCACCTGCCGCACCACCCACCCGTCAGCATCGTGAGGCTGGATTGAGCGGTTTCCGCGCAATCTGGCCTCACGATCATGAACACGGCGGCGAGGACTCACTGCCGGGTCAGTTCGGATAGACGTGGAAGCCGCGGCCGGTCTTGCGCCCGAGGTATCCGGCGGTGACCAGCTGCTCCATCAGCGGCGACGGCGCGAACCCCGGTTCGCGGAACTCCAGGTACAGCTCGCGCTGGATCGCCAGGCTCACATCAAGCCCGACCACATCGATCAGCTCGAAGGGGCCCATCGGGTAGCCGCAGCCGACCTTCATTGCCGAGTCGATGTCCTCGGCAGTCGCGTAGTGCGCCTGCAGCATCTTCACTGCGTCGTTCAGGTAAGGGAAGAGCAGCGCGTTGACGATGAACCCGGACCGATCCCCGCATGTGACCGCGTGTTTGCCGAGGCTCGAGCACAGCCCGCGCACCGTCGCGGTGACCTCGGGAGCCGTGGCCACCGTCGTCACCACCTCGACGAGCTTCATCACGGTGGCGGGATTGAAGAAGTGCATGCCGACGACGTCCGCCGGACGGGTCGTCGCCGCTGCGCACTCGATCACCGGCAGGCTCGATGTGGTGGTCGCCAGGATTGCGCCGCGCGTGACGATCTCGTCCAGGTTCGCGAAGAGCGCCTGCTTGACCGACAGCTCCTCCACCACCGCCTCGACCACGAGGTCGCAGCCGGCGAGGTCGTCCAACCTCGTCGACCCGGTGATCCGCCCGAGGGCCGCGGCACGATCCTGATCGGACAACTTGCCGCGCTGCACCGCCTTCTCCAGCGACCGCTGAACGAGCTTCTCGACCTTGTCGACCTTCTCGCGACCGCGGGTGACGAAAACGACGTCGTACCCGACCTTGGCGAAGACCTCGATGATGGACGTCGCCATCGTTCCCGATCCGACGACGCCGACCGTTCGCACCGGCCGCCCGTCGACGTCTCCGGAACCCTCAGCCGGCGTGAGGTCGTCGTCGACGACTGTCGGCGAGCCCTCGCTCTGGTAGCTGTAGAAACCGCGACCGGACTTCCGGCCGAGCCGTCCGGCGGTCATCATCTGCTTGATGATCGGCGCCGGAGCGTGCAGGCGGTCGCGGCCCTGCCGGTACATCGTGTCGAGGATCTCGTACGCCGTATCGATCCCGATCAGGTCCATCAGGGCCAGCGGTCCCATCGGCAGGCCACAGCCCAATTTCATGGCCGCGTCGATGTCCTCGCGAGTGGCGTAGCGCTGCTCATACATCGACACGGCGTGGTTGAGGTATCCGAAGAGCAGGGCGTTGGCGATGAATCCCGCCTTGTCCCCGATCGTCACATCGGTCTTGCCCAGCTGCGCGGCAAGCGCCTCGACGTCCTCCACCACCTGGGGCTCGGTGACCACCGTGCGGATGACCTCGACCAGCTTCATCACCGGCGCGGGGTTGAAGAAGTGCATCCCGATGACCTTGCTGGGCCGGCCGGTGACCACGGACAGTGCGGTGACCGACAGCGATGACGTGTTGGTGGCGAGAATCGCGTCCGGGGCGCAGATCTTGTCCAGGCGGGCGAACACGTCAGCCTTGAGTTCCATCCGCTCCGGGATCGCCTCGACCACGAGTTCGGCGTCGGCGAGGTCCTCCAGAGAACTCGAGAAGCTGATCCGGTCCATCATCGCGGTCCGGTCCGCCTCGGTCAGCTTTCCCCGGGCGAGCGCGCGGCCGGTGGAGTCCTCGACGTGGGTCCGCCCACGGTGGACCGCTGCGTCGTCCACCTCGACGGCGACGACCTCGAGCCCGGACCGGGCGAAGACCTCGGCGATACCGGCACCCATCGTGCCCAAGCCGACCACGCCAACCTTGGAGAACTCTCGTGCCACAACCGCTCCTCGCTGCTCCGGATGACACCCAGTCTCGCACTGACCGCGGCCACACAGCGCTCTGACGGTGTCACTGGCCCTGGGTGGCACCGTGCTCGGCTCGGCGTCCGTGGACCAGCCGCACCAGGCCTACCGTCGCCTTCAACGCGGCCGGGCGGCGGCGGAACGTCGTCAACCGAATCGGCAGGGTGAACCGCTGCCGGGTCACCGACTTGGGGCGGGCGAACTCGCGCAGCCCGTCCGCTCCGTGCACCCGCCCGAATCCGGAGTCCCCCACTCCGCCGAACGGCAGCGACGGTACGGCGGCGAAGGCGATCACGGAGTTCACGCTGGCCATCCCCGACCGGATCCGATGGGCGATCTCGACGGCCCGGGCCTGGCCGAACACCGCGGCGCCCAGCCCGTACCTGCTGGCGTTGACCCGCTCCACCGCCTCGTCGGCGTCACGGACCCGCGTCACGGTCAGCGTGGGGCCGAACGTCTCCTCGCTGACCGCGTCGGCGTCCTCCGGTACGTCGAGCAGCACCACCGGGTCGACGTACGGCGCCCGCACCGAGTCCACGCCTCCGACCGCGGCCTGGCCACCTCGGGCCAGCGCATCGTCGATGTGCCGGCGTACGACGTCGAGCTGCTCTGCGGTCGTCATCGGGCCGTAGTCGGAGCCGGGGCGCACGAGTCGTGCCCGCTCGGTCAACACGGTGACGAACTCGTCGTACACCGCGTCCACGGCGTACACCCGCTCGATGCCGATGCAGGTCTGGCCGGCGTTGCCCATCGCCCCCCACAGCGCCGCGTCTGCGGCGGCCACGACGTCGGCGTCGTCATCCACGACGAGAGCGTCCTTGCCGCCGCACTCCAACAGCACCGGGGTCAGGGTCTCCGCGCACGCCGCCATCACCTTCTTGGCGGTCGCGGTCGAACCGGTGAACGCGAGCTTGTCCACACCGGCCCGGCACAGTGCCGCACCGGTGTCCGCGGCTCCGGTGACCAGGCTCAGCACCGGCTGCTCAGGGACCACCTCGGCGAACCGCTCGACCAGCCATCGACCGACCGCCGGGGTGTACGGGCTCGGCTTGAAGACAACGGCGTTCCCGGCCGCCAGCGCGTAGGCCAGCGCTCCCATGGGGGTGTAGACCGGGTAGTTCCACGGTCCGATCACCCCGACCACGCCGTAGGGCTGGTACTCCACCGTGCAGGCTTGATTGGGCATCAGCATGCCCGCTCCCACCCGCCGGCGCCCGAGCACCCGCTCAGCGTGGCGAGCCGCCCAGGCGATGTGCTCGATCGCAAGCACCACCTCGAGTGTGGCGTCGGCGGCGGGCTTGCCATTCTCGTGATGCATCAGATCGGCAAGCTCTGCGATCCGCCGGGTGATCGCCGTCTTCCATTGGGTCAGCCGATCCTTGCGTTCGGCGAAGCCGAGCCCACCCCACCAGGCGGCCGCCGGCCGTGCGGCGGCCATGACGGTCCGCACCGCGGCCACGTCGTACGCAGGGAACGTGGCGACGACGTCACCGGTTGCGGGGTCGAGCGAATCGAAGCTCACAACCCGGTGACAGCCGGGATCACCTCCCGGCCGATGACCTCCAGCGGCGTGATCCGCCAAACGTCCTTCACCACCCCGATGGCGGTCTGGATGCCTAGCTCGGACAGGGCGCCGAGTTCGTCGACGGTCTGGCCGGCCCCTTCACCGTCGGCGCCGACATCGAACTGGTAGTACGCCGTCTTCTCGATCTCGGCGTAGTCCCTGCCCTCACGCTCGCAGTGTTCACGGAGCACGTCGAGCTTGTGCGCCAGGGCCGGGCCGGCGAAGAGGTTGCAGGCCTGGGCGTACTGCGCCACCAGTCGCAGCGTCTTCTTCTCCCCGCCCCCGCCGATCATGATCGGTGGATGGGGGCGGGTCAGGCTCTGCGGGGAGTTGAGCGTGCGCTCCAACCGGTAGTGCGTGCCGTCGTACGCCGTCTCGTCGTCGCTCCACATCCGCAGGCAGATCTGGAGGGTCTCCTCCAGCCGCTCGAACCGCTCGGCTGTCGGCGGGAAGAGCAGTCCGAGGCCGCGACTCTCCTCGTCGTTCCAGGCCGCCCCCACGCCGAGCCACGCCCGGCCGCCGGAGAGCACGTCGAGCGTGGTGATGATCTTTGCCAGCATCCCCGGGTCCCGGTAGGTGACCCCGGTGACCAGGGTGAACAGCCGGGCCCGTGACGTGTGGGCAGCGAGGAATCCCAGCGTCGTGTACGCCTCTAGCATGTCGTTCTCCACCGGCCCGACCGGACCGATCTGGAAGAGATGGTCCATGACCGCGACGGCGTCGAATCCGGCATCATCCGCGGTCCGCGCGACCTGTGCGAGGTCGCGGGCCATGGTGGTCGGGCCACCGGGCCAGGTGAAGTCCGGGATCTGCAGTCCGATCTTCATCTCAGATGCCGCCCATCCCCACGCCACCGCGTCGGCCCAGGGTGCGTTCCATCGTCCCTGGCTGGCGCATCTCGTCGCGAGTGGCCATCCGGGCCAGCGCTTGCGGATCGTCGCTCGGCGCCCGCTCCCGCGGCGGCGGCACCTCGGCGCCCAACTGGGTCAGCACCTGCTGGCGCTGCTCAGGTGTGAGCGTGCCGAACGCCGCAGCGTGCGCCTGCTCGATCTGGTCGGGAGGGGCGGTCCGTAACAGGTACCGGTAGCGCTCGACTGCCTGCTCGTCGGGGTCACCGCCACCCTGCCGGTCGGCGTCCTGCCCGCGCCGCGCGGCTCACCCTCACGCGGCTCGTCACGACCCGTCAGCCTGTCCCAGAGTCCCATTCATACTCCCGTTGTCTCGATGATCGGCTCAGCCGACGGCGACCTGCCGGCGGATCTCGTCCATCGTTGCCATGATGCCCACCGTCTCAACCAAGGGCAGCAGCGGCGAGTCGCGCCGGCCCTCCTCGACGAGGTGCGCGAGGTGCGCGGCCTGGAAGCACAGCGCCTCGTGTCCGCGGATCCGGTCGACCTTGCGCGCCACCGACCCGCTCTGTGTCGTCAGGACGAGCTCTGCCGGGGTGTAGAAGTCAGCGGCGATCTCGAGGCGTCCGGCCGTACCGGAGATGGACGCCGTGGTCGGAGTACGCGCGGTCAACGTCGTGGTGACCACTGCATGCGCACCGCCCGTCCGCAGCACTGCCGAGATCGTGGAATCAACGCCGGTCGTGGCCATCTCACCGGCCGCGAGGATCGAGTCCGGGGTCCCGAGGATGAGTGCGGCGAAGGAGAGCGGATAGACGCCCAGGTCGAGGAGCGCTCCCCCGCCGAGTTCCGGGCTGTGCAGACGCGGGGCGGCGCCAGGAGTGAGCAGCTGGCCATGATCGGCGATGACGGTCTGGATCTCACCGAGTACGCCGTCGCCGACGAGCTGCCGCACCACGTCGATGTGCGGCAGGAACCGGGTCCACATCGCCTCCAGCAGGACGACGTCGGCCGTGCGCGCGGCGGCAACCATCTCCGCAGCCTCTGCAGCGGTGCGGCTGAAGGACTTCTCCACCAGCACGTGCTTGCCGGCCGCAATGGCCAGGAGGGCGTGCTCGTGATGCTGCCCGGTCGGCGAGGCGACATAGACGACATCGACGTCGGGATCGTCCACGAGCGCCTCGTAGGACCCGTGGGCCCGGCGAATGTCGTGCGCGGCGGCGAACGCTCCGGCTCGCTCGGCCGACCGGGAGCCGACGGCGACCACCCGCTGCCTGGTGTGCTTGGCAAGAGCGTCGACGAACGAGCGGGCGATGCCGCCGGGGCCGAGGATTCCCCAGCGCAGCGGTGAGGCCTGCGACGGGTCGGGGATGCGGCTGACCGGAAACCCGACGGACATCTCAGAACAGCCGTGACGTGGGGTCGTCGTGTCCGCGCAGGGCGGCGTAGTCCAGCGTGACGCAGCCGATCCCGCGGTCGGTGGCGAGAACCCGGGCCTGGGGCTTGATCTCCTGCGCGGCGAACACGCCGCGGACCGGTCGCAGTTGCGGGTCGCGGTTGAGCAGTTCGACGTACCGGGTCAGCTGCTCGACTCCGTCGATCTCACCGCGGCGCTTGATCTCCACGGCGACGGTGAGTCCGGCGGAATCCTTGCAGAGGATGTCGACCGGTCCGATCGCCGTCATGTACTCGCGGCGGACGAGGGTCCACCCCACGCCGAGGGTGGTGATGTGCGCTGCGAGCAGTTCCTGCAGGTGCGCCTCGACGCCGTCCTTCTGCAGGCCGGGGTCGACGCCGAGCTCGAAGGAGGCATCATGCAGCACCTCGTCGATGGCGATCAGGAGCTGCTCTCCGGACCTGTTCGTCACCGTCCAGCGACCGGGTTGCTCCAGCAGGGAGCATGGCGGGCTCATCCAGTTCAACGGCTTGTAGGCCCGGTCGTCGGCGTGTATGGATACCGATCCGTCGGCCTTGACCAGCAGCAGCCGCCTCGCCATGGGGAGGTGGGCAGTCAGCCGCCCGACGTAGTCGACCTGACATCGCGCGATCACCAACCTCACGGCGGGCAGCTCAGGCCGGCCACTCCGCAGGCCGCTTCTCCAGGAAGGCACTCATGCCCTCGCGGGCTGGCGGTGTCTGGCTGGCCGCGGCCATGACTTCGATCGCGTAGGTGTAGGCGTCCCGCTCGGGGCGATCCAGCTGCGCGTACAGCGCCTGCTTGCCCAGCGCCTTCGACGCCCGGCTGCCGCGGGTCGCACGCTCCAGGAGCTCGAGGGTCGCCTTCTCCAACTCCTCGGCGGGTACCGCGGCGTTCACCAGGCCCCACTCCGCCGCGGTCCTGGCGTCGATGACGTCTCCGGTCAGGGCGATCTCCATCGCCCGCTTGCGACCGACATTGCGTGCGATCGCGACCATCGGGGTGTGGCAGAACCACCCACCCTTGCCTCCCGGTGCGGCGAAACCGGCAGTGTCCGCTGCCACTGCCAGGTCGCAGGAGGCAACGAGCTGGCAACCGGCGGCCGTGGCCAAGGCGTGCACCCGGGCGATGACGACCTGCGGCACGGACTGGATGGTCTGCATCAACTCGGTGCACAACTGCAGCAGCCGGCGGACTGCGTCGAAGTCCGCGTCCGCCACGTCGGCGAAATCGTGGCCCGCGGAGAAGACCGGCCCGTTGCCGGCCAGGACGATCCCGGCGGCGTCGGTCTGCCCCGCCGCCCGGAAGGCGTGCCGCAACTCCCGGAGATGCTCGGCAGACAGTGCATTGCGACGCGCCGGACGATTCATGGTGATGGTGACGTAGCTGCCAGCGTGGTCGACCACAATGTGCTCGTACAGATCGGTCATGAATTCACTGTAAGGCCATGCAACCTCGCACGGCAGTCAGGCGTCTGCATGGTGTGGACTTCGAAGCGGGCTCCGCGTGAGCACGGAGGTGGGCATCAGCGTCGACCCCGTCAGCCTGCGTGAGCCGGTGGAGGACCGAGACTTCACTGAGTTCTACGCGGCTACCAACCGGGCGGCGACCGCGCAGGTCTACGCGATGATCGGCAACTGGCACGAGGCCCAGGAGGCGGTCCAGGAGGCCTACGCGCGAGCATTGGCGCGGTGGCGGCAGGTCTCCACGTACGACGACCCGCTGGCCTGGGTCCGCACCGTGGCCTACCGCGTCTCGGTCAGCCGGTGGCGCAAGGCCAAGCGGCTGGTCTTCAGCGTTCCGATCGACACTGCCGGTGTCCCCGACCCGATGGAGAACCACGTGGCGCTGGTTGCCGGCTTGCAGCGGCTCCCCGCGTCGCAGCGCGAGGCGCTGGTCCTGCACTACCTCGTCGATCTGCCGGTCGCGCAGATCGCCGCTCAGCTCGGCGTACCGGAAGGAACGGTCAAAGCCCGGCTCTCCCGTGGCCGCAGCGCGATGGCCGAACTGCTCGGGGAGGACGACGGTGTCTGACAACGGCTGGGCGGATGAGGATCGGGACGAGCTGCGCGGGCGGATGCGCGACCTCGCCCGGCACGCCGAGCGCACCTCCGCCCCGGGGCTGGCCGATGTCCGGCACCGCCGGGACCGTCGGCAGCGCAACACCGCGATGGCCACCGCATTCGCCGTGGTCGCGGTGCTCGGCACCACCGCGCTGATCCTGAACCCCTTCGGCGACGACACGACCATCCAACCGATCGGACCCGGCCTGACCGCCAGCAGCGAAGCGATCTCCAGCCCGGGCTCGCCGCTGCCGACGTCGGAGCCGGTGGTGACCAGCGGCAGCCCCAGCAGTGCCACGGGCAGCCCGGGCGGCGGCCAGACCTCCACTGCGACGACCGGAACCCAGCCCGACCCCGACCC
>JACDAB010000178.1 GCA_013695665.1 Geodermatophilaceae bacterium | reverse complement strand
GACGATGACCTGGGTGGCTCCGCCGAGGGCTCGGCCGCAGCTCGATTCGCGCTGTACGAGTGGTTGGGGGACTCACTGCTGCGTGCAGCTGAACCGGCCGCCCTGCTGGTGATTGTCGAGGACCTGCACTGGGCCGACTCGGCGACGGCGGCAGCGCTGGGGCATGTGGCCGCGGAGTTGCCGCGCTCCCGCGCGCTCGTCGTGGTGACCGCCAGGCTGCTGACCGAGTCCGCCGCGGTCGGGGCTGTGATCGACCGGCCTCAGGTAATACGGCGGGAGCTGGCGGGCCTGGACCGGAACGCGATCATCGACTACCTCGGCTCTGTCGGCGGGAGCCGGCCAGACGAGCGCTATGCCGACCTCGTGCTCCGGCAGACCGCCGGAAACAGCCTCTTCGTCGGCGCGGTCGTCCGTTGGCTCGCCGGCCGCGTGTCCCTGCGCGACACTACGAGGACGCCGCGCGCGCCGCACTGAGTGGCCGGCTGGAGCTGATCGACCTCGTCCGGGAGCCGATAGGACGGGTATCCGCGGACTGTCGTCGGCTCGTGGAAGCAGCCAGCGTCGCCGGGGAGGAGGTCAGCGTGGCCGAACTGGTGGCGGCGACCGGACTTTCGGTCGACATCGCTCTGCCGTTGCTGGATCAGGCGGTTCAGGCGCACCTGCTCACCCTCCCCGTCGACGCTCCCGGGACGGCCCGGTTCGTCCACGCTCTCGTACGCGACGGCGTCTACGACAACATCGGGCCGTCGGACCGGCGTCGGATGCACCGTGCGCTGGCGGAGGTCGTTGCGGCGGCGGAGACAGGACGGAGGGAGCGGATCGCCGCGGTCGCCAGTCACCTTGCCCGTGGAGCGACCACGCCGGCTGACCATCTGCGTGCGGCGACGTCATCGCGCCAGGCTGGTCGGGAGGCGCTGGCAGAGCTTGCGTACGCCGAGGCCGCGGGTCAGTTCAGGACGGCCCTGCACAGCATGGCGATGGCGGGCGGCGCGGCTGCAACGGAGCGGGCGGAGATGTTGCTCGATCTGGCTTTCGCCGAGTACCGCTCGGGGGCCTTCGGCGGAGCGCTGGAGCACTGTCGGCTCGCGGCGAAGGTGGCCGAGGTGGAGAAGCGCTGGGATCTACTTGCGCGAGCCGCCCTCCTCGTCGACGGCGTCGCTGTCGAGGGGGGCGGCGTGCTGGTTGCGCTGTGCCGGCTGGCGTTCACCCTTGTGCCCGAGGAGCAACTGTCGCTTCGTGCCCAACTGCAGGCGCGGCTGGCATACGCGGCGGTCGAGGACGGCGACTTAGCATCGGCGCAGCGGATGTCCGTTGACTCGCTGGCGCTGGCCGAGCGCACCGACGACCCCGCGGCGCTGATCGCCGGGCTGCGCGCCAGGCACCAGGCTCTGGCCGGGCCTGAGTACGCGCGTGAGCGTCTGCAGCTCGGCACCCGGGCAATCGAGCTGGCCGGACGGGGTGAACCGCTGGCGGCGTTGTGGGGCCGGCTGTGGCGGATCGGTGCCGCATTCGAACTTGGCGACCTCGTCGGCATCGACGGTGGGCACCGGGCGCACGCACCCGATGACAGCTGGGCGGTGGATACGGACAAGTGGTCAGTTGGGGCGGGTTTCCAGCGGTGCGGGTTGTCCCGTGACCACCTGGCCTCGGAGTTCTCCTGATCCTCGGATGTGGGCGGTAGGGTGTGTTGCTCAGCGCGAGGGGGTTGCGCTGGCGCCGACGTTCGCGCTGAGCCAGGCCTCCAGGTCGGCCAGTTCTCGCCAGGCCTTCTGCACCCGCTGCTTCGCGCGGGCGGTGTGCAGCCACGGCGCGGGTTCCCAGTGCCGATGTGCGATCAGGGTGCGGTGCCTGAGCAGCTCGATCCTCGGGTGGTCGGCGTCGTACCCGCGCGGCCTGGTCTTCAGGCGCTGCCCGCCGATGGTCCATCCACCCCGCCGCAACTCCTCGACTATGCGTCCCAGCGCGGTTCCCTGGACGTCGTCGTCCACCGCACGCCGCAGCCGTTCGACCTGGTCCGACGCGGTGTCGTAGTAGCCGCCGGCGACCATCAGGCCGTCGGCGGACAACTGCACATAGTGGCTTCCGGCGCTGGCCGCGACTGCGGTCTTGTACGGCGTCTTGTCCTTGCTGAAGCGCACGTCCCGGTAGGGGCGGTACACCGCCCCGGCGCCGAACTCCGCCTCGAGTTCAGCCAGCATCGCGACCATCGGCGCGCGGACGCAGTCGTCGTACGTCTCGCGGTGCTTGGTCCAGTATGTCTTGGAGTTGTCTGCTTCCAGACCCTCGTAGAACACGAGTGCCGCTTCCGGGAATCCGGCGAAGGTCACGCTGCCTCCTCGAGCAGGGAAGTATGCAACCGCACCTCTCGAACCGGGGTGTCCGCGGCGTCCAGCGTCCGCGTCCAGCCGTCCCTACTCCACCCGGCCGACTCGTAGAACCCGATCGATGCCTGGTCGCGCTCGAACACCCAGGCGGTGAGCCGGCTGGTGCCCTCCTCCCGGGCCAGATCGACGGCGGCGGCGAGCAGCCTGCTGCCGTGCCCGCGTCGACCCCACCGCGGTTCGACGAGCATCGTGGCGATCATCGTCGTACCCGGATCGTCGGGATCGGGCTCTGCGGCGAGGAAACCGACGACGCTGTCACGCTCCTGCGCCACGAGCACCCGGTGCCGTGGGCTCGGCGCCTCGTTGACGGCCGCGGACCACTGCGCGCCCGCCAGCTCCGGCGTCACGTCGTCGAGAGCCGTGGGGGGCAGCAGGGCGGAGTACGCCGCCCGCCAGGTGTCGAGCTGGATCCTGGCGATCTCCGACACGTCCGCAGCGCGGGCAGGGCGAACGCTCGCATCGGCCACTGGGGGAGCCTACGCATGTGGACTGACCGCGCGAGACGGCCTACCAGCAGTCCGAGCCCGCGCAGAAGCGGTACTCCTTCAGCAGCACAGCGAGATCGGCGCGGATCTGGTCATATTCCGGGGCGCGGGAGAGGTTCTCCAGCTCGTAGGGGTCACCCGCTACGTCGTACAGCTCGGTCCTTCCGGTACTGCGTTCGACGTACTTCCACTCCGGCGTCCGGATGGCGTGGAAGCGGTAGGGGCCCTCGGGCGCGGTCGGGTTGGGACCCACCTCGAGAACGACCGGGCGCCGGGCATGCAGGGCCGGGTCGTCAATCAGCGGCAACAGGTCCAGGCCGTCGATTACGAAGTCGCCCGAGGCCCCGGACAAACCGGTCATGCCCAACACGGTGGGTGCGACGTCGTGACCCCCGACCGTCTGGGGGACCACTGTTCCGGGTGCGATCCCCGGGCCTCGGATGAGGAGGGGAACAGCCACCGAGGGCTCGTAGGGGAGGTTTTTCCCCGTACGGAACCGGTGTTCCCCGAGCATGTACCCGTTGTCGCTGGTGAAGATGAGGTAGGTGTTGTCCAGCTCGCCGGCCCTCGCGAGCTCGTCCACCATACGGCGTACGGCGTCGTCCACCGACAGCAGAGCCTCCCGGCGCTGCTGGTTCACCTCGGTGAGCGCGTCGATCTCCCACGGCTCCAGCGGTGCGAGCTGGACGGGCTTGTCGCTGACGTCAGCCTCGTTGAACGCCGGGCCGACGTCCAATGGCAGGTCGTCGAATCGGTCCCGATACTTGCCCAGGACGCCAGGGGTGGGGAACTCCTGGGTGTCATAGATTTTGTTCGGGTCGTCGGGCTCGACCGGCCGGCCACTGTGCGGGGCATCGAAGGATGTGAAGAGGAAGAAGGGCTCGCTCGGGTCCGCGGTCTCGGTCCTGATGAACTGCACCGCCATGTTGGCCATGACGTTGGTGCGGTACTGGCCTTCGAAACTGCGAATCTTGCCGTTGACGCTGACGTCGGTGTCCAGGTAGTGGATCGGAGCGAGCGCCGCCTTCCACGTGTCCCAGCCAGGGGGGACGTACCTCGCCGGCTGGTACTCGTTCAGGTACTTGCCCACGTAGCCGGTGGCGTAGTCCTCGTCCAGCCAGGTGGCAAGCGTCTGGGAATCGTCGAATGCGGCGAAGCCACCCAGGGGGGCGACGTTGTCGAGCACTCCGTGGTTGTGGGCGTACTGGCCGGTCAGCAGCGTGGCCCGCGACGGGCAGCAGAGCGGGAAAGGCGCATAGGAGTTCTCGAACGTGGCGCCGGCGTCTCCTATCAGCGAGCGCGTTAACGGCATGGTGTCCACGTCGTCCATGCGGGCATCATCGATGAGGACGACCACCACGTTCGGAGGACCGGCGGCTGCGGCGGGCGCGCTGGGCAGCGCGACCGATGTGGCCACCAGAGCGGACAGGGCGAGCAGCCGTAGCGCCGCCCTGGCCCGGGAATCGCGGATATGAAGACGTGTCATGAGTGGGATCCCCCGTAAGCGTGTGCATGCAGTATGCAACATTGATTAATCATCGGCAGTCCGCGACTAGCGGATGACCGCCAGGCGGGCGCCGGCCGTTGCCTCTGAAGGAACGTCGTCGCCATGGGGGCCAGCCAGCCAGCCGCGGCGGTCGGCGGACTCTTATCCGGCGACGCGCGGGGACAGCGCCACCGTGTGCCTGAGCAGCTCCTCGGCCCCGGCCCGCATGGCGGCCGGGTCGAAGCGGGCGGACGGACCCTGCAGGCCGAGAATTGCCACGAGATCGCCGCGGCTGTCCAGCACGGGGGCGGCGACGGCGTTCAGGTCGTTCTCCCGTTCGCCGAGTGCTTCTGCCCACCCCCGGGCCCGGACGACGACGAGCTGGCGGGTGAGCTCCCGCCGGTCGGTGACCGTCTGCGCGGTGAAGGCGACAAGTGGCCCGTCAGGTGCCCGACCGCCGTGCGCGAGGAACACCTTTCCGGTGGCGGTCGCGTGCGGCACGCTCGGCCGGCCGATCTCGGCGACACTGCGGACCGAAGAAGGGCTCTGGACGTAGTCGACGGTCATGGTGGTGTGCTCGCCCGGAATGGACAGGGTCGACGTCTCGCCGGCTGCCTCGGTCAGCGCGATCAGGTGGGGGCGCACGACCTCGCGCAGATCGACCCTGGCCAGCGCGGCGTTGCCCAGCTGGACCAGACGGAGCCCCAGCCGGTACCTGCCGTTGTCCGGGACCCGCTTGACCAACTCGTCGCGTGCCAGCGTGGCCAGGACGCGCGAGACCGAGCTTGCGTTGATGCCGGTGAGCCGGGCCAGTTCGTTGGTGCCCAGATCGCGCGGCGAATCGGCGAGGGCGGTAAGGACGGCAACCGCCCGTCCCACCGTGGCGATGACCCGCTCACCGGGGATGTCGACACGCTCACCGACATCGGTTGTCGCGTTCGGTTCCACCATGTACGTTGCCCCCAAGTGAAACAGCGTTGCCGAGGAGGCAACAGTGTATGTGACGCAGCCCCGAAGGGGCCTTCGCACGGCTGTGGACCTCAGGGCCGGCGCACTGCCATCCACGGTTCGACGGCAAGGCGGGCCTGTTGTCCAGCAACCCTTCCGGTCGCATCGGAGGCTTCACCCCGGACAGCTTCCCGGTTCTCCGACCGGATCCGGCAGAACGCGTGCGCCATCGCCAACTCCAACCACGGCTACAAAATGATCGGCGTCGGCCATGTCGTCGTCAGTGAGCTGCTCGGTGAGACCCAGGGGCTGCTGGAACCGTCCCGGTTCGCCCGCTACGGGCGCGGCGAACTGCACCCCACCAGGAAATCCCCTCTTCCCGCGGAGCTGAATTCATGACTGGCTTGATCGAGCGCCTCACCGTCGGCACGGTCATTTGCGCCGAGGGCTACCTGTTCGAGCTGGAACGCCGCGGCTACCTGCAGGCCGGCTCGTTCGTGCCCGAGGTCGTCCTCGAGCATCCGGAGCAGGTGACGGCCCTGCACGAGCAGTTCGTGCACGCCGGGTCCGACGTCGTACAGGCATTCACCTACTACCTGCACCGCGAGAAGCTGCGGCTGATCGGCAAGGCCGATCTGCTCGAGCCGCTGAACCGGCAGGCGCTCAAGCTCGCCGGGGAGGTCGCCCGCAGTACGGACACCCTGCTGGCCGGCAACGTCTGCAATACGAACGTCTACGACCCCGCTGACGCCGCGACCCATGCCCAGGTCCGGGCGATGTTCACCGAGCAGATCGGCTGGGCGGCTGAGGCCGGCGTTGACTTCGTCATCGGCGAGACCTTCCGGTACGCCGAGGAGGCGCTGCTTGCCCTGGCAGTGATCCGGGAGGCGGGGCTACCGGCCGTCATCACCCTGGCAGTGGGCACCGACCCGACCACCCGGGAGGGTTGGTCGCTGGCCGAGGCCTGCCGCCGGATCGCCGATGCCGGCGCCGATGTCGTCGGACTGAACTGCATCCGCGGCCCGCACACCATGCTGCCGCTGCTGGCGCCGATCGTGGCGGCGGTCGACATCCCGGTCGCCGCGCTTCCGGTGCCGTACCGCACTCATCGGGACCAGCCAACGTTCCAGTCGCTGCGCGAGCCCGAGGGCGATCTGCTGCCCGAGGGCCGGCCCTTCCCCGTCGCCCTCGATCCGTTCACCTGCAACCGCTACGAGATCGTTGACTTCACCCGACGCGCGGCGGACCTCGGGGTCACCTATCTGGGACTGTGCTGCGGTGCCGGACCGCATCACCTGCGCGCCATGGCCGAGACGCTCGGCCGGACACCGCCGGCGAGCAAGTACTCCGCGGACATGTCCAAGCACGCGTTCTTCGGCACCGAGGCGACGCTGCGCCAGCACAACCAGGAGTACCGGACCCGGCTGTAACCGCTGCCCGCCGATCTTGATCGTGAGGCCAGATGGCGCGGTTTGCGTTCAGTCTGGGCTCATGATCATGCAAGCGTGCCGACACGGCACGGCCTGGGTGAAGGTTGCAGTTCGGCAACCTGTTGCCAAATGGCCATTTGTCATTGTCATATGCGCAACGTCTGCGACAGTGCGCGCGATGGCCGCCGAGCGCTCACGCAGTCTCCGTCGGGCCCTCGGCCTTCGGGAGGCCCTCGGCACCGATGGGATACTCGCGGCCGGCGGGTGTGGCGTGACCGAACTCGCCGCCGGGTTCGTGGATGGCCGAGGCAGAAGGCCTGGCCACGATGAGCGACGCGGTCGGCTACATCGAGGACAACCCCGACGACGGCGTGGTGTGCGCGGCGAGTGAGTTCATCAACCGGGACGACGGACTGCCCGGCCTGGAGGAGGCCTATGGCT
>JACDAB010000170.1 GCA_013695665.1 Geodermatophilaceae bacterium | reverse complement strand
GGGCAGAGAGGCGAAGGCGTGGAGGTAAGCTCCACGCCCTCGTTTCTTCAAAGGCTTTCTGGCTTCCGTACCTGGGACAACTCGCCCTCCGATACACTCCAGAGCGTTTCCCAAACGCTGAGTACGGCTATACCAGAGAAAAATTCACAAATCCGCCGGCTCCCGGAGTAACGACTCGGAGCGGCCTCTACACATTCCTCTTGACTTCGAGAGGAGCCACGGCCATCTTTCCTCTTGGTTTCGAGAAGAGTCTTTTCTTAGCGCACCATGGTACCACAGCCCCAATCCGACGTCCTCCGCGGCTCTATCGAGTTGCTCGTCCTGAAGACGCTCTCGCTAGCTCCCCTGCATGGGTGGGGAATCGGGCAGCGAATCCAGCAGATCTCCCACGGGGAATTGGAGGTCAACCAGGGCTCGCTATACCCGGCCTTGCAGCGTCTGGAGCAGAAGGGGCTGATCACGAGCGACTGGCAGACAACCGAAAACAACCGGCGGGCGCGTTACTACGAGATCACGCCCACGGGCCGGCGCGCGCTCGGAGAAGAGGTCGAAAGCTGGCGGCGCTTCGCCGCGACGATGGACGTAATTCTTCGTACTACCTGAGAAGCTGCCGATGAGCTGGGTTTCCGGAGTCCGGTTGCGGCTGCGACAGTTATTCCGGCGCGCGGCCGCCGAGGAGCGGATGGCGGAGGAGATCCGCTTCCACGTTGAGATGGAGACGGACAAGATGGTCCGGGAAGGAATGACCCCCGGGGAGGCACGGCGCCGCGCGATGCTCGCTTTTGGCGGGGTGGAGCGACACAAGGAGGAGCTGCGGCAGGGGTGGCGAGCCCCTCTGCTTGAAGATCTCTGGCGGGACGTCCGCTTCGCGGCGAGGTCCCTGCGCAAAAGCCCGGGCTTCACCGCAGCGGCCATGCTCACTCTCGGGTTGGGCGTCGGTGCGAATACGGCGGTATTCGGGCTGGTGAGCGCCACGCTGTTCCGCGCGCTTCCCTTTCCGCAGTCCGATCGGCTGGTGACGCTGTATCAAAACGATGAGGGGTCGGGGCAGGAGCGCCATAGGATTCCCTGGTCGTATTCGGAGTTCACGGCCCTGAGATCCAGCCTGAGCAGCCTGTCGCACCTGGCGGCGTACTATGCCGCGGACGCGAATCTCTCCGGTGCGGGTGATGAGCCTGTCCGTATCGGCATCGAAATGGTCTCGGCCTCATACCTCCCGGCACTCGGGGTCCAGCCGACACTGGGGCGCGCCTTCCTGCCGCAGGAGGATTCCGTCCCCGGTGCGTACCCGGTCGTCCTGGTGAGTCACAGTCTGTGGGAGCGGGACTTCGGAGCGGATCCACAGGTCCTTGGTCGTCGGATCCTGTTGAACGGGGTCGCCCTCAGCGTCATGGGCATCATGCCGAAGGGGTTCCGGGGGCTCTCGGGTGAGGGCGAAGTCTGGATCCCGCACGCGATGGCGCCGGAGGTCTACTTCCCGGGGCATCTGACCACCACGGAGCAATTCCTCAATGTAGTTGGGCGGCTGAGGCCCGGAGTATCGCTGGAGCAAGCCCGCGCCGAGGTTGCATCAGTGGGGAGCAGCGCAGCGGCCGCCGCACGTCAGCGAACCGGGGCCGAAGAGGAGGGCCGCTTCAGCATGGCGCTGCTTCCGCTGGAGGAGGCACGGCGCGATCCCGCGACGGTACGGGCGCAGCTTGTTCTGGCGGGCGCGGTATTCTTTGTTCTGCTCATCGGGGCGGCGAATTTATCCGGGCTGCTCCTTGCCCGGTCGGTCGGCCGCTCGCGCGAGATGGCTGTCCGAACTGCGCTGGGCGCCGGTCGTCGGCATTTGCTGCGGCAGGCTGTGGTGGAAAGCGGAATCATTGGCCTGCTGGGCGGCGCTCTGGGCGTGCTTCTCGCCTTTTGGAGCATCCGCGTGCTTTCGGCCCTCGCCCCGGAGCGGCTCGGCGGTGCACGGTCGCGCTTCGCGCGTCTCGATCCTTTCTCCACACCCAGCGTGGACTGGCGGGTGATCGCGTTCGCGGGGGTACTCGCCCTTGCTACCGGGGTGATCGCGGGCCTCGTACCTGCCCTGCGGGCAACTCGGGGTGACCTCACGG
>JACDAB010000151.1 GCA_013695665.1 Geodermatophilaceae bacterium | reverse complement strand
GGCGGACTACGAGCAGACCATGCGGGCCATCGATGAATTGCAGTCCCAGGCCAACGACAGCGCCGGAGACGACCAGGCCGATGCCGGCAGCAAGACGTTCGAGCGTGAGCACGAGATGTCGCTGGCCAAGAACCGCAGGGACCTGATCGGCCAGCTCGAGCACGCGGTGGAACGCATCGACGCGGGCCGCTACGGCCTGTGCGAGAGCTGCGGAAAGGCGATCGCCAAGGCCCGGCTGCAGGCGTTCCCCGGCGCCACATTGTGCGTGGTCTGCAAGCAGCGCGAGGAGCGCCGCTGACGGCGGGTAGCATGGGGCACCCTTGGCCGGTGAGACACTGTCTGGATGAGTGAGCAGGCCGGCACGTCGCCGGCACCGCCGGTGCAACGTCCGCGCCGAACCCGCGCACTGCTCGTCGTCGCCCTGGCGGTGCTCAGCCTCGACGTACTCAGCAAGGTGGTCGTCGTCGCGACCCTGTCCGACCGTGAGCCGCTGCGGCTGCTCGGCGGCGCGCTCTACCTCACCGAGGCGCGCAACACCGGCGCGGCGTTCTCGCTGGCCGAGGGGGCGACTGTCCTCTTCACGGTGATAGCGCTCGTCGTCGTGGCCCTCATCGTGCGTACGGCGGCGCGGATCAGGTCCACCGGATGGGCGGTCGCGCTGGGCCTCGTACTCGGCGGGGCCGCCGGCAACCTCATCGACCGGTTGCTGCGCTCGCCCGGCCCGTTCCGGGGGGGAGTCGTCGACTTCCTCAGTGTTTTCGATCCTTTCGGCCGGGTCTGGCCGATCTTCAATCTCGCCGACTCGGCGGTCTGCTGCGGTGGCGTGCTCGCGGTGCTGCTGGCGGTGCGGGGCATCGAGCTGGACGGCACCCGCGGCGAGCGGGCAACCCGCGGCGAGCGTGGCGCCCGATCGAAGCCGTGACCAGGAGATCGTTGCCGGTTCCGGACGGCCTGGACGGGTTGCGGGTCGATGCCGCGCTCGCCCGGCTGTTCGGGGTGTCCCGGACCAGCGCAGTGGGGTTGATCGAGGGGGGTGAGGTCCTCGTGGACGGGCGGGTCCCGATCAAGTCCGAACGGGTCAGCTCGGGAGCCTGGCTGGAAGTGACCCTGCCCGAGGCGGCTGCGCCGCCTTCTGTCGAGCCGGCTTCGGTGGAGGGCCTGCGGGTCGTGTACGCCGACGACGACCTCGTGGTCGTGGATAAGCCGGTCGGGGTGGCGGCGCACCCGAGCCCGGGGTGGACCGGGCCGACCGTCGTACAGGGCGTCGCCGCGCTCGGCCAGCTGCTGTCCACCAGTGGCGCGGCCGAGCGGCAGGGCGTCGTACACCGCCTCGATGCAGGTACAACGGGGCTGATGGTGCTCGCCAAGTCCGAACGCGCCTACACCGCGCTCAAGGACGCCTTCCGCGAGCGCCGGGTCGACAAGGGCTATCACGCCCTCGTGCAGGGCCACCCTGACCCGAGCAGCGGCACGATCGACGCGCCGATCGACCGCCACCCCAGCGCCGACTGGCGCTTCGCCGTCGTTGCCGGAGGCCGGCCCAGCGTCACCCATTACGAGACCATGGAGGCTTTCCGGGCGGCCAGCCTCCTAGAGATCCGGCTGGAGACCGGCCGGACGCACCAGATCCGGGTCCACATGGCAGCAGTGCGGCACCCGTGCGTCGGTGACCTGACCTACGGTGCCGACCCGACGCTGTCCGCGCGGCTGGGGTTGGGGCGGCAGTGGCTGCACGCCCGGCGGTTGGGCTTCGAGCACCCCGCCGACCAGCGGCAGGTAGTTTTCGAGAGCCCCTATCCGGCTGACTTGGCCCTCGCGTTGTCACGCCTGAGCGAATGATCCCCTCCGTCGAGGGGCTGGCGGCCTTCGGCCCGGCTGCGGTCGCTGCCTGCCTGCTCGCCGGGTATCTGGTCGTGGGCGAGCCGGCGGTGGGGACCGTGCTGCACCGCCGGTTCGAGGCGGCCCTGGCCAGGGACCCGGACGCGCGGACCTGGCTCTACCAGCGGCTCCTCGTTCTGGAGTGGGGCCTTGTGGTCCTGGTGGCCGGTGTCCTTTGGCTGGCCCCGTCCGTCGGAGCGGGGGAGATCGGCCTCCGGCTGCCGGAGCAGGCGCCAAACCCCGTGGCCGTCGTCCTGGCGGTGCTCGTGGTCGCCTTCCTGGTCGTGTCTACCAAGGCGGTGCGTGCGTCGGTCCGCCGGTCGGCGGACATGACTGCCCTGACCGCGGCCGCGCCGCGGGCGATCACCTCGTTGGTGCCCCGGTCACCGACCGAACGCCGCTGGTTCGGCCTGGTCGCGGTCACTGCGGGCTTCTGCGAAGAACTGCTGTACCGCGGGTTCCTGCTGGCCGTGGTGCTGGCGATCGCGCCCGGCATCCCGGACCTCGCCTTGGTGGCGCTAGGCGCCGTGACCTTCGGGCTGGCCCACTTCTATCAGGGGCTCGGCGGCGTTGTCGCCACCACCGTGCTGGGGGCGATACTGACCTTCCTGTACGTCGGAACCGGCACCGTGCTGGTGCCGATGGTCGTCCACGCAGCGATCGACCTGCGCATCCTGTGGCTGCCGGTCGGCATGTTGCCCGCCGAGGGCAGGGACGGGTGACACCTGGGCTGCGGGAAGCCGTCGACCGGGACAGCGGCGCGATCGTGGCGCTGATCGGCGGTTGCTTTGCCGAATACCCGGGCTGCGTTCTGGATCTCCCGGGCATAGACGCGTGGATGCTCACCCCTGCTACCGCGTTCGCGACCGGTGCCGGGCGGCTGTGGGTCGTGGAGCGCGACGGCGCTGTGGTGGCCTGTGTGGGGTTGAAACCAGCCGGGCCGGGCCGGGCCGAGCTGAAGAGCCTGTACGTCGCCGCGGCTGCCCGCGGCCAGGGCCTGGGGGCAGACCTCGTCCAACTGGCCGAGGACGCGGCACGGGGTGCGGGGGCGGCCGTCGTGGAGCTGTGGAGCGACAGCCGCTTCGCCGACGCCCACCGGCTCTACGAGCGGCTGGGCTACACCCGGGGGCCCCAGCTCCGGGCGCTGCACGATCCCTCCGATACCACGGAGTACTTCTTCGACAAGGCCCTGTCTTAGCGAGTTGTCACCGGGCGGGTGTTGCATGATGGGCACCCGGAGGCAGCGGCCGCCGGAGGCGATCGGGAGGCATCTCGCAGTGAGCAGCACGGCGCGGGATGGTCAGTTCGTCCACCTGCACGTGCACACCGAGTACTCCATGCTCGACGGGGCGGCGAAACTCCCGGCGCTGATGGCCGAGACCGCCCGGCTGTCGATGCCGGCGTTGGCGATGACCGACCACGGCAACGTCTTCGGCGCCTATGACTTCTACAAGCAGGCAGTTGCGGTCGGAGTGAAACCGATCATCGGCATGGAGGGGTACTACACGCCGGGCAGCCGCTTCGACCGCTCGCCGTACGACTTCGGCAGCGCGGTGGTCGACGAGGACGGCGAGGGCGCCTCGAGCAGGGGCAAGGCCGCGTACACGCACATGACGCTGCTCGCGGAGTCCACCGAAGGCATGCACAATCTCTTCCGGCTGTCCTCGATGGCCTCGCTGGAGGGGCTGTACCGCAAGCCGCGTTTCGACCGGGACCTGCTCGAGCGCTACGGCGCCGGCCTGATCGCCACGACCGGGTGCCCGTCCGGTGAGGTCAACATGTGGCTGCGGGGAGGGAACGTCGACCGGGCGCGGGCGGCGGCGGCTGACTTCCAGGACATCTTCGGCCGGGAGAACTTCTTCTGCGAGCTGATGGACCACGGGCTGGATATCGAGCGGCGCACCCGCGGCGACCTGCTGCGGATCGCCGCCGAGCTGCGGATGCCGCTGCTGGCCACGAACGACCTGCACTACACCCACCAGAAGGAGTCCACAGCCCACGACGCTCTCCTGTGCATCCAGACCGGCGCCAAGCTCAGCGACACCAAGCGCTTCCGGTTCAACGGCGACGGCTACTACCTCAAGTCGCCGGCGCAGATGCGCGAGCTGTTCCGCGAGCACCCCGATGCCTGCGACAACACCCTGGCTGTCGCCGAGCGCTGCGAGGTGGGCTTCACCGAAGGCGCGGACCTGATGCCGCGTTTCGACGTACCGGCTGGGGAATCGCAGGAGTCCTGGTTCGTCAAGCAGGTCGAGCTCGGCCTGCACCAGCGTTACCCGGGCGGGATCTCCGCGGAGGTGAGGCAGCGGGCGGACTTCGAGGTGACGATGATCGTCCGGATGGGCTTCCCGGCGTACTTCCTCGTCGTGGCCGACTTCATCCGCTACGCCAAGGACAACGGCATCCGGGTCGGTCCCGGCCGCGGGTCGGCCACCGGGTCCATGATCGCCTACGCCCTGGGGATCACCGCGCTGGATCCCATCGCCGACAAACTGCTGTTCGAGCGTTTCCTCAACCCCGACCGGGTCTCGATGCCTGACATCGACATCGACTTCGACGAGCGTCGCCGTGGCGACGTTATCCGCTACGTGACGGAGAAGTACGGCGAGGAGCGGGTCGCGCAGATCGTCACCTTCGGCACCATCAAGGCCAAGGCGGCCATCAAGGACGCAGCACGGGTGCTCGACCGGCCCTATGCCCTGGGCGACCAGCTCACCAAGCTCATGCCGCCGGCGCTGATGGGCAAGGACATGTCGCTAGAGGGCGTCTTCACCCCCGAGCATCCGCGGTACAAGGAGGCCGGTGAGTTCCGCGCCCGCTACGAGTCCGACGAGGACACCAAGGTCGTGGTGGGTACGGCGCGCGACCTCGAGGGGCTCAAGCGGCAATGGGGTGTGCACGCCGCCGGCGTGATCCTGGGCAGCAAGCCCCTCATGGACATCCTGCCGATCATGCGGCGCGAGGCCGACGGAGCCATCATCACGCAGTTCGACTTCGCGACCTGCGAGGCACTCGGCCTGCTCAAGATGGACTTCCTCGGCCTGCGCAACCTGACCATCCTCGACGACTGCGTCGCCAACATCGCCGCGAACCGCGATGAGCACGTGGACGTCGACGGGCTCGCGCGTACCAACGCAGCGACGTACGAGCTGCTCAGCCGGGGCGACACGCTCGGCGTCTTCCAGCTCGACGGCGGCCCGATGCGCCAACTGCTGCGCGCCATGCGCCCCACCTGCTTCGAGGACATCGCGGCGGTGCTCGCGCTCTACCGCCCGGGACCGATGGCCGCCAAGGCGCACATCGCCTATGCCGACCGAAAGAACGGGCGGCAGCCGATCACACCGATTCACCCCGAACTCGAGGAGCTGCTCGCCGACATCCTGGCCGAGTCCTACGGCCTGATCGTCTACCAGGAGCAGGTGATGGCGATCGCCCAGCGGGTGGCCGGCTTCACCCTCGGCCAGGCGGACCTGTTCCGTCGCGCGATGGGCAAGAAGAAGAAAGCCGAGCTGGAGCAGCAGTACGAGGCGTTCTCCGCCGGCATGCGCGAGCGCGATCTGTCCGAGTCGGCGCTGAAGACACTGTGGGAAATCCTGCTGCCCTTCTGCGACTACGGCTTCAACAAGTCCCACACCGCGGGCTACGGACTGGTGTCCTACTGGACGGCGTACCTCAAGGCGAACTACCCCTCCGAGTACATGGCCGCCCTCCTGACCAGCGTCGGCGACGACAAGGACAAGATGGCGATCTATCTCGCCGAGTGCCGGCGGATGGGGATCAAGGTGCTCCCTCCGGACGTCAACGACTCAGCCGTCGACTTCACGCCGACCGGGACCGATATCAGGTTCGGGCTGGGTGCGGTGCGAAACGTCGGGCGCAACGTGGTCGCTTCCATCGCCCGCAGCCGGACCGACCGCGGCCGCTTCACCGATTTCTCCGACTTCCTGCGCAAGGCCGAACAGGTCGCCTGCAACAAGAAGGTGATCGAGTCGCTGATCAAGGCCGGCGCGTTCGACTCGCTGGGGCAGTCCCGCCGCGGGCTGACCGCCATCCACATCCAGGCGGTGGACGCCGTCGTCGGCCTCAAACGACAGGAGGCGGTCGGCCAGTTCGACCTCTTCGGAGCGGGCGGCGGCACGGACCCGGTCGCTGAACTGTCCTTCGACCTGGCGATCCCGCCGGGGGAGTGGGACAAGCGCGATCTGCTGGGCTACGAGCGGGACATGCTGGGCCTCTACGTCTCCGATCACCCGCTGCTGGGGTTGGAGCACGTCCTGGCCGCTCACGCGGACTGCTCGATCGCCGCCCTGCACGCGGAGGGGATGGAGGAAGGCGAGCAGGTGACCGTGGCCGGCATCCTCTGCAACGTCGTTCGCAAGGTCACCAAGGCGGGTGCGGCCTGGGCATCGGCGCGGCTGGAGGATCTCGAAGGCAGCATCGAGGTGATGGTGTTCCCGGCCGCCTACGCGCAGGTCGGCATCCACATCGCCGAGGATGCGATAGTCACCGTCAAGGGGCGGCTGTCGCTGCGAGACGAGTCGCCGAGCCTGTTCGTCAGCGACGTGATGTTGCCGGACCTGTCCGTCGGCCCGCGCGGACCGGTCGTCGTCCAGCTGCCGGCAGCCCGGTGTACGCCGCCTGTCGTCGACCGGCTGCGGGAGGTGCTCGGCAGCCACCCCGGTACGACGGAGGTGCACCTGCGGTTGCTCAACGGCGCCCGGACCACGTTGCTGCGCCTGGATGACGGGCTGCGGGTGAACGCCACCCCGGCCTTGATGGGCGACCTCAAGGCGCTGCTCGGTCCCAAGTCGATCGGTGCCTGACCGGCCGCCCATCTCGCCGGAGCGGACCGGTAGCCGAGCGCCGTCACTGCCGAGCCGCCCACCTCGCCAATTGCGCTACGAGGGCGTCCAGGTCGGCCAGCAAGTTCAGGTTGGTGACGACGATGGAGTCGTCGACCTGGGCGTACTCATGGACGAGGACGTTGCGGAAACCCACTGCTCGAGCGACAGCCTCAGCGACTGCCGGCTCGACTATGCCATTGCTGCCCAGCAGGCGAACCGAATCGGCGTTGCTCTGGGGCATGCCCAGGCCCTCTGATGAGATCACATGCTGAGCCGCTCGCGTGCAGCCTTCGATGGCCGTCACGAAGCCGTACTTGATCGCGCGAAGGCGGACAGGATCTGCGCTGAGATCGCCGTGGCCGGCAGTGTCCCGCAGGTCCGCCACGTCGGCACTCACCCGCGCCAAGAGCCGGCTGAGCCGCTCAGCGTCGACCATGGTCGGCTACCGCCCGCAAATAGTCTCGTGCCATCGCCTGGATGTAGGGAAGTTCGTCCAGGTACACCGTCCGGGTGTCGGCCTCCCAGCGAACGCGCTCCGGAGGTGCGTCGTCGAAGAGCAGCCGGCCGCGCAGCGCGACGCGGCCGGCGAGGTACAACGGGGCGGTGTCGAGGACCAGCAGGTCGACAGTGCCAGGCACGCCGACTTCCCAGGAGGCCGGCGGGCGGGTCCCGAACCAGGCAGCCACGTCGACATCACTGGTCGGATGCGATCCCCCGTGGTTGCGGCTGCCATGGAGGTATGCGAACTTCGCCCCAGCGTCACGTAGCGCCGCAACAACGGCGGTGACGTCGACCTCCACGGGCGACAGTGTGGCATGGGCAGGGCGGGTCAGCTGACGCCGCCGGCGTTGGCGAAAACTGCTGCCAGGGCGTCCCAGCGGGCGATTTCGCAGCCGTTCGCGCGGCTGAATGTCGCGTTCACCGGCGCCCCGGCCAGCGTTCCGGTCACGGTGGCGGTCTGCGGCCCGCCGTAGATCTCGGTGCACGCCTGACCGGGATCGGGGGGACCGAATGCCTCGATGCCCGCGGCGGCAAGCCCCGCGCAGGCCACGGCCGGGTCGGGATGCTCGCCACCGGCCGGCTCGCAGCGCAGCGTGTACGTCGTGATGTCGCCGCTGCCGTCGTCGACGGTCACAGTGAGCTCTGCGGGCAGCGGATCACCGGTCGGCTTCGGGGTCGTGGAGGCGGGCGGTTGCGAGCCCCCGTCGTTGGATGTGGCTTCGTCGGGTCCAGACCCGCCGCTCGCGGAGTCGTCGCTGGTTGCACCACCACCGCCGACGGTGTCCGCTGTCGGGGCCCCGACGGTGTCCGCTGTCGGGTCCGCGCAGGCACCCAGCGCCAGTGCGCTGAAGGCGGCTGCCACGAGGATGCGGGAAACGCTGCGCATGTGAGCTCCTTACCTTGGCCTCAGCAGGTGTGACGCAGCCGACGGCAGGTCGGTTCCCCATGGTGGGCAGGCACCCGCGGCGCAGGGCTGGGACACTCACGGGGTGACCTCAGGCAGCGAGTCCACCCCGGCCGCCACCGGGGACGTCGGCACTAGTGTGGATGAGGGCGAGGCCGGCCGGGCTCAGGCGGGTCGAGGCGCCCAGACCCGGCCGGCGACCGGGGCGGAGACCGGGTGGCAGACCGCGGGCCCGCCGGTGCCTCCTGCATCCCCGGTTCGGCAGTGGTCACACGATCTCCGGCAGGCAGCTGGCGAGGTCGCCACGTCGGCCCGGCTGGCACTCGTGCTGTTCCTCGCCGGCATCCCGGTCGGCGTGGCCTGGTGGCTCCTGGCACCTCGACGGGCGTACGAGGTCACCGCGGACGGTGCCTTCGCGGTGGTGCCCGATTCGGAGGCGGCCGTGGCCAGCGACGGGTGGTTGCTGCTGCTCACCGGGCTGCTTGCCCTCGTTGCGGCCGCCGTCGCCTGGCGTCAGGAGGCACAGCGCGGGCCGCTCATGGCGGTGGGGCTCGCCATCGGAATGCTGGCGTGCGGGCTGCTGAGCTTGTTGGTGGGTGCACTGCTCGGACCCGGGCCCTCGGCCGCGGCCCTGGAGGAGACCGGCGCAGTCGTGCTCGGGCCACTGGGGCTGCGCGCCTACGGTGTGCTGGTCGTGGGCCCGATCCTGGCCGTGGCCGGATACCTGCTGGCGGTGTGCTTCACGCCGCGCGACGACCTTCGCGCTCCCGGTCGGCAGCAGGCAGCGCCCGGTGATCCGCCGCTGTCAATTGGCTGAGCGCGGAACGCTGAACTCGATCAGCGGAACGGGGACCGCGTGGAGCCTGCGCACGATCGTCGTCTCCCGTCGCAGCAGCCGGGCCTGCATCTGCAGCCGGCGCACCGTCGAGGACTCCGCCAGCAGGTCCTGCCGGTCCTCCAGGCTCAGGAGGGCGGCCGAGGCCACGAGGTAGGACAGCACGGTCGGGTCGTCGGGGAGGTCGAAGCTGTCGGCCTCGCCGCCCTGCAGGCGGTTCACGTCGTTGGCGTACCCGGTGAACAGCGCCCCCACCCGCGCGGCGAGCAGGGCGCCTTCGGCACCGGGCTCGTCCTCGCCGTCGAGCCAGCGCACCGATCCGGTGAGGTAGGGCTGAGTGGAGTCGTCGACGTCGAGCAGTTCGAATCGTTGCGCGCCGACCCCGATCACGTCGTACCGCCCGTCGGGGTGCGGATTGATCCGGCGGACCAGCGCCGTACACCCGACGGTGTGCAGCGCCCTGACCTTGTCCGCCCCTACCTCCCAGCCCTCCCTGATCGCGACCACCCCGAACCGTCGCTGCTCCCCCTCCGGCAGGTCCAGGAGGTCGCGGACCAGACTGCGGTAGCGCGGCTCGAAGATGTGCAGCGGAAGCAGTACGCCGGGGAACAGCACTGTCGACCCGAGCGGAAACAGGGGGATCGTGTCCGGCACGGCCCTGACCCTACGGCGGCGAGCTCCCCGCGGGGTTGCGTACCCTGATGACGCCCCCAGCTCGCCGTTCGAGGACTCAGCCATGCTCCAGCTCATCGACGTGCGCGGTAGGGACCTGAGCCCACGGTCGCTGCGGGCGATCCTGCCCAGGGCGGCCACGGACGTCGACGCCGCCGTCGAGGTGGTCCGCCCACTCTGCGAGGACGTCCGGGTACGCGGGGAGCAGGCGGTCCGTGAGATCACCGCCCGGCTGGACCGGGTCGAGATCGACCGGCTGCGGGTACCGGCGGACCGTCTTGAGGCGGCGCTGGCCGCCCTGAACCCGGCAGTCCGGGCCGCCTTGGAGGAGTCGATCGCGCGGGCGCGACGAGTGCACGAGGACCAGCGCCGCGTGGACGTGACGACTCAGGTGGTTCCGGGCGGCACCGTCAGCCAGTGGTGGCGCCCGGTCGGCCGGGTCGGTCTGTACGTCCCCGGGGGCCTGGCCGTCTATCCCTCCAGCGTCGTCATGAACGTCGTGCCGGCCCAACTCGCCGGTGTCGCCTCGCTGGCAGTGGCCTCACCGCCGCAGCGGGAGCACGCCGGCGATCCGCATCCATCGATTCTGGCCGCCTGCGCGCTGCTGGGGGTGGGCGAGGTCTACCGGGTCGGCGGCGCGCAGGCGATCGCGATGTTCGGCTACGGCGCGGGCGAGTGCGAGCCCGTCGATCTCGTCACCGGTCCCGGCAACGTCTACGTGACCGCAGCCAAGCGGTTGCTGCGCGGGGTGGTCGGGATCGACGCCGAGGCCGGCACCACCGAGATCGCCGTGCTCGCTGACGACAGCGCCGACCCAAGGCACGTCGCCGCCGATCTGATCAGCCAGGCCGAACACGACCCCGGAGCCGCCTCGGTCCTGGTGACGGACAGCGAGGCGTTGCTGGCCGCCGTCGAGTCCGAGCTGGCCGTGCAGGTCGAGCTGACCAAGCACACGGAACGTATCCGCACCGCATTGACCGGTCAGCAATCCGGCGCCGTCCTTGTGGCCGACATCGACCAGGGCCTGCAGGTGGTGGATGCCTACGCCGCCGAGCACCTGGAGGTCCAGACCCGGAACCCGCGCTCGGTCGCGGCGCGGGTCCGCAACGCCGGAGCGATCTTCATCGGAGCGCATTCACCGGTGTCACTCGGTGACTACTGCGCCGGGTCCAACCACGTGCTGCCCACCGGCGGTTGCGCCCGGCACTCCTCCGGCCTGTCGGTGCAGACTTTTCTGCGCGGAATCCACGCCGTCGAGTACGACGAGACGGCCCTGCGTGACGCCGCGCCGTACGTGCTCGCCCTGTCCGAGGTGGAGGACCTGCCGGCGCACGGCGCTGCAGTGACCGCCCGGCTGTGACCCCACTGCCGCTGCGGCCGGACCTACGGGGAGCGACGCCGTACGGCGCCCCTCAACTCGATGTCGCTGTCCGGCTGAACACCAATGAGAACAGCCACCCGCTCCCGGCGAGGCTACTCAGTGACATCGCCGCTGCGATCGGTACGGCAGCAGCGGGGCTGAACCGCTATCCCGACCGGGAGGCCTCGGCATTGCGCGCGGACCTGGCGCGCTACCTCGCCCACGGACTCACCGCGGAGCAGGTCTGGGCGGCGAACGGGTCGAATGAGGTGATCCAGCAGCTGCTGCAGGCCTTCGGCGGCGCGGGCCGCAGTTCGCTCGGCTTCACCCCGACGTACTCCATGCACCCGATCATCAGCGCCGGGACCGGTACGACGTTCGTCGACGGCCGGCGTGAGGCCGACTTCGCGCTCACCGCCGCCCATGTCACCGCACAGATCCGCGACCACCGTCCAGACGTCGTCTTCCTCTGCTCGCCGAACAATCCGACCGGCACGGCGCTGGACCTCGACGTCGTGATGGCCGCCTACGACGCCACGGCGGGGATGGTGGTCGTCGACGAGGCGTACGCGGAGTTCGCCAGGCCGGGAACGCCCAGCGCGCTGACCCTGCTGCCGGGCCGGCCTCGGCTGGTCGTGACCAGGACGATGTCCAAGGCATTCGGCATGGCCGGTCTGCGACTGGGTTACCTGGCCGCTGACCCGGCTGTCGTGGACTCGGTCCGGCTGGTTCGGCTGCCCTACCATCTGTCGACTCTCACGCAGGTAACCGCCCGGGTGGCCCTGACCCACGCACCCGCCCTGCTCGACACCGTGGCGGCCGTGACGGGCCAGCGGGACCGGATCGTGGCCGGACTTGCGGCTTACGGGCTGACCTCGGTGCCGTCCGACGCGAACTTCGTGCTGTTCGGCGGCATGCCCGATGCGCAGGTGTTGTGGCAGGCGTTGCTCGAACACGGCGTCCTGGTCCGGGATGTCGGCCTGCCCGGCTGGCTCCGGGTGACCGTGGGAACCGAATCGGAGGTGTCGGCCTTCTTCGACGCCCTCGACGGCATCGTCGCCCTCAGCGACCATGCCGTCAGCGACCTCGCGCCGCCGGCCGCCGATCGTTCCTAGTTCGCTGCTGCTGAAGCCGTCACCGTGAGGGCAGTGCCCCACTCCTCGGGCCCGTTGTGGGCGACAGTTTTCGCAGGCACCGGCCGATGCATGAGGTTGCAGACGGGGGACGAGTGGACCATCAGCACCGGGCGCGCAGTGACAGCACCCAGGTGGAACTACGCTGCTCGCCCACGGGGCGACGTCCGCAGTGGGTACTGGACGAGGCCGCCGGCCGTGCCCGGACGACGCAGACCTGGCGTGCCTGGTCGCCGGCAGCGCCAGGTCGCCGGCGGGCACGGGGACGCACCGCCTTGGCGAGGGGGGTTGCCGCAGCCGCGTGCCTGCTGGCTGCCGGCCTGTTGCTCGGGCCATGGTCGTTCGGCCCACTCTCGACAGCTCCTGGGCGCAGTGGTCCACCGCCGGGCTGGGACGAGGCTCCTGCCCGGATCGGGGATGCGCCCGCCGTCGCGGGGTTGACGGGGATGCACCGGTTCACCGCTCTGCAGCCAGACGGCCTCAACCCGGTGACGTATTCACCGTGCCGGCCCATCCGCTACGTTGTCCGACCCGACAACGGCCCCGTCATCGGCGCGGCGTTGATCGAGGAGGCGGTTGCGGATGTCGCGGCCGCGACGGGTCTGATCTTCGTCGCCGAGGGCGCCACCACCGAACCGGTCAGTGCAGACCGCGACCCCTACCAACCGCAGCGGTACGGCGACAGGTGGGCACCTGTCCTGGTGGCCTGGGCAACACCGAACGAGCTGCCACACCTCGGCGACGACGTCGTCGGCGAAGCGGGCAGCCAGCGGCTGAGCCGGCCGAATGGGCAGCGGGCCTATGTCAGCGGCCAGGTGTACCTCGACGCGGCAAAGATGCAGCTCATCCTCGACACCGCCGGTCCGGAGGCCGCGCGGGCGGTCATCGCGCACGAGCTCGGTCATCTGGTCGGTCTGGACCATGTCGCGGACCCGACTCAACTCATGTACCCCCAGACCCAGGCCGGAGTCACCGACTACCAGGCGGGGGACCGGCAGGGACTGGCCCGGTTGGGCGCCGGTGAGTGTGTGAACGACCTCTGACCCGGCCCGGTGGCCTCACGGCGCGGCGAGGAACCGCGCGATCACCTCAGCCGAGGTCGCCGGCTCCTCGAGCAGGAACAGGTGACCGCCGCCGCGCACGACGTGCAGCCGGGCAGCGGGGATCCGCCAGTTGAGGATGCGGGCGTTGAGCAAGGGCACGATCGGGTCGTCGTCCCCGGCCATCACCAGGGTCCGTTGCGGCAGGCGGTGCAGCCACGGCAGGCTGCTCCATCCCTGGATCGCGTAGAGCTGGTGCAGGTAGCCGGTCAAGGACGGCGGTGCGGTGAATCGCGCCCCCGTGTCGTGCAGCAGCGCACCCGGGTCCGCGCGGGCCCGCCCGCCGTACAGATCGCCGGCTATCTGACGGAAGTACGCCGGATCGCGGTATCGCCGCGGAGTCATCATCTTGGCCAGTACGGCTGGGGAGCCGGGTACGCCGCCGACGCCGGGCATGGTGGCAGCCAGCACCAGCCGGCGGACCCGGTTCGGAGCCTGCCGGGCGAGCTGTTGGGCAATCGCGCCGCCCAGGGAGACACCGAGGACGTCCACCCGGCTGTAGCCCAGCTCGTGAGCCATGCGGTCGATGACCCGCGCGATCGCCGGCATCCGGCGGGGCAGCCGCCAGGCGCTGGATTGCCCGGTCCCCGGGGCGTCGAAGGCGATGGTCTGGACACCTCGAGGTGTCAGCTCACAGACGAGGGTGTCCCACATGCCGAGGTTGCCGCCCAAGCCCATGATCAGCAGTAGCGGCCGCCCACCGCCGCGGATCGACGTCCTGATCGACAGCCCGTCGACGATGATGCTGCGCTGGCGGTCAGGTGAATGCACTGACACCGGTGATGTCCCTGCCGACGAGCAGGGTCTGGATCGTCTCGGTGCCCTCATAGCTGTGGATGGACTCGATGTCGGCCATGTGCCGGATGACGTGGTGGTCGAGCAGGATCCCGTTGCCGCCGAGCAAATCCCGGGCCTCCATGATCACCAGCCGGGCCTTGCGGGTGTTGTTCATCTTGGCCAGCGACGCGATCGTGTCGGTGAGGTGTCCCTCCTCCATCAGCCGGCCGAGCCGCAGGCAGTAGAGCTGCATGGCCGTCACCTCGGCGAGCATCTTGACCAGCTTGTCCTGCACGATCTGGAAGCTCACCAGCGGTTTGCCGAACTGCTTGCGTTCCTCGGCGTAGGTCATCGCAATGTCGTACGCCGCTGTGGCGTGGCCCAGCGCTGCCCATGCCACTGAGTTCCGCGTGGCGGCCAGGACCCGCCCGGCGTCTTTGAACGTGTGCGCCTCGGGAAGCCGGCTGTCCTCGCTGACCCGGACGCCGGTCAGCGTGATCTGCGCCTGCCAGACCGCGCGCAGTGAACCCTTCCCGGTCATCACCCGCGCGTCGTAACCCGGTGCGCCCTTCTCGACCAGGAACCCCTTGACCTGCTTGTCCTCGGTGTCCCTGGCCCACACCACGATCACGTCGGCGATCGTGGCGTTGCCGATCCACTTCTTCTCACCGTCGAGAATCCAGTCCTCGCCGTCGCGGCGGGCCGTGGTCTCCAATGCCACGGAGTCCGATCCGTGCAACGGTTCGGTGAGCGCGAACGCGCCGATCTTCTCCAGCGCGGCCATCGGGGGCAGCCAGCGCTGCTTCTGCTCCTCCGAACCGAGCATCGCGATCGAACGCATCGCCAGCCCGGCCTGTACGCCGAGGAACGTGCCCAGGCTGCCGTCACCCCGGCTCAGCTCCAGGCAGATCAGGCCGTTGGCGATGGGGCTCATCGGCGGGCAGCCGTAGCCGATGATTCCGTCACCGACGATGCCGAGATCTGCCATCTTCTCGATCAACGGCCACGGAAACTCCGCCCGCTCCCAGTACTCGTTGATGACCGGAAGCACCTCGTGGTCGACGAAGATCCGGGTACGCCGCCAGTAGTCCAACTCCTCCGCGGTGAGTTGGTCGGCGATGAGGAAGTAGTCGGTCCCACGGGACCTTCCGAGCACCGTCATCTCAGGTGGCGAAGACGTAGGTGCCGGGAGCGGGAGTGAGTGGGGGGTGCTCGGCATCGCCGGCCTCCATGGGTGCGGGCCTGTCCTCGCCTGCGTGCTCGGCCAGCCACCGGGCGAAGTCCTGCCACCAGGTGCCCTGCTCCCGAGTCGCCTCGGCAAGGAACGTCTGCGGGTCGTCGGGGATGTCCTCCCCGACCCGGTAGTTACTCTTCTCGTTGCCCGGCGGGTTCACCAGGGCGGCGATGTGCCCGCTGGTCGAGAGCACGAACCGGGTACGTCCACCGAACAGCTGGGCACTGCGGTAGCAGCTCACCCATGGGCAGATGTGGTCGGCGATACCGGCAATGACGTAGGAATCGACGGTGGCCTTGGATAGGTCGACCGGGCTGCCCAGAGCGGTCGCTGTCCCTTCGACCAGGGCGTTGTCGATCGCGAGCCGCATGAAGTCCGCGTGCAGGCCCGCGGTCAATCGCGTGGTGTCGGCGTTCCAGTACAGGACGTCGAACGCGGGCGGTGACTTGCCGAGCAGGTAGTTGTTCACCCAGTAGTTCCAGATCAGGTCCCCTGGTCGCAGCCACGCGAACACCTCGGCGAGTGAGCGCCCGTCCAGGTATCCCATCCGGGCGGACTTGGCCGTAGCGACAGCGACGAGTTGCGGGCTGGTCACCGACGACATCAGCCCTGCCCGGGACTGATCGAGCAGCGTCACCCCGAGCGCGAAGCCCGCCAGCCGACCCTCCTGCCCGGTGTCGATCAGATGGCCCAGCAGGAGGGAGGAGATGATGCCTCCGGCGCACAGTGAGAACAGGATGCTCTGGTCGACCTGGCAGATGCCCTCGACCGCGTCCATCGCATCGAGGACGGCCTGGACGTAGGTGTCCAACCCCCAGTCTGCATGGTCGGCGCCGGGGTTGCGCCAGGACATCAGGAAGACCTGCTGGCCGGACTGGACGAAGTACTCGACCATGCTGCGGTCGGGTGCCAGGTCGGCGATGTAGTACTTGTTGATGGTCGGCGGCACGAGCAGCATCGGCAGCTGGCGTACCTGCTCGGTCTGTGCGGCGTACTGGATCAGCTCGAAGGTGTCGGTGCGCAACACGACCTGGCCGGGGGTGACAGCCAGGTCCGACCCGACGTTGAACGCGTCACGATCGACCATGCTCGGGACGCGGGGCGGCAGCGACATGTCCCTCGCGAAATTGACCGCTCCGCGCAGGTAGCTGCGCCCGCCGGTGTCCAGCGCTGCCTTGAGCGCGGCCGGGTTGGCCAACGGCGCATTGCTCGGGGACAGGGCCTCGATCAGGTTGTCGATCACGAAACTCATCCGCTCACGGTCGCTCCAGCCCAGGTCCGCGTCGGAGAGCAGCTCACGAGCCAGGGCGGCGGTGGCCAGGTAGGTCTGCACGGTACGGCGCAGCAGCGGGTTTCCCGCCCACGCCGCGTCGGTGAACCGGCGGTCCTTCGGCCCCGGCGCCAGGCTGGAGCGGCCGAATGCCACCTTGGTCAACTCCCCGGCGGTAGACGCCGAGCGGCGGGCGAGGATGCGCGGCTTGGCGGCCAGGCTCAGGGCCATCCTTACCCCGGCCCGCCCGGGGATGAGCCGGCGCAGCGGCCCGAGCGCGGCGTCGATGAAGAGGCTGTCCAACGGTGCGGCGACGTCGGCATTGTCTCCGCCGAGGCCGCGGTCGGGCTCGGCTCCGGTCATGCCGCCTCCGCGGCGGGGAGTACGTCGGCGGTGGTCATGCGTGGACCGTGCCACAGCCGTGAGCGTCCCGCCATCGGCACCCGGCAACGAAGTCGGCGTGACCATGATCGTGAAACGGCTGTACTGGCGTGACGGCGCTGCCGCCTACGATTGAGCAATGACCCGAGACCGAGCGCAACGCGGCGAGGGACGAACTGCGGGCAGCGTAGGGGGTGGTCACCTGATGAGCAGGACCGGTCGGGTGCAGCGGCAGACGAGCGAGTGCAAGGTGCACGTCTTCATCGATCTGGACAGCGATGACGAGATGATCGACATCGCGACCGGTGTCTTCTTCTTCGATCACATGCTGGGCCAACTCGCCAAGCACGGCGGCTTCGGGCTCAGCGTCCTGACCGAGGGTGACCTGCACATCGACGCGCACCACACCGTCGAGGACACCACGATCGCGCTGGGTGAGGCCTTCTTGCAGGCCCTGGGGGACAAGTCCGGGATCCAGCGCTACGGCGATGCCCTCATCCCGATGGACGAGGTGCTGGTGCAGGCCGCGGTGGACCTGTCGGGCCGGCCGTACTGCGTGCACGTCGAACCCGCCGACATGACACCGATGATCGGCCCCGATTACCCCACCAGCCTGACGCGGCACGTGATGGAGACGTTCGCCTTCAACGCGCGGCTGGCCCTGCACATGAGGGTGCTCGCCTCGGGCCGCGATGCGCACCACATCGTCGAGGCCCAGTTCAAGGCGCTGGCCCGCTCGCTGCGGATGGCCTGCGCGCTGGACCGCCAGGCGGTCGGCGTACCCAGCACAAAGGGGCAGCTCTAGGTGGCGGTGCCGGTCCTGCTCTTCGCCCTCGGTGGTTTCCTGCTGGGAGGTGCGTGGACAGTTCGTCAGCGCAGCGCGGTGCTGGCCGTGGCACTCGCCCTCTGCGCCGTCGTCGCCGTCGTCGCGGGTTTCCTGAGGTACCCGTGACCGGGCCGTCGGTCGTCGTTCTCGACTACGGGTCCGGGAACCTGCGTTCGGCCGAGCGAGCCCTGCGGCGGGTGGGGGCGGTGGCCGAGGTCACGTCGGATCTGGCGGCGGCGCGGCGTTGTGACGGGCTGGTGGTCCCGGGCGTCGGCGCCTTCGCCGCCTGCATGCAGGGTTTGGAGGACGTCGGCGCCCCGGGGATGATCCGGGACCGCCTTGCCGATGGCCGGCCCGTGCTCGGAATCTGTGTGGGAATGCAGATCCTCTTCGACAGCGGCGAGGAGCACGGCGTACCGACGAAGGGTCTGGGCCTCCTGCCCCGGGAGGTCCGCCGGTTGCAGGCCGACGTTTTGCCGCACATGGGATGGAACACCGTGGTCCCGGCCGAGCGGAGCGCGCTGTTCGCCGGCATCGACCCTGCTGCGCGGTTCTACTTCGTGCACTCCTTCGCCGCGGTGCCCGGTCAACGCCCCCTCGACGCAGCGGTCTCCACCGCATGGCACGGTGAGACCTTCGTGGCAGCGGTCGAGCAGGGGCCGCTCACCGCTACCCAGTTCCATCCGGAGAAGTCCGGTGACATCGGCGCCGAGTTGCTGGCGAACTGGGTGCGTGGATTGAGGAGGGGCAGTTGAGCAAGGAGCGGGCCAAGCGACGCGCAGAGCGGGAAGCGACCGGTGCTACGGCTGGCAGCGGCCGGCAGCAGGCCGAGTCGACACTGGCCGCCCGCCCTGGGGAGCCGGTCGGGCGGGCGCAGCGTCCAGCGCCGGCCCGACCGAACTCCAAGTCGGCGCCGCGGCAAACCTGGTGGCAACGCATGCTGCACCCCCGACACCACCGGCGGAAGTTCACCCGGCGGACCCGATCCCAGCGGGTCACCATCGTGTTCGTCGTCGCGGCCGTGCTCGGGCTGATCTGGCTGCTCGCCGACGACTGGGGAGTGCGGATCGGCCTGAGCCTGGTAGCCGTCTTCGCAACACCTGCTTTCGTGACGATGGCGCTGGGCCGGAGCCACCGTTGACTTTTGTGCTCCTGCCGGCCGTCGACGTCTCCGACGGCCGGGCGGTCCGGCTCGTCCAGGGCGCAGCGGGTAGCGAGACCTCGTACGGCGATCCCCTGCTGGCCGCGCTGGAATGGCAGCAGGCCGGCGCGGAGTGGATACACCTCGTCGATCTCGATGCCGCCTTCGGGAGAGGTTCCAACCGTGAACTGCTCGCCGAGATCGTCGGGACCCTCGACGTCCAGGTGGAGCTGTCCGGCGGCATCCGTGATGACGAGTCCATCGAAGCCGCCCTTGCCACCGGATGCGCTCGGATCAACCTCGGGACCGCGGCGTTGGAGCGACCGGACTGGTGCGCGGTGGCCCTCAGCACCTACGGCGACCGGATCGCGGTCGGGCTCGACGTCCGTGGGACGACTCTGGCCGCCCGGGGGTGGACCCAGGATGGCGGAGATCTGTTCGACGTCATGGAACGTCTCGACGCCGACGGGTGCTGCCGCTATGTGGTGACCGACGTGACGAGGGACGGAACCCTCAGCGGTCCGAACCTGGACCTGCTCCGAAGGGTGTGCACCGCCACGGATCGCCCCGTGATCGCCAGCGGTGGAGTGTCTACAGTGGACGATCTCCGGGCGCTGGTGGAACTCGGGCCGCTCGGTGTCGAAGGTGCGATCGTCGGAAAGGCGCTGTATTCGGGCGCTTTCACCATCGTCGAAGCTCTTGCCGCGGTCCGATGAGAATCTCCTCCGGGGGTCCCTGGGAGGACGTCGTCGGCTATTCCCGTGCCGTGGTGGCCGGCCCGTGGATCCTCGTCGCCGGTACGACGTCCACTGTGGACGGTGCGGTCGCGCACGTCGGTGACGTGTATGAGCAGGCCAGGACGGCGTTCGGCATCGCCCTCGACGCGGTGGAACGTTGCGGTGGAGGTCCCGCTGACGTTGTCCAGACGCGGATGTACGTCACGGACATGGCGCTGCAGGAGGACATCGGGCGCGCCCACCGCGAACTGTTCGGCGACATCCGCCCGGTGGCGACGATGGTCGGCGTCAGCGCGCTCGCGCACCCTGACCATCTCGTCGAGGTGGAAGTCACGGCGTACCGCCCGTGAGTGTGGCCGTCAGGGTCATCCCCTGCCTCGATGTCGACGCCGGCCGGGTGACCAAGGGGGTCCGCTTCCTCGACAACGTCGACGTCGGCGATCCGGTAGCCCTGGCCCGGGCCTACGACGCCGAGGGCGCGGACGAGTTGGTGTTCTACGACATCACCGCGTCCAGCTCCGCCCGCGAGACGACGTACGACGTCGTACGCCGGACCGCCGAGCAGGTGTTCATCCCGCTGACGGTCGGCGGCGGGGTGCGCAGCGTCGAGGATGTGAACCGGTTGCTGCGGGCGGGTGCGGACAAGGTGTCGCTGAACACTGCCGCGGTCGAGCGCCCCGAGCTGCTCGCCGAGGCGGCGCGCCGGTTCGGCTCCCAGTGCGTCGTGCTCTCGGTGGACACCCGCCGCTCGGTGTCCGCTCCCAGTGGCTTCGAGGTCACCACCCACGGCGGGCGGCGTACGACGGAGTGGGACCTGCTGGACTGGGTGCGGCGCGGTGAGGAGCTGGGTGCCGGAGAGGTGGTCGTGAACGCCATGGACGCCGACGGCACCCGCGACGGGTATGACCTGGAGTCCATCGCGCTCGTGCGTGCTGCGGTCGGCGTACCGGTCGTGGCCAGCGGGGGAGCGGGCACGCTGCCGCACTTCGCGGCGGCCGTTCGCGCGGGCGCCGACGCCGTACTGGCCGCCAGCGTCTTTCACTTCGGCACACTGCGGATGGCCGAGGTCAAGGCCCATCTGCGCGATGCCGACATCCTCATCCGCTGACCCATCCCCACTTTGCCTGTTGGGCAGGCGAAGTCGAGGGGTGCGGGGGGCGTAAATGATTAGCAGAACTAACGAACGCTGGTAACATCGGACCCAACCCCAGCTGTCCGTCATGGAGTCGTCGTGTCCCGTCCTTCGTCGCAGTCAGGCGCTGTGCTGCGCCGTGGCCTGCGGTTGCTCGGCCGGGCGATCCGCGAGCAGCGCGGCATCTTCACGATCGCGTTGCTGGGCAGCGCGCTGTTCGGTGCGATGACGGTGGCCAACGCCTTCGTCCTGGGTGAGCTCACCGGGCGGGTGGTCCTGCCCTCGTTGCGCGAGGGCGAGGTCGCCGCCGGCACGCTCGTCCTGGCCGCACTCGTCATCCTCGGGGTGGCCAGCCTGAAGGTCGTCGGAATCCTCGGCCGCCGGATCGGCGCCGGGATCATGCAGTACCGATTGCAGGCGTCCTACCGTCGCCAGGTCAGCCGGCAGTACCTGCGCCTGCCGCTGTCGTGGCACCACCGCCACCCCACCGGCCAGCTGCTGTCGAACGCTAACAGCGACGTCGAGACGGCGTGGGGGCCGATCGCCCCGCTGCCGTTCGCCTGCGGCGCCATCCTGATGCTGCTGATAACCGGCGCGGCGCTCTTCGTGACCGACCCTGTGCTCGCGCTGATCGGGCTGGTGGTGTTCCCGGCGATCTTCGCCATCAACATCGTGTACAGCCGGGTGATGTCCCCGCGGGTGAGCCTGGCCCAGCAGCTGCGCGCAGAGGTCAGCGGCATCGCGCACGAGAGCTTCGACGGCGCGCTCGTCGTCAAGACCCTCGGACGCGAGGCCGAGGAGACCGCGCGCTTCCGCGAGCGGACGGAGAAGCTCAGGGACAGCCTGATCGCCGTCGGCAAGGTGCGCGGCACCTTCGACCCGATGATGGAGGCGCTGCCCGCGCTCGGCACGCTGGCCGTCCTGCTGATCGGGACCACCCGGCTGCAGGCCGGGGCGATCGACGCCGGTCAGCTGGTCTCCGTCGCCTACCTGTTCACCGTGCTCGCGCTGCCGGTGCGTGCCATCGGCTGGGTGCTCGGCGACCTTCCGCGCGCCGTGGCCGGTTGGGATCGCGTCAGCGCCGTCCTGTCCGCGACCGGTGAGCAGAAGCACGGACAGGAACGGCTACGCCATTCGAATTCGCCGGCGCATCTGCGGGTCAGCGATGTCACCTACACCTACGCCGACGCGGAGACCCCGGTGCTCTCCCAGATCGACCTCGACATCGCTCCCGGTCGGACGGTGGCGCTGGTGGGGCCTACCGGCTCGGGGAAGTCCACGCTGGTCAGCCTCTTCGTCCGCCTCGTCGATCCCGACAGCGGCCAGATCCTGGTCGACGGGACCGACGTCGTGCGGCTTCGCGAGGGGGAGCTCAGCACCGCGGCCGCGGTGGTCGCTCAGAGTTCCTTCCTCTTCGACGACACGGTGCGCCAGAACGTGTCCCTCGGCGACGAGACGGATCCGGTCTACGGCGACGCGGACATCTGGCGCGCACTCACCCTTGCCCAGGCCGACCGGTTCGCCAAGGCGCTGCCCGAGGGGCTCGACACCCGGATCGGGGAGCGCGGTACGACGCTGTCCGGTGGGCAGCGGCAGCGGCTCGCACTGGCCCGGGCACTGGTCCGCCGCCCACGGCTGTTGATCCTCGACGACGCAACCAGCAGCGTGGACCCCACGATCGAGGCAGCCATTCTGGGTGGGCTGCGTGAGGCCGACCTCGCATCCTCGGTCCTCGTCGTCGCTTACCGCCGGGCCACGATCATGCTTGCCGACGAGGTCGTGTACGTCGAGCACGGGCGGATCCTCGCCCGGGGCACGCACTACGACCT
>JACDAB010000209.1 GCA_013695665.1 Geodermatophilaceae bacterium | reverse complement strand
GCCGCGCGCCTCGCTCGCGATCTCGGCTATCACGGAGAAGGACGAGGCCGATCTCTACTTTGCGTTGGAACATCAGGTTGATTGGATCGCCCTCTCCTTCGTGCGCGGCGCGCAGGAGGTTCTCGATCTTAAAAAGATGATCCGCGAGGCCAGCGCCTTCAGCCGCCCCGTGCCGGTAATCTCCAAGATCGAGAAACCGGAGGCGGTGCGCAACATTGAGGAGATCATCGCGGTCAGCGACGCGATCATGGTCGCGCGCGGCGATCTGGCTGTCGAGACCTCTTCCGAGGAGGTACCGATGGTGCAGAAGATGATCATCCGTGCCTGTAACCGCGCGGGTATCCCCGTCATCACCGCCACGCAGATGCTCGACTCGATGATCCGCAATCCCCGGCCCACCCGCGCCGAGGCGAGTGACGTCGCCAACGCGATCCTGGACGGCACCGACGCGATCATGCTCAGCGGCGAGACCGCGTCCGGCGCCTACCCGCTGCGCGCCGTCCAGATGATGCACGGCATCGCCGAGCGGGCCGAAGCGGTTCTGGTCGCGGAAGGGCTACGGCAGTTCACGGTGGACGAGGTGCCGGGCGTCCCGGCCGCCGTCGCCCACGCGGCGGTCTCTACCGCCTTTGAGTTGGGCGCGGCGGCGATCATCACCCCGACCATGAGCGGCTCCACCGCGCGGCTGATCTCCAAGTACCGGCCCGCCATGCCGATCGTCGCCACCACCCCAAGCCCGCTGGTGCAGCGGCAACTGGCGCTCTACTGGGGTGTGATACCGTTGCTCGCCCGCCGCACCGAGAACTCAGACGAGATGCTCAGCGCCTCCGTGCTGGCAGCCCTGGAACACGGCCTCGTCTCGCCGGGTGATACTGTGGTGCTCACCGCGGGCACGGCGGGAAGCCCTGCCGGGACAACCGACCTGATGAAGGTACAGGTAATAAAGCGCATGATCGGCGACGGGACAGGCATTGGCAACCAGACCGTATCGGGCCGTGTCCGTATCCTGCGCGCGCCCATCGACCCGATGCTCGAGATCGAACCGGATGGGATCATTGTCACCGAAAAAACAGACCGCTCGTTCGTGAACATCGCCCAGCGAGCCGCTGGCCTCATCACCGAGCAGGGCGGCTTGAACTCCCACGCAGCGATCCTCGCGGTGGAGCTCGGCATACCTACCATCGTGGGGGTGGAGAACTCACTACGCAGGCTACAAGAGGGACAGATTATCACGCTCGACGCGCGCCAGGGCTGCATCTTTGAAGGTTCATCGCGCCAGGGCTAGCCGCCAAAAGCGCCCGGCCCTGCAACGCCTGCTCAGCCTTGTAGTGCCCCTTTTGGCGGCGCTTCTTGTGGCCTGTGGCCCCCGCCCAACTCCGGCACCCGTGCCGCCCGCGCCCTTCTCGCTGGCAGCAGCCACACCGACGGCCCCGCCCGCGGAACGCCCGCTTCTGGTTCTCGGTCACTTTGTGGGCGACCAGGAACCGCACGTGACAGCGTTGCTCCAGCGATGGAGCGCCAGCTACGGTATAGGGGTGCGCTACCAGGGCGCCGGGCAGGTGCCTGGGGCCTTGCGCGAACGGCTAGAGCAGGGCGTGACACCGGACGTGATCCTGCTGCCGGTGCCGGACTGGCTGGGCGAACTGGCCTCCGCGGGCGCGATAGCCCCGCTCGATGAGGCAGTAGCGGCTGAGGTGCAGCAACACTTTGGCCCGGCCTGGGTCGAGCTTGTCTCCCATGATGACGACCTGTATGGCGTCCCCCTCGATGTGAATGTGAAGAGCCTGCTCTGGTACCGTCCCACCGCCCTCGCCGAGGTGTATCAATCACCGCCCGACAGTCTGGAGGCGCTCTTCAGCGTCGCGGCCGCGCTGGAGGCGCAGGGCGAGCGCGCCTTCGCGGTGCCGGGCGGCGCGGGTTGGCCGCTGACCGACTGGTTCGAGAGCCTCCTCCTGGCGACCGGCGGCGCCCCCCTCTACGACGATCTCGCCGCGCGGCGCGTTGCCTGGACCGACCCCCAGGTCGCGGCGGCAGCCCAGCGTTTCGTCTCGCTGCTGCGCCCAGAGTGGGTAA
>JACDAB010000206.1 GCA_013695665.1 Geodermatophilaceae bacterium | reverse complement strand
CGCGTCCACGACGAGCCGGCTGGTCATCGTCCCGTCCATCGCCCACCCCACGATCATCCGGCTGAACAGGTCCTCGACCACCGCCAGGTACAGCCACCCGTCGGCCGTCGGGACGTACGTGATGTCGATGGGCTGATCGCAAATGACAAGTTCTGCCTCACGGCCGCCGCCCACCTCCCGCCGCGGCGGTCGAACATCCGCTGAGCCCGTCATCGGCGATTTCGTTACACCTCCCGGGACCGTTCTCGCCCGGGAGGAACCCCATGAAGCGATCCTGGACGGTGCTCCGCACCGACCCCACTCACCCCGACAGCTCGCGGCGGTGGGATCGCGCCTACCAACTGCTGCTCGAGTGGTCCGCGGCAGCGGGCCACTCCCAACCACCAACTTCGGAGGATGCGGATGCGGGTCGCGATCTACGTCCGAGTCTCGACACAACGCCAGGCCCAAACCCAGACGATCGACCAGCAACTTGAGCGGCTCAAGCGGGTCGCCGCCGACCGGCAGTGGGCGCTCCCCGACGACCACGTCTTCCGCGACGACGGGTATTCCGGCGCGTCACTGCGGCGCCCCGGCCTGGACAAGCTCCGCGACCTCGCCGCACTCGCCAAGCTCGACCGGATCCTGATCACCGACCCCGATCGGCTGGCCCGCAACTACGTCCACCAGGTGCTGCTGATGGAGGAGTTGCAACGCCACGGCGCGCAGGTCGAGTTCGCCGACCGGCCGCTGTCCAACGACCCACAGGACCAGTTGCTCCTGCAGATCCGCGGGGCCGTGGCCGAGTACGAGCGGACGCTCATCGCCGAACGCACCCGCCGCGGCCGGCTGCACAAGTTGCAGACCGGACAGATGCTCCCCTGGACGCGGCCGCCGTACGGGTATCGGGCCGACCCGGATCGACCGCGTGACCCGGCCGGCGTGCGCACCGATCCGACGGAGGCCACGGTGGTGGCCGACCTGTTCCGCTGGTTCGCCGATGACGGGCGCTCACTCATGGCGGCGACGCAGCGCCTCCGTGAGCAGGGCGTGCGTTCGCCCGGCGGCAAGGAGTACTGGGGCCAGCCGTCGGTCCGCGGGATCCTGTCGAACCCGACGTACACCGGCACCATCTACGCCAACCGCACCCGCGTGCGGCCCGCACGCATCCGCCGCTCGGCCACCCACCCGATCGGCCGCCCGCGGGACTCCCAGGCCCCGGTGCCGCCGGATCAGTGGATCGCCGTGGCGACGATTCCGGCCCTCGTCACCCGCGAGTTGTTCGACCGGGTCCAGGCGAGGATCGCGGCCAACCGCGCGCAGTCGCGGCGGAACAACACGACCACCCAATACCTGCTGCGCGCGCTGGTCAGTTGCGGTTCGTGCCGGCTGGCGTGCTCGGCCCGTCGGACGACGCCGACGGGCCGAACCTACTACATCTGCACCGGGAAAAACCTCCAGGTGCGGCAGCGGTTGAGCTGCTACTGCTCGTCCAAGTTCATCCCCGCGGGCACTCTGGACGAGTTGGTGTGGGCCGACCTGGTGGACCTGTTGCAGCACCCGGACCGTGTCGCCCGGGCGTTGCGTCGGGCGTCCGGTGAAGGTGCCCTGCCCCAGGAACTGCAGGCCCGGCGCGAGAACCTGCGGCGCGGGCGCTCGAGCCTGACGCGGCAGATCGAGCGGCTGACGGAAGCCTACCTGAGCGAGGTGCTGACGCTCGGCGAGTACCAGCGACGGCGGGGCGAACTGGAACGTCGCGATGAGACGCTGGCCAAGCAGGAACAGGCACTGGCCGGCGAAACCAGCCGGGCGGTGGAGGTGGGTCATGCGGTGGGCGGTGCGGAAGCGTTCGCGAAGCGGGTGCGGGCGGGTCTCGGCACGGCGACGTTCGAGCGGAAGCGGCAGTTGGTCGAGTTGCTCATCGACCGGGTCGTGGTGGCCGGGGACAACGTCGAGATCCGGTACGCGTTCCCGATCGGCCCGGCCGGCGAGTCCGGCCGGTTTTGTCATTTGCGGATAGACTATCTCGGCCGACCAGGTGGCGTTCGGGCCGGCCGGGGCGAAGTCCCGATCGAGCACGTTGTCGGCGACCGGCAGGCCGTGCCGGGAGTCGGTCGTGCGGACGAACCGGCGGGGTGCCTTCGCCCGGATGC
>JACDAB010000092.1 GCA_013695665.1 Geodermatophilaceae bacterium | reverse complement strand
AGCGGATAGGCAACGGCAAGCAAGACAGGATCCTGCTCAGGGGCGGCTCCGACCAGGTGAGGGCCAACACTTACGGCAACGACAAGGATGTGATCAAGGGCAGCGCCGGCTTCGACCTCATCTACGTGGACGACGGGGACACTCGCGACAGGATCTTCGGCGGCAAGGGCAACGACAGGTGCGTCGTGGACGCCCGCTCCGAGGTCGTCTCCGGCTGTTCGCGGATCATAGTCCAGTAGTCCAACAGGCAACCTGACCCTCTATGGTGGCTCTGAGGCCGGGGTCCCGGCTATCGCTGGGGGCGAGGGCTTGACGCCTTCGCCCCACTAAAGAGACGTATCGGGGTGGGAAAGACCGTTTCACTGCTGGCGTTCGGGCCGTGTGCGCGGTGCTCGCGGGAAAGGGGTAGGCGGATAGTCGTTTCACGATAGAAGGGTTGGGACTCTTCCGGTTCCGACCCTTCCTCTGGCCCCCATTCAGTCAACCTCGTAGAAGGGAGGCTTCAGGACCGGTCCATACACCCGACCGATGGAGACGAGAGCGGATGGCGGGGAACAGCGAGAAAGGGACGGTATGCGAGTGAAGAAGGGCGCTTTGTTGATGGCGATGGTGGCGTTGTTGGCGGTCCTTTTGGGAGAGACGGCCCTGGCGGACCGGGCCCCGGACCCCCGGTTCGCCCCCCCGAAGAACTACGACAACCCGGGGCGCGGAACACCCCAGAACCTGGTCAAGGGCGACTTCGACGAGGATGGCGTGGTGGATCTGGTGATGGCCGTGGCCGATTCTGCCAACGACGTTTCGCTGTTCGAGGGCAAGCGGGACGGCACCTTCGTCCAGCCGCCCAAGCAGTTCGACGTGGCAAGATACGCCGCCTACGCCGTGAAGTCGGACTTCAACGGCGACGGGCACCTCGACCTGGCCGTCTCGGACATAGGCAAGTCCCAGACCGCCCCCGGCGCCGTCGTGGTGCTTTTGGGCAAGGGCGACGGCACGTTCGAGAAAGCCCGGAGCTTCCCTTCGGGCGGGAAGCAACCCACCGGTCTCGCCGTCTCCGACGTCGACGGGGACGGCGACAAGGACCTGGCCGTCGCGAACAGCGTATCGGGGGACCCGAACAGCGCCGCGGGCAACGTCACCGTCCTGCTGAACAACGGCGAGGGCGCATTCGAGGCCGGGCAGAGCGTCGAGCCGCCGACGCCGCCGTCCTCGAGGGTGGGCCCCGTCTTCCTGGCCGCGGGCGACCTCGACGGGGACGGGGACCCCGACATTCTCGCCACCGCCTTTGTCGCGACGCAAGCGGGAGAGACAGGCAACGTCCTCGTGCTGGAGAACGGGGAAGGGCGCTACGCGCGGGGCCAGTCCGTGGCGGTGGGGGCAGACCCACAGCAGATAGTCGTTGGACTCTTCGACGGCGACCGCAGGCCCGATTTCGCCACCGCGGGCGGCGAGTCGAACAACGTCTCCGTGGGTTTGGGCAACGGAGACGCCACCTTCGGAAAGACCAGGGGGTTCCCCTCCGGCGGGGTCGGGCCCACCTCCCTCCTGGCGCGCGACCTCAACAAAGACGGCAAGAAGGATCTGGCGACCACCAACATCGGCGAGGGGCCCGGCGGCGGGGGCAACGTCGGGGTGCTCACGAGCCGGGGCGACGGCACCTTCAAGAAATCCAAGACGTTCCGCGCCGGCAACGGCCCGGCCGGGCTGACCGCGGGCAGGTTCTACCGCGATGGCAGGCCCGACCTGGCGGTCGCGAACGCGTTCTCGAACAAGCTGTCCGTCCTGAAGAACACGACCCCGAGGTAGGACCGGCACGCCGGCGCGCAAAGGGGCCGCGGGGACGGGCACGAAGGGCCCGGGCATACAGGCCCCGCCCCGCTTAAAAAGGGAGCATAGAGCATGGCCGAAGCGCTAGCAGCGCCGACCGCCGACATCAGAACGGACGCGCACCGCGGGCTGGCCGTGTTCTTCGCCCTCGTCGTGGTGCTCTCGGGCACCCTCGAGGCGATCTGGATCCTGAACCCCGAGATGGACCTCATGTTCATCCCGCTCATGTGGAGCCCCGCGGTTGCCTCGGTCATCGCGCGCCTGGTCCTCAAGGAGGGCTTCTCCGACGTCTCCTTCCGGTTCGGAGGACTGCGCACCCTGCCGTGGTACGCGCTTGGCCTGGCCGTGCCGATCGTCGTCGGGCTTCTCGCCTTCGGCACCGCCTGGCTTACGGGCCTGGTGCGGTACGACGGTATCGCGGGCGGCTTCGCGATGGGGCTCGTGGTCGCTACCACCATCGTGGCACTCCAAAGGCTGCCTCTTCACGGCGGGGGAGGAGATTGGGTGGCGCGGCTACATGCTCACGCGCCTCATCGACGCGGGGGTGCCGCGCCCGGTGCTGGCGAGCGGCCTGATCTGGGGTCTTTGGCACCTCCCGCTGGTACTCGCGGGCGTCTATGCGGCCGGGCCATCTCCCGCGCTCTCTGCCGTGTTGTTTATGGGTGCGGTCACGTCGTTCGGGTACATCCTGGGGCGCATGCGCCTGCAGACGGGCAGCATCTGGCCGGCGGTAGTAGCCCACAGCGCCTGGAACAGCGTCATCCAGGGCCCCTTCGACGGGTCCACGACGGGAGCCGGGGCCGGGCTGTGGACCGGCGAGTCGGGCATCCTCACCGTCGTGGTCCTCGTCGTGGTCGCCGTGCTCGTCTCGCGCGGCACGTGGACCTACATCCGCAGGCTGCCAGAGCGGGGGGTGCCACTCTCGCAGTGGCTCTCGCGGCAACCCGCGCGCGTGACGTAGCGCACGCGGGCGCTCTAACGGCACCGGGCGGGGTCGGCACCCTGAGCATGGCGTCTGGCCTATTCACCCAACCTCGTAGAAG
>JACDAB010000072.1 GCA_013695665.1 Geodermatophilaceae bacterium | reverse complement strand
CGGCTACTCCGGCTACGGACTGCCTCTCGGCGAGGCCTTCCAGTTGCGTGATGACGTACTCGGCGTCTTCGGCGATCCGGACGTCACCGGCAAGCCGGCCGGCGACGACCTGCGCGAGGGCAAACGGACCGTGCTCATCGCCCTGACGCTGGAGCACGCCTCCCCGGCTGGGGCGGCCGTCATTGAACGGTTGCTCGGCGACCCGCTGCTCGACACCGCCGGCGTCCAGACCATGCGCGGAGCCATCGAGGACAGTGGTGCCCGGCGCCGGGTCGAGGCGCTGATCGCCGAGCGGCTCCAGCAGGGGGTGGCCGCCCTGGCCAAGGGGCAGGTGGAGCCCGAGGCGTCAGCGGCGCTCACCGAACTCGCCGAGCTGTCGGCAGTCCGCCACGCCTAGGTGCGGGCATGCGCACCGTGCCCGGCCCGACGAATCATGTGGTCGTCGTCGGATCGGGGCTGGCCGGGTTGTTCACCGATCCCAGCCTGGGTTGGGCCGGGCCTGCCGGCTGGCCGTGGCACTTCCGGGGCTCGTCCGGGCAGGAGCCGCCCGGGTCGCCGGCTACCGACCCAGCACCGGCAGCACCTTGTAGACGGTCGTGGTACCGCTCACCTCGTTGGCCACCGCCAGCAAGGGAACCCCGATGGGACTGTCGGCCCGAGGGATGAACGCGATGCCCTCCGGTCCGAGGTCACCAGCGGTGCCGGCTTCGGCGTCGCCCTCGAAGTCGCGGTTGTTGACGTAGCTGACGAAGTGCGCGTCCTCGGGAGAGTCGATGTTGTAGACCATGATGCCGCCGACACGTTCGAGCCCGATGAAGGCAAAGGTGCTGCCGAATGCCCGCCCGATCTCGATGCCCTCCGGCTCCGGACCCTTGTCGTCACTGCGGCTGTCGAAGGAGTCGTTCTCGTCGTTGTTCGAATTGAAGTTCACCGGATCCACCGCTGCGGTGATCCGTTCGAAGTCGTCGCCGCTGTCGAACACGAGGTTGCCGTCGGCGTCCCGGATCGAGAACGAGCGGGCTCCGTAGGAGTACAGCGCCGTGGCCGGATCGGCAGTGGGGAAAGCCGTCGTTGTCTTCAGCCTGCCGAGCCGGTTGTCCTGTTGCAACAGGCGGGCCGCCGGGAAGGCCGCGGGGGACAGTCGGAGATCGCCGATGCGAGCCTCCTCCGAGAAGCACTCGTAGTCGCGCGCATCACCCTCGTTGGCGGTGACGATGAAGGTCTCGCCGTCCCGCTCATAGGCGTCGAGGCCGTCGGGCATGTACATGCCCCGCACCGGCCAGGTCCGGATGTTGATCTTTCCGTCGTCGTCGCTGGCATCCAGCCCCTGGCGCGACGCCAAGTGGCTCTTGTAGCCCAGCGGCAGGATCTCGGTGACAGTGGCGCTCTGGAGGTCGACGACGGCAAAGGCGTTGTTCTCCTGAAGCCCCACCCACGCCGTGGCTCCGTCGTCGCTGATCGCGACGTACTCGGGCTCGAGGTCCTGGGCGACGCTGGCGCCGGGACCGAAGATGCGTACGCCGGCGGCCCGGAGCGCGCCGGCCCGGCCGTTGAAGGCTCGGAAGTCAGCTGTCCGGACATCGTCCTGCGTCACCCCGCCTGCGCCTGCGGAGATGTCGATGATGCTGACCGACCCCTCGGGATCGCCGGCGTCGCCCTCGCAGTAGCCCGCCGGCTCGCCCTCGTTGGCCACCACGATCGTGGTCCCGTCCGGTGTGAACGTGAGCATGTCGGGCAGCGCGCCGACTTGAACGGCGGCAAGAGCGTTGCCATCGGTGTCGAACAGCTCGACCGAACCCGGATCCTGCACGGGGTCGGACTGCACGGCGACGGCCACGATGCCCTCGCGCACCGCGAGGCTGTTCACCTCCCCCGAGGCGACGATGGTGTTGATCAGCGTCGGGTCGGCCGGGTCTGCGATGTCGAGGACGTCGACTACACCGGCGTTCGCGTTGACCACGAACAGCCGCTGCGAGGCAGCGTCATGGGCGACGATCTCGGCCGCACTGCCGTCGAAGATGCCGGTCGCGTAGGTGCCGATGGGGACGAGTGAGATCCCGATGACCGCGGGCGCACCAGCGGCCTGGCCGCTGAAGGCGGTGGCGAGGACGCCGGCAGCGGCGACGACGGTGACAGTGGTCCGGGCGCGGCGATGACGTGGCATGCGCGGAACCTAGGGAGGCAAGACAAACACATCGGGGCTTCCAGGTGAACGGCCGGGGAATGCCGCCCGGCATCACCCGGGCCGGCGCACGAGGCGCGAGGGCGAGCAGCCAGCGCCGCCGGCATCTGGACGCAGCCGGTCACAACGCGCTGGCCTGTGCCCGCCGCTTGACCTCGGTTGCGCGGTTGTCTCGGAGTGCCTGGATCGGCGTGCCTGGCAACGAGTCCTCGGACGTGAACAACCAGCGGACCGCTTCCTCGTCAGTGAACCCGCCGTCCCGCAGCAACATCGCGACGCCGGGCAGGTGCTTCACGATCACCGTGCCGTCCAGGAAGTCCGCCGGGATGCGCAGTTCCCCGTCGGTGCGCAGGCCGACAAGCTGTCGCTCGCGCACCAGCTGGCGCACCCGGCTCACCGGGACACCCAGGCGTTGCGCAACCTCGGAAACATCAAGCCAGGAGATCTCGTCCGTCACGACCAGAGAGCCTCCCATGCCCACGGGCGGAACGCCGCCCTAGGGTTTCGGCATGGACCCGGACGCGCTGCACGAGCAGGCAAGAGCGCGACTACCCACCGGTGTGTACGACTACTACGCCGGCGGCGCCGAGACCGAGACAACTCTCGGTGAGAGCACCGAGTCCTGGGGGCGCTGGCGACTCCGTCCCCACATGCTCCGGGACGTCTCCGCGGTCTCGACGGCGACGACCCTCCTGGGTACGCCGGTGTCCATGCCGATCGGCGTGGCGCCCTGGGCGCTGCAGGGCATGGCCCACCCCGAGGGCGAACGGGCCACCGCCCGCGGAACCGCAGCCGCCGGGACGATCATGACGGTCTCGACCACCGCGACCGCGTCGCTGGCCGAGGTTGCGGCCGCCTCGGAGGCGCCGAAGTGGTTCCAGCTCTACCGGGTCCAGGATCGGGACTACACCGACGACCTGGTCCGCCGGGCCGCCGCGGCCGGTTACCGGGCGCTGGTGCTGACAGTCGACCTGCCATTCCTCGGCCGCAGGCTGCGCGACCTGGTCAACGCCTTCGAACTCCCTGCGGGCATCACGATGGCCAACCATCCCGCCGAGCAGGCGTACGGCGGGCGCTCGCTGGACCTGGCGATGGGCACGACCATTGCCTCGACGTGGACCTTCGATGACGTCTCCCACTTCGCGGGCCTGACCCCGATGCCCGTGGTGGTCAAGGGAATCCTGCGCGGTGACGACGCCCAGCGGAGCATCGGGGCCGGCGCCTCCGCGATCTGGGTCTCCACCCACGGTGGCCGTCAGGTGGACCGGGCAATCGCGTCGGCGCTGGCCCTGCCCGAGATCGTCGCCGCAGTCGGGCCGGACGTCGAGGTGTACGTCGACGGCGGCGTACGCCGGGGGTCGGACGTCCTGACCGCACTGGCCCTGGGCGCCAGAGCCGTCTTCCTCGGGCGCCCGACGATTTGGGGGCTGGTCACCGGCGGCGCGGACGGCGTCCGTGACGTGCTCACCGAACTCGCCGCCGCGCTCCACCTGACCATGGCCCTGTGCGGGGTCACCGACGTCCAGGACATCCCCCCGGGCCTGGTCGTGCGCGACCGGTGAGCATCCGGCTGCCGACCGCGTGCCTGGTGGTCCTGGTCGGTCCCTCGGGATCGGGCAAGTCGACGTGGGCGGAGTCGCAGTTCCGGTCGGAGCAGGTCATCTCCTCCGACCGGCTGCGGGCGCTGGTCGGCGAGGGGCCGGATGACCAGCGGGCGGGGAAGGACGCGTTCGAGGTACTCGACCTCGTGCTCGAACGCCGGTTGCGCCGCCGACTTCTCACCGTTGTCGACACGTTGGGTCTGGACCCCGCCCGGCGTACGGCGTACCTGGCGCTCGCCCGGCAACACCGGATGCCATGCCACGTGGTGCTCTTCGGCACGCCGGCCGCCCGCTGCCGTGAACGCAACCGGACCCGGGACCGTCCCGTTCCGGCCAGGGTGCTCGGTGATCAGATCCGCGCCTTCTCCGGCGCTGCCGCCGCACTGCCCGGCGAGGGATTCGACGGCGTCCACGAGGCGGGCCCCGTGTCGGTCGTTCCCAGCTCGATGGTGACCGCCGCAGAATCGGCGAGCCGACAGGAGGACCGACCGATGGCTCTGCAGTTCGGACTGCACGTCCCCAGCCTCACCTGGGCCGGCGAACCCGGTGACATCCGCGCCGGCCTGAGCGGGCTCGCCGCCGACGCGGAGGCCGCCGGTTTCAGCAGCCTCTGGGTGATGGACCACATGCTGCAGATCCCGCAGGTCGGCCGGGAGTGGGATCCGATGCTGGACAGCTACACGACGCTGGGGTTCCTTGCCGCCGTGACGACCACCGCCCGGATCGGCGCCCTGGTCACCGGGGTGACATATCGCAACCCGGCACACCTGGCCAAGATCATCGCGACCCTGGACGTGCTCTCCGGCGGCCGCGCAGTGTGCGGGCTCGGCGCTGCCTGGTTCGAGCGCGAGCACCGGGTCTACGGATGGGACTTCCCCGGTCGCGCCGAGCGACTCGATCTGCTCGAGGACGCGCTGCGGCTGCTACCGCTGATGTGGGGTCCGGGCTCGCCGCCTTTCGAGGGCCACCGGGTCCGGGTCCCGGAGGCGATCTGCTACCCGCGACCGGTACAGGCCAGGGTGCCGATCCTGGTGGGCGGCCAGGGCGAGCGGCGGACCTTGCGCCTCGTGGCGCAGTACGCCGACGCCTGCAACCTCTTCGGCGACCCCGACACCGTCCGGCACAAGCTCGGCGTACTCGCCCGGCACTGCGACGATGCCGGCCGGGACATCGGCGACATCGAGGTGACCCACCTGTCCACCGCCGTGTGCGCGGTCGACCGCGAGTCGCTGAACGTGCGGCTGGCGGCCATCACGCCGAAGGGGAGGACGCCGGAGGCATTCGCGGAGTCGGTCCAGGCCGGGACGGTGCAGGATCAGATCGGTCGGTTCCGCGAGCTCGCCGAGGCCGGAGTGCGGACAGCGATCGTCAGCCTGCCCGACCTCGCCTCCGGCGACGCCGTTGTCGGCTTCGCGCCGGTGGTGGCTGCATTCGCCGGGGCCGGTGATCACCACCGAGTGTCGCGTCCCGCCCGCGGAGGCGCCCCGAACGTAGACTGACCGGTTGTGGACGCGACCCTGACCGACGCGATGCTCGGCGTCGTGCTCGACGGGCGCTACCGCATCGACGACCGGCTCGCCGACGGCGGCATGTCCACCGTGTACGCCGGCACCGACCTCCGGCTGGAGCGCACGGTGGCGGTGAAGGTGATGTCGCCGAGCCTGGCCGGAAACCCGGCTTTCGTAGACCGCTTCAGCCGGGAGGCCCGCGCCGCCGCCCGGCTGTCGCACATCAACGTGGTCGCGGTCTTCGACCAGGGCACCAGCAACGGGCACGCCTTCCTCGTGATGGAACTCGTGCGCGGCCACACCCTGCGAGACCTGCTCGCCGAGCGCGGCCGGTTGACTCCGGCGGAGGCGGTCGCCGTCCTCGAGCCGGTCCTGGCCGGACTCACCGCAGCCCACCGCACCGGTCTCGTGCACCGCGACATCAAGCCGGAGAACGTCCTCATCTCCGACGACGGCGTCGTCAAGGTCGCCGACTTCGGGCTGGCGCGGGCGGTCAGCGCGGCCACCCGCAGCGGAGACGTCCTCATCGGCACCGTGGCCTACCTGTCCCCCGAGCAGATCCAGAGCGGAGCGGCCAGCCCGCGCAGCGATGTGTACGCCGCCGGCATCCTGCTCTACGAGATGCTCACCGGCCGCCCGCCGTACTCCGGTGAGACGGCCATCTCGATCGCCTACCGGCACGTGAACTCCGACGTACCGCCTCCCTCCCAACTCGTCCCGACCATCCCGCTGCGCCTGTCCGAGCTCACCGTGGAGGCCACCCGGCGGGAGCCGTCCGGTCGCCCGCTCGACGCCGGGGCGTTCCTCGCCGAACTCTGGGACGTGCGCACCGACATCGATCTGGAACGCGTTCCCGTACCGGCCCGCCGGGTCCGGGTGGTGCCTCCCGCAGCGGCCGGCGCCAGGCGGCACACGCTCGGGCAGACCCCCCACCTGAGCGGGTCGGGAGCCTCGGCCCCGGGGATGAAACGCGCCACCGCTCCGGTAGCCGCTCCGCGCAGCCGCCGGCGGCGCTCCGGCCTGATCGCGTTCGGCCTGGTCCTCACCCTCGCGCTGCTCGCCGGGACCACCGGATGGTGGTTCGGCAGCGGGCGCTACACCGAGGTGCCGGCCCTGGTCGACCTCAGCGAGGACGCCGCCGTCGCTGCCGCTCAGGACGCCGGCATCGACCTGTCCTTCGCCGCGACGGTGTTCAGCGAGACCGCCCCCGCCGGCCAGGTCATCGCCACAGATCCGGCCGAGGGCAGCCGTGTCGTCCGCGGCACCGACGTGGTCGCCACAGTTTCCAAGGGGCCTGAGCGCTTCACGGTCGCGCAGACTCTGCTCGGGCAGCCTCTGGAGGCCGTACTCGACGCGCTCGCCGACACCCCGATCGAAACCATCGAGACCGAGGCGTACGACGAGGCGGTGCCGGCGGGATCGGTGGCGGCGTTCGACCCGGTGGCGGGCACCGAGCTGCGCCGCGAGGACCCGCTGACAATCGTGGTCAGCCGGGGACCTGCACCCGTCCCGGTCCCCGATGTCGGCGGCCTGGCCAGGCTCGAGGCAGTCGAGGTGCTCCAGGGTGACAACCTGAACCCGAACGTGATCGAGGAGTTCAGCAACGACGTGGACGAGGGCCTGGTGATCCGTCAGGACCCGGCCCCGGATGTCGAGCCCGTCGTCCGGGGGACGACGGTGACGATCGTCGTGTCCAAGGGGCCTGATCTCGTGCTGGTGCCCGATGTCGACGGCTTCCCGCTGTCGGAGGCCACGGCGATCCTGGAGGGCGCGGGGTTCGTCGTCGACAGCACGTGTTTCCTGTGTTCCGACGGGACGGTGACCCTGCAGGATCCCGGCGGGGGCGACATGGCCCTGCGCGGCTCCACCATCTCACTGCTCGCGACGTTCTGAGGTCGTCGTGGTCATCGTGATGGCCCCCGCAGGGGGTGACAGTGATGTTGCCGAGGTGATCGCCCACGTCGAGGCAGCCGGCGGTGAGGCGTTCGTGTCACGCGGTGTCAATCGCACGATCGTCGGGGTCGTCGGGGACGAACGGGTGCTTGCCAGCATCGACCTCGGCCAGCTGCCGAGCGTCGCGGAGGTCGTGCGGATCACCTCGCCGTACAAGCTCGTCAGCCAGGAGCACCACGCAGGCACGTCGACGGTGATGGTCGGCGGGGTCCCCATCGGTCCGGACACGGTGACGCTCATCGCCGGGCCGTGCGCGGTGGAGACGCCGGAGCAGACCCTCGCTGCCGCCCGGATGGCGCGGGAGGCCGGTGCCGCGCTGCTGCGCGGCGGGGCCTACAAGCCGCGCACATCGCCGTACGCTTTCCAGGGTCTCGGGCTGGCGGGGCTGCGGATCCTGGCCGAGGTGAGCGCCGAGGTGGGGATGCCCGCCGTCACCGAGGTCGTGGACGCGGCCGACGTGGATGTGGTGGCCGAGCACGCCGCGATGCTCCAAGTGGGTGCCCGCAACATGCAGAACTTCACGCTGCTGCAAGCGGTCGGCGGGGTCGGCAGACCGGTCCTGCTCAAGCGCGGGCTGACCGCGACGTATGAGGAGTGGCTGATGGCCGCCGAGTACATCGCGCAGCGCGGGAACCTGGACATCGTCCTGTGCGAGCGCGGCATCCGCACCTACGAGACAGCCACCCGCAACACACTCGACGTGGCGGCGGTGCCGATGATCCGGGCCATGAGCCACCTGCCGATCATCGTGGACCCCTCACACGCCGCCGGCCGGCGCGACCTCGTGCTGCCCCTGGCCCGGGCCGGGATTGCCGCCGGCGCCGACGGCCTCATCGTCGACGTACACGCGCATCCGGAGGCGGCGTTGGTGGACGGGGCGCAGGCCCTTGTCGGTGAGAGCCTGGCCGAACTTGCCGCCGTACTGCAGACAATGCCGGCGCTGATGGGACGGACGCTGGCCGCCCCCTTGCCCGCTTAGGAGAGGCTGGGCTAACTTAGGAGGGCCTTACTGCCGCGGAAGGGATCAGAGCGTGTACGTCTGCATCTGCCACGCGGTGACCGAGCGGCAGGTCGCGGCAGCGATAGCCGACGGTGCCACGACCGAGGACGACGTTGGCGACCGCACCGGTGCCGGGACCACCTGCGGCGGCTGCGTGCTGAGAATCTGCGAGCGACTGGCAAGCGCCGACGCCGGGCACCTGACCGCCCACGCCGTAGCATTGTCCGCCTGATCACTCCCGGCTCTGTCGAATCGAGGCTCCATGCAGGGTGACGCGCGCGTTCTGGAGCTGCTGAACGAGCAGCTGACCAGCGAGCTGACGGCCATCAACCAGTACTTCCTGCACGCCAAGATGCAGGAGAACTGGGGCTACCCCAAACTCGCTGCCCACACCCGCGCTGAATCCATCGACGAGATGCGCCACGCCGAGGTGCTCACCGATCGCATCCTGTTCTTGGAAGGCCTGCCGAACTACCAGCGGCTGCTGGCGCTGCGCATCGGGCAGTCGGTCAAGGAGCAGTTCGACTGCGACATGAAGGTCGAGCTGGAGGTGGTGGGTCGACTGCGGCCCGCGGTGGACTACTGCCGCAGAGTCGGCGACATCACCACGGCCCGGATCTTCGAGGAGATCCTCGCCGACGAGGAGCACCACATCGACTACCTGGAGACCCAGCTGGAACTGATCGCGGCGCTCGGCGAGCCGCTGTATCTCGCGCAATTGGTCGAGCAGCCCTCCGCGTAGCCGGCCGGTGGCCTACCCACCCACCCAGAGGCAGAACGGGTGCCCCGCAGGGTCGAGGTAGACCCGCACGTCAGCCTGGGGCTGGCTGTTGGCAAGGACCGCCCCCGCGCTGATCGCATGCGCTCCTGCGACATCGAGATCGTCGACCTCGATGTCGAGGTGCAGCATCATCTGCTGGTCGCCGGGTCCGGCCGGCCAGGTCGGCCTGACGTAGGCGCCCTCGGTCTGAAACGACAACCCAGCCCCGCCGTCGGGCGGGCGGAGAGTCACCCAGTCGGGCTCGTCCGTCCCCACCGGCCAGCCCAGCAACTCGCGGTAGAAGGCCGCCAACGCGCGGGGATCGGGCGCATCGAGCACGGCGGCCGTCAGCGTCATCCGCGGCGTCGCTGTCACGTCGTCTCCCGTCCCAGTATCTCGCTGAGCACCGCCTCTGCCCGGTCGACCTGTTCGTCGGCGATGTCGAGGTGGGTGAGGAGCCGGATCCTGGTCGGGCTCACCACCGAGACCAACACGCCGTCCTGGCGGGCGGCGGCGGCCACCTGGTGCGCGTTGCCGTCAACGTCCAGTACGACGATGTTCGTCTCGGGATCGGCACGGGCGTGGCCGGTGAGCGCTGCGGCCAGCCGCCGCGCCCGGGCGTGGTCCTCGGCCAGCCGGTCGAGGTGATGTGCGATGGCGTGTCGGCCGGCCGCTGCCAGTATCCCGGCCTGCCGCATGCCTCCGCCGAGACGCTTTCGCAGGATCCGGGCGGCTGCGATGCGCTCGCTGCTGGACACGATCACCGAGCCCACTGGCGCCCCGAGACCCTTGGACAGACACACCGACAGGGTGTCGAACACGGCGCCGTACTCGGCCAGGCCGGTGCCGGTGGCGACGTGGGCGTTCCAGATCCGCGCCCCGTCGCAGTGCAGCGACACGTCAACCTCGTCGGCATACGCCCGGAGTGCCTTGAGCCGGTCGAACGGCTGGATCGACCCGCCACCGCGGTTGTGCGTGTTCTCCACCGCGATCACCGCCGTACGCACGGTGTGCCAGTCCGGGGCCCGCACCTGATGGACGTAGTCATCGATCTCGAACCGGCCGTTCGGACCCGGGACGGTACGGGTGCCGAGGCCGAACAGCGCCGCCGCCGCCCCCATCTCGTAGGTGACGATGTGCGCGTCGCTGTCGCAGAGGATCTCCTGGCCTGGTTCGGCGAGCAGCCGCAGGCTGATCTGGTTACCCATCGTGCCCGTGGGCACGAACAGCGCCGCCTCGTGCCCGAACAGTGCCGCGACCTCGGCCTCCAGCGCGTTGACCGTCGGGTCCTCGGCGTACACGTCGTCACCGACCTCGGCCTCGGCCATCGCCTGCCGCATCGCCGGGGTCGGTTGGGTAACCGTGTCCGATCGCAGGTCGACGACTGGATCTACCACCTGCCCGGCGACGCTTGCGGAGCTGCGCTCAGCCACGCAGCATCTCCGCGACGAGGAACGCGAGTTCGAGTGACTGGCCGGTGTTGAGCCGCGGGTCGCAGGCGGTCTCATACCGACCGGACAGGTCGGCGTCGCTGATGTCCTCGGCCCCGCCGAGGCACTCGGTGACGTTCTCGCCCGTCAGTTCCACGTGGATCCCCCCGGGATGGGTGCCCAGGGCGCGATGCACCTCGAAGAAGCCCATCACCTCGTCGACGACGCGGTCGAAGTGGCGGGTCTTGAAGCCGGTGGAGGACTCGACGGTGTTGCCATGCATCGGGTCGCACTGCCACACCACGCGATGCCCGGTCCCCTCGACCTTCTCAATGATCGCCGGCAGGACGTCGCGGACCCGGCCGTTGCCCATCCGGCTGATCAAGGTGAGCCGGCCCGGCGTGTTGTCGGGATCGAGCCGCTCGACCAGTTCGACCGCCACCTCCGGCGTGGCGCCAGGTCCGAGTTTGACCCCGATCGGGTTGGCGATCATGGCCGCGAACGCGATGTGCGCGCCGTCGAGCTGGCGGGTGCGCTCCCCCACCCAGAGGAAGTGACCGGACAGGTCGTACGGCGTCCCGTCCTCGGGGCGGGTGAGAGCGCGCTCGTACTCCAGGATCAGCGCCTCGTGGCTGCTGTAGAGGTCGACGCTGCGCAACGCCTCGTCGTTGACCCCGCAGGCTGCCATGAACGCCAGTGCGCGGTCGATCTCCCGGGCGATCGTCTCGTAGCGCACGCCCGCCCGGGAGCGGGTGACGAACTCGTTGTTCCAATCGTGGACCGCATGCAGGTCGGCCAGGCCACCGTGGGCGTAGGCGCGGATCATGTTCATCGCGGCCGCGGAGTTGGCGTAGGCGCGGACCAGCCGGTGCGGATCGTGGACCCGGGCCTCGGGGCTCGCCTCCAGCGAGTTGACCATGTCCCCCCGGTAGGAGACCAGGCCGAGGGCATCGAGGTCGGACGAGCGTGGCTTGGCGTACTGCCCGGCGATCCGGCCCACCTTGATCACCGGCATGCTCGCGCCGTAGGTGAGGACGACGGCCATCTGCAGCAGGGTGCGGGTGGTCGAGCGCAGGTGCGGCTCGGTGTTGTTGTCGAAGGTCTCCGCGCAGTCCCCACCCTGCAGCAGGAACGCCCGGCCGTTGGCCACCTCGGCCAACTTCGCCCGGAGCGAGTCGACCTCGGCGGGGGCCACGATCGGGGGGACCGTCTGCATGGTCGCCAGTACGGCGCGCAGCACCGCCTCGTCCGGCCAGGACGGCTGCTGGCTTGCCGGCAGTGCCCGCCAGCCGTCCAGATCTGGTGTCACGTCTCCCAGGGTAAGGCCGCTGGCTGCCACGCCAGCAACCGGCCGCCGGCGGCACGAGCACAGCGCGCAGTCAGCCGCACGGCGCCGGCCGCCGCAGGTGTTATGTGCATGCTAACGTAGGCTTATGTTTGAGCGCCGCCTTCAGATCCTGCTCGACGACGATCGCTACCGCCGGATTTCGGCACTGGCCGAGCGACGCGGTGTCTCGGTGGCAGCCGTCATCAGGGAGGCCATCGACCGGACCGTGCCGCACGGTGCGGACGAGGCACGCAGCGCCGCACTAGCCCGGCTACTGGCGGCCGACCCGATGCCGCTGCCCGATGACCCCCGTGACCTGCGATCCGAACTCGACGCGCTGCACGGCCGACACGGGTGATCCTGCTCGACACGACGGTGCTCTCCTACGCCGTCGGTACCGAACACAGCCTGCGCGAACCCTGCCGCCACCTGCTCGGCGCAATCAGCAGCGGTGCCGTCAGGGCGAGCACCACCATCGAGGTCATCCAGGAGTTCCTGCACGTGCGTAGCCGCCGCCGCAGCCGAGAGGACGCAGTCGAACTCGCAACGGCATACCTGCAATTGCTGTCACCGCTGGTGCGACTCGACGAGGACATCCTCGGCGAGGCGTTCAAGCTGTACGTGGCGACACCGGGGCTGGGCTCGTTCGACGCCCTCTTGGCGGCGCTCGCCATTCAGCACTCCGACACCCTGGTTTCAGCTGACCGGGCCTTCGCCGAAGTACCGGACTTGCGGCATGTAGTGCCCGACGCGGCAGGCGTCGTGGGTCTCCGCTAGCCGAAGAAGACCTCGGCTTCGGCCAGGCGATGGTCCGGGACAGTCTTGAGTTCCCGGGTGGCCTCGGCAAGTGGCACCCGCACGATGTCGGTGCCGCGCAACGCCACCATCACCCCCCAGTCCTGGTCCTGTACGGCGTCGATCGCGTGCAGGCCGAACCTGGTGGCGAGCACCCGGTCGAACGCGGTCGGCGTACCCCCTCGCTGAATGTGACCGAGTACGACGACGCGCGCCTCCTTGCCGGTGCGCGCCTCGATCTCCTCGGCCAGCCGCTGCCCGACCCCCCCGAGCCGCACGTGGCCGAACGCGTCAACGTCACCGGTGACCAGGCTCATGTCACCCTCGGCGGGGGTGGCACCCTCGGCGACGACGACGATGCAGGCGTACTTCGTCTCGAACCGCCGCTCGACGTAGGCGACGACCTCGTCGATCTTGAACGGCCGCTCCGGGACCAGGATGACGTTCGCGCCGCTGGCGAGACCGGCATGCAGCGCGATCCAGCCGGCGTGGCGGCCCATCACCTCGACCACCAGCGCGCGGTGGTGGCTCTCCGCCGTCGTGTGCAGCCGGTCGATCGCCTCCATCGCGATCCCGACCGCCGTGTCGAAACCGAAGGTGTAGTCCGTCGCGCCCAGATCGTTGTCGATCGTCTTGGGTACGCCGACCACGCGCACCTGCTCGTCGTGCAGCCGTTTGGCCACCCCGAGGGTGTCTTCTCCGCCGATGGCGATCAGGGCATCGACACCGTGCTCGGCGAGGGTCGCCTGGATCCGCTCGACCCCGTCGGGGGACCTGAACGGGTTGGTCCGGGACGAGCCGAGGATGGTCCCGCCGCGTGGCAGGATGCCCCGCACGGTGGACACCGTCAGCGGCATCGTGTCGCCGTCCATCGGGCCCCGCCAGCCGTCGCGGTAGCCGACGAACTCCTGTCCGTAGACGCCGACGCCTTTGCGGACTACCGCACGGATGACGGCATTGAGACCGGGGCAGTCCCCGCCCCCCGTGAGCACACCGATGCGCATGTGACGATCCTCTCGAGCCTGACCCGATTCACCGCTGCATAGCCTGCCAGCGAGCCAGATTATGAAGTGCATCGGCCAAGGCGTCGTGCTGGTCCGCCGGCGACGGGGGCAGTTCCGGGCGGCCCAGATCCTCCCACCGCTGCCGCAACTCGTGGCTGAAACGGGGAATCTCTCTGGGCAGCGCGGTCATCGGGCCCCACAGCTGGCACAGCGCCACATGGTCGTAGGCGGCGTACCAGGCCCAGAGTTCGACCGCCTCGCCCGGCTCGACGAAGAATGCGATGAGGTCGTCGCGGATCCGCTCCCGCGATCGCCAGGCCGGATCCGCGGGCGAGGGCAGCTTAGGCAGGACGTTGCGCCGTACCCACGGGATGGCCCGCTCCGGGTCGAAGGCGGTGGACACCGCGTAGAACTCCCGGCCGGTCTCGTCGACGACACCGATCGAGACCAGCTCGATGGTCTCGCCATCCTCGATGAACTCGGTGTCGTAGAAGTACCTGCGCACGGCCCTCACCGTACGGTTCGGCCATGCCTGGTAGCCCAGCCGCCTCCGTCCTCGCCATCGACGCCGGTACGACGGGCGTGACCGCACTGGTCGTCCGGGCCGACGGCGAGGTGCTGGGGCGCGGCTACGCGGAGTTCCTGCAGCGCTTTCCGCGGCCGGGCTGGGTGGAACACGAGCCGGAGGACATCTGGTCGGCAACCCTGTCGGCCAGTCGAGCCGCGGTCGGCGCAAGCCCGCACGCGCCGGTCGCGGTCGGCGTCACGAACCAGCGTGAGACGGCGGTGCTCTGGGACCGCCGCAGCCTGCAGGCACCCCGACCCGCGATCGTCTGGCAGGACCGGCGCACGGCGGAGATCTGTGAACGGCTGCGCACGAGCGGGCACGAGGCCCGGGTCCGCGAACTGACCGGGCTGCGGCTGGATCCCTACTTCACCGCAACCACGCTGACCTGGCTCGCCGAGCACGACGAGCGCGCGTGGAGCGGTGTCCTCGACGGTTCGGTGGCCATCGGCACCGTCGACTCCTACATCGTCGCCCGGCTCACCGCCGGCGCCCGGCACGTGACAGATCCATCCAACGCGAGCCGGACGCTGCTCTACGACATCGGCGCGGGCAGTTGGTCGGGCGAGTTGTGCGAGCTGTTCGGTGTACCGCTGGGTTCGCTGCCCGAGGTGGTGGCCTCCTCCGGTGAGCTCGGGCGCACCGATCCGTCGGCTTTCCTCGGTCTCGACCTGCCGATTGCGGGCATCGCCGGCGACCAGCAGGCGGCCCTGTTCGGCCAGGTCTGCTTCGGCCAGGGGCAGTCGAAATGCACGTACGGCACCGGCTCCTTCGTGCTGGCCAACACTGGGAATACGCCGGTCCGCTCCTCGGCCGGACTGCTCACGACCGTGGCATGGGACCTCGGTGACGGGCCGGTGTTCGCCCTGGAGGGTGCGATCTTCGTGACCGGGGCCGCCGTGCAGTGGCTTCGGGACGGGCTCGGGCTGATCGACCGGGCCGAGGAGATCGAGGCTCTGGCGGCGACCGTACCGGACACCGGAGGGGTGTACTTCGTCCCCGCGCTGACCGGCCTCGGCGCCCCCGACTGGGACCCGCACGCCCGAGGCACGATCGTCGGAATCACCCGCGGTACGACGCGGGCGCATCTGGCCCGAGCGACCCTGGAGGCGATCGCGTTCGAGGTCCGCGATGTCGTCGACGTGATGGTGGCCGACGCGGGGATCGCCGTACCGGAGCTGTCCGCCGACGGCGGCGGTTCGGCCAACGACCTGCTCTGCCAGCTGCAGGCCGATCAGCTCGGCGTGCCGGTCCGCCGGCCACCGGTCACCGAGACGACGGCGCTCGGCGCCGCGTTCCTCGCCGGACTGGCTGTTGGCCTGTGGTCATCGACCGACGAGCTGGCTGCGACCTGGCGGGAGGACCGCCGGTTCGAGCCGACCCCCGGCGCTCGCGAGGACGGCCGGCACGCACGCTGGCGCGAAGCCGTCTCCCGCGCGCTCGCCTGGGACGCGCCCCGAGATCCGTAGTGTCTGCGGGGCCCCAGTCACCTTCCAAGATCGTCACCAGGCCACACATTGCCCGGCGCAGCGGTGGACAAAGTCGGCGTGTCGCCGCCGTTCGCCGGCGTGTCGGCACCCATTGTGTGGCCAGGTGACGATCATGGTCGGCCGCCGCCGATCACGGCGTCCGGTCAGGGTGCTCCGGATCCGCGGCTGTCCGCGTCGGAGTTCCAGTTTCCGCCTACCGGCTCGTCACCGTCCATGAGCGGCCCGTGCCGTCACAGCGCTGGCTGAGCGATACCTCCGCGAGGGCTTGACCAGTACGGCACATACAGGGATTGTGTTCGTGCCGCGAGCCAGCAGCGGCGGTTCACGCTGCTAAGCGGGTCCGATTGCGCATCTTCGCAACTGCCTCCGGAGCGCTCTGGCCGGACTTGTCCATCTCGAGCTTGACCTTGGCGGCGTACATGTCGACGTATTCCTGACCGGACAGCATCATCAACTCGTACATGATCTCGTCGGTCATCGAGCGTTCGACGAAGCGGTCGCCGGACAGCCCGTCGTACCGGCTGAAGTCCAGCGGGGCTCCGATCCGGATCCGGATCCGGTGGATGCGCGGGATGATCCGACCGACGGGCTGCACCTTGTCCGTGCCACTCATGACCACCGGGATCACGGGCACGCGGGCGTCCAGCGCCATCCGGGCCACTCCGGTCTTGCCGCGATAGAGCCGGCCGTCCGGGCTGCGGGTGCCCTCCGGGTAGACGCCCAGGAGCTTCCCCTCGCCGAGGATGCGGACACCGGTCTGCATCGCCGCCTTGGCTGCGGAGCCACTGGTCCGGTCGATGGGCACCATCCCGATGCCGCGCATGAAGAGGCGGGTGACGTAGCCCTTGATCCCCTTGCCGGTGAAGTACTCGCTCTTGGCCAGGAACGTGACCCGGCGAGGCACCATCAAGGGAAGGAACACCGAATCGCAGAAGGCCATGTGGCTCGGCGCGAGGATCGCCGCACCCTTCTCCGGGATGTTCTCCAGCCCCTCGACCTGGGGGCGGAACACCGTGCGCAGGATCGGCGTCAGGATCGCTTTGAGGATCCAGTAGAACACCGGCGGCGCACCTTCCCTTCGTGTCAGCTCACCCTAGAGAGGGCGACTCCACATGCACAACGCTGAGCGGTCCAGACGACACCCGCGTCGCGCCGATATGACGTGGGAGCATTGCCGGCATGCCCATCATGCCCGGCGCCGAACCCTTCCATCACGAAGGTGGGCCGGTAGGCGTGTTGCTCTGCCACGGGTTCACCGGCAGCCCGCAAAGCCTGCGTCCCTGGGGCGATCATCTGGCCGCGAACGGCTTCTCGGTGGCCTGCCCACGGCTGCCCGGGCACGGCACCCGATGGCAGGACATGAACGACACCCGCTGGCCGGACTGGTACGCCGAGGTGGACCGCGCGCTGTCAGCGCTCCGAGCCCGCTGCGACGAGGTTTTCCTCGGCGGGCTGTCGATGGGAGGGACGCTGGCGATCAGGCTGGCCGAGCAGCACGGCGCGGCAGTGTCCGGTCTGATTCTGGTCAACCCGTCCCTCGGCACCGACCGGTGGGACGTCAAGCTGCTGCCCGTGCTGAAACGGGTGCTCGGTTCCCGGCCCGGAGTCGCGAACGACATCAAGAAGGCGGGCAGCCGAGAGGTCGCCTACGACCGGCTACCGCTCAAGGCTGCGCACTCGCTGCAGGAGTTCTGGGCCACCACGCGCGCCGATCTGGCCGACGTCGACCAGCCGATCCTGTTGTTCCGCAGCCGCGAGGACCATGTCGTCGAGCCGTTGTCCGGCCGGTTGCTGATCGAGGGTGTGCACAGTTCGGACGTTGAGGAGCGGCTGCTGGAAGACAGCTACCACGTCGCGACGCTGGACAATGATGCGCCCGCGATCTTCGAGGCGAGTGTGGCCTGGATCCACGCCCACAGCCGCCGGACCGTGGACTAGTGATGTCCGGAGGGTCACGACGCGGCCGACGCGACAACGGGCTGGACGCCTCGTCGTTCGTGCCGTTGCGCGACGTCGACCCGCGGGTCGGTGAACACCTGCTCGACCTGCTCCGCGATGCCGGGATCGCCGCCTACCTCGAACCGACCTCCGACGTCGACTCCTACACGCGGGCGGTCTCCCTGCCCAGTCCGCCGAGCGATCGGCTCTGGGTCGACAAGTCCGCCCGCCCCGACGCGCACTCGCTCATCGTCGAGCACGCCGACGACGACGTCCTGCACGCGGCGCCGACGCCGACGCCGACACGTCGTTCCGGCAAAGACGAGGTCGACGGGTTGGACGAGGAACGACTCTGGGCGCAGATCGTGGCCGACTACGACCGGGCCAGTGTCGCACCCGTGCCGCCGTGGCCGGTGAACGAGGACAACGATCAGGACCCCGGCCGGTCGGGGTCGAGTGCCGCACCGGAAGTCGCCGACGACGACGACCGGCGACTGCGCGCCGCCGGCGACGGGCCGCGGACGCGACGCGAAGAGGCGGCCGACCACCGCCGCGACAATCCCGACGACCACTACCTGCCGCCGCCACCGCCGCCGGTCCCGCAACTGCAGGCGGCGACGCTGTACGCGCTCGTCCTGATCGCCGCGGGGGCGATGTTCCTCGTCGCACCCGGCGTTCTCGATCTCGGCGCCGATGCGAGTTTCGTCCTTGGTGTCCTCGGAATCGTGGCCGGTGTCGGGATGCTCGTGTACCGGATGCGCGAACGCCCGCCGTTCGACGAAGGCCCCGACGACGGCGCGGTGGTCTGAGCCCGCCGGCGGTCATCTACCCTGCCGTCGGCGCGCAGATGCGCGACGAAGGAGGTTCGAGTGCAGCTCACCGAGACGGTCGAGGTCACCGGTCACGTTATGGATAGCGGCGTGCTGGCCCGCATCCTCGACGACGTCCGCGAGTACGGCGGTGACTACCGGATCTCCCGGATCGATCTCGGGCGGCAGCACGACGACGAGTCCTACGTGCGGATGGAGATCAGCGCCGACGATGACGAGCGTCTGCAGCGCATCCTGATGCGCATCCAGATCCACGGCGCCAACATGGTCGACCCCGGTGACGCCCGCACCAGCCCGGCCCCCGCCGACGGCGTGTTCCCGGCGGACTTCTACTCCACGACCAACCTGGCCACCGCGGTGCGGTTGTCCGGGCACTGGCTCGACGTGCAGAACCCGGAGATGGATTGCGGGCTGCTCGTCGAGGACAGCGCGGTACGCACGATCCCCGTCTCCGACGTGCCGGCCGGCGCGCAGATTGTCTGCGGAGCCACCGGCGTACGGGTGACGCTGCCCGAGGCGGCCCAGGCCGCCGACTCCTTCGGGTTCATGTCCTCGGCGGTCTCCAGCGAGAAGCCGCAGGCGCTGCTGGTTCGGCAGATCGCCGCCCAGATGCGTGAGGTCACGGCAGCCGGCCGGAAGGTGCTGTGGGTCGGGGGGCCGGCGATCGTGCACACCGGCGCCGCGCCGGCGATGGTGGCCCTTGTCGAGGCGGGGTACGTCGACGTGCTCTTCGCCGGCAACGCGCTGGCGACCCACGACATCGAGTCCGCCCTGTTCGGGACCTCGCTGGGGGTGGACCTGGCGAAAGGCTCGGGCGTTCCGCACGGGCACGAGCACCACATCCGCGCCATCAACACCATCCGGGGCTGCGGCTCGATCGCCGCCGCGGTCGAGCAGGGGGTGCTGACCGGCGGGGTGATGCACGCGATGGTCCGGGCCGACAAGCCGTTCGTCCTGGTCGGCTCCGTGCGCGACGACGGCCCGCTGCCCGACGTCTACACCGACGTCATCGAGGGGCAGCGGGCGATGCGGGCGGGCCTGGCCGGCGTCGGCTTCGCGATCATGGTCGCCACGATGCTGCACTCGATCGCGACCGGGAACCTGCTGCCGGCGGCCATTCCGCTGGTCTGCGTGGACATCAACCCGGCCACCGTCACCAAGCTGGCCGACAGGGGCAGCGCCCAGGCGGTGGGCATCGTCACCGACATCGGGCTGTTCCTCGAGCAGCTCGTGCGTGAGCTGGTGCCGGACTACACGCCGCCGGCGTGATCATGGGGTTTGGCCGGTCCTGACCGATCAAACCCCATGATCATGAGGACTCGGCGGCGGATCGGCGGGCCAGGTCGGCTGCCCCCACCAACCCCGCGGCGGCACCGAGCTGCGCCGCCTTGATGACCAGCTGGGGGCGGAATCCGCGTCCGGACAGTACGGCGGCGTAGCGCTCGCGGGCGGGACCGAGCAGCAGGTCGCCGAGCTCGGAGACACCACCTCCGACCACGACCACGGCGGGGTCCAGGATCGCGGCGAGGTCGGCGATGCCCTGGCCCAGCCACCCTCCGGCCTCGGAGACGAGTTCGAGCGCGGCCGGGTCGCCCTCCTGCGCCGCCGCCGTCACATGCGTGCCCTCCAGCGCGCCGGCGTGCCCGGCCAGTTCGAGCAGCCGGCGAGCGGCGAAAGGGGAGCTCTCGGCGAGTTCGCGGGCGTCGTGGGCCAGGGCGCGGCCACTGGCGTACTGCTCCCAGCAGCCGCGGTTCCCGCAGGCGCAGCGGCGCCCGCCAGGCACGACCCGCATGTGCCCCCACTCCCCCGCCACCCCGAAAGCGCCTCGGAACAACGAGCCGTCCAACACGAGCCCGCCGCCGATTCCGGTCCCGAGCGTGACGCACAGCACGACCCGCTCGCCGCGGGCGGCGCCGAAACGGTATTCGGCCCAGGCCGCCGCATTGGCATCGTTCTCGATCCAGATCGGGATGCCGAGGCGGGAGCGCAGAGCATCGCGCAACGGCTCGTCACGCCAGGCCAGGTGCGGGGAGAACAGCACTGTGGCCCGGTCGGCGGCGACCCAGCCGGCCGCTCCGACGCCCACTGCGTCCACGTCGTAGCGGCCGGACAGGTCGCGGACGAGGTCGGCGATGACGTCCTCGGTCAGCGCGGCGTCCATGCGCGGAGTGGGGCGGCGTACGCACTCGATGACGTGCCCGTGCGTGTCGACCACGCCCGCAGCTGCCTTGCTGCCGCCGATGTCCACCCCGATGGCCAGCCCGGCGGAACTGCGCTCAGTCGACATCGATGTGCTGCACCCTCCCCGGCGCCGCACCAGGACCGCCGGCGGGCGTCACAAGTGCCCGCAGCGCCTCCAGGAAGGCAGCTCCGGACTCGAGCAGCCGCGCGCTCACCTCGGGCTGCTGCCCGCGTACGACGGCGATCAGCTGGCAGAGCGGGCAGTAGCGGCACTCGGGCGACGTACCGGCGCCGGCGGCTAGTCCAATGCTGTGGTCGTGGCTCCAGTCCGAGAAGGCCTCGGCGAGGCGGCGGGCCTCCTCGGCCAGTGATCCGTGCTCGGTCATGCGGTGGGCCACAAATCGGGATCCGGGCGGAAGACGACGCGCAACCGGCCCTGCGCCAGGTCAGCGCCGGTGACCTGGCAGCGGCCGAGCACACCGGGCAGCGCGAGCTGGCGGCGGTAACCGCCCACGGTCACCACGAGCTCGTCGCCGCTGCGGGCCAGCTCGACGGCATCCCGTTCGGCGTGTGGCAGGGCGATGGTCAACTCGAAGCGCTCGCCCTCGTCGTCGGGCGTTCGGCGTACGTCGAGCAGGTCACCCGCCGGCGGGTCAGCCAGCGGATCCTCGGTCCCGTAGAGGTCGGCGCCCATCGCGACCAGCGCCGGCAGGCCGATCGGCTCCGCCCCCTGGTACGCCGCGCGTCGTACGGGCAGGCCCGGGAAGGATGTCTCCACATCGGTCAGGACGGCGGACTGCGCCGCGGCCCAGGTCGCCCGCCAGGCGTCACCGCCGCCGGGGATCAGCCGGTTGACGAGCACCGAGTCCAGCCGGTGGCCGAACAGCGCCAGGGTGGTCGCGGCGCGCCGCGCCTCGGCCAGCACCACCGCCTCGGCGGTGAGTACAAGGCGCACCGATGTTCCGTCATGATCGAGGAGGGCCTGTACGCCGAGCAGCTCGGCGGACAGCTGCGACACGGCATCGACGACGGCGTCGGCCGGGCGCGTCGCGCCGCCGAGAAGGGGAGCCAGTCCGCGCACCATCCGCCGGTGCGTAGGCAGCACCCGCTCCAGGTACCACTGCAACGCCCGGGGCAGCGCCAGCAGACGCAGCGTTTCAGCGGTCGGGGCGCAGTCCACGACGACGACATCCCACTGCCCGCTGGCGGCGTGGTCGCGAACGGCGCTCAGCGCCAGGATCTCCTCCGCTCCGGGCAGCAGCGTGAGTTCCTCGGCCGCCACTGCACCGATGCCTGCGCCGCCGAGCAGGTCGACGAGGTAGCGACGCAGTACCGACCAGCCCTGCTCGAACCTGGCCAGCGCGTCGAGCTGCAGCGCAGACAGCCCCGGATCGATCTCTACCGGCTCGGAGCCCAGCGGCATTCGGAGTGCGTCGGCAAGGGAGTGCGCGCGGTCGGTGGAGACGAGCAGCACCTTCTGGCCCTGGGCGGCGACGAGGGCCGCCGTGGCAGCGGCCATCGTGGTCTTGCCGACGCCACCTTTGCCGGTGAACAGGACCACCCGCACGTGGCTACTCCTCAACCCGCTTCTTCAACTCCTTGAGCGCGGTGTCCATGATGACCTTCTCGGCCTTGCGCTTGAACATCCCCAGCATCGGGATGCTGAGGTCGACCGCGAGGGTGTACGTCACCTCGGTCGCTTCCCCGGCCGGTTGCAGTTGGTAGGACCCGGTCTGCGACTTCTGCATCTGCCCGCGGACCAGGTGCCAGTCGACTCGGGACTCGTCCGGGGACCAGTCGTACTCCAGGACGTAGTCGTCCTTGACCACGCCGGCATCGAGCAGAAAACGGACCTGCCGGGCCCGCCCGTTGGGTGTGGCGTCCAGCACCTCGCAGCTCTGCACGAAACCCGCCCACTCCGGATAGGAGGGGAAATCCGCGATGACCGCCATGATCTGCCCGGGCGCCGCGTCGATGGAGATCGACTGGGTGGACTGGTCGGCCATGCAAGCACCGTACCGTCACCGGCCGGGGCCGCGGCGACCGCTCAGTCGTTGAACAAGGTGTAATAGATGTAGTCGTCTCCACTGTCGGAATCGAGGCCGTACACCTCGCCCTGATAGCCGCCGGCGCCTCCGGACGGGACGTAGCCGTACACCGTCGAGTTCTCGTTCGTTGTGACCCGCCGTCGCGTCGGTGCGTCGAACTGCCGGGCCTGCTCCGCATACGCCGCGGCAATCTCCTGTACGTCGGCGCCAGGGCTGACTCGGAGCAGTACGCCGAAGCCGCCGGTGACGCTGCCCGGCGAGAACTGCACCAGCAACTCGGTGCCCGCCAGCAGCACGTACCTCTCGTTGTCCCCGTCGTAGGCAACCGTCTCCGGTGCCAGCGGGTCGCCAACGCCGGGTCTGACCCGGGCCGGCGGGGGTGAGGGTGCCGGTCCTCCCGACCATGGTCTCGAACCAAGGTCGGTCGGAGTGTCGGTTCGCTGCGCAGAGGCGATCAGGGAGTACTGGCCGGTGACATCCCCTGGAACGGGCCCCATCTCGAGGGTCACCTGCAACGATGTCGCCGGGGCAGGCTCGTTCCGGACGCGGGTGATCACGCACTCGAAGAACACGTCGTACGTCGCACATCCCAGCGCATCGCTCGCATCGTTGGGGACGCGCAGCACACTGAAGAGTTCGGCCAACATGGCCGACCAGGTCTCGATCGGGTCGCCGGTCACCGACAGGATCGCAGTCCAGGAGCTGGCGCCGTCGTCCACAGTTTCGTACTCCAGCGGCGTACCGATCAGCTGCGCGCCTTCGGGCACGGTGAACCCGTCGGGAAGCGTCGAGCCGCCGGGGCTGGCGACGTCGTGCGGTACGCCGGGGTCAGCCGCCGTTCTGTTGCCGGAGCGGACCGCGACCACCACGGCGACCGTCACCGCCAACACCGCCACCAGCCCCACGGCCACACCGATCCTGGGTTTTGACACCGATGAGGTCACGCGGGCAACTGCCCGCAACCGGGCGGGCGGTCGCCCTCCAGGTCGTCCTTGAGCCGCCAGAAGATCTGCTTGGCTCGCAACGCCCGAGCCCGCTGTTCATGACGTGGAGAGACTGGACGGGTGGGGTCAGCCCGGAGGTAGTAGTGGATGATCACGCCGTCACCCCAGGGTTCGAGCCAGACCTCCATGCTGCCGACCAGCGCGCCGGATATGTTCCAGCGGACCCCGGCATCGGCCCTGTCCTGAAAGACGGTCAGGCGCAGATCGGGCCACCAGGCCCGCCACCGCTGCGGGTCGCGCACCTGCTCGGCTACCTGGGCAATGGGCGCGACGACGAACGCTTCGTCGATGAGATCGATACCCGGCACCGGGCCATTGCAGCACGGGCGCCGGCCTGTTCGAGACGCTGCGGCTCCCCTCCCTCATCCGGAGACGCTAGATTCAGCGGTCACTCAGCGGAACGAACAGAGAGGTCCACCGTGCGAGAGCTTGCCGTCCCGGCCGTCGTCACCACCCCGCACGAGGCCAACCTGAGCGATCCGGTGTTCGAGAATGCAACCTCCGACCCGCACCACGCGGCGTTCTCGGTACGCCGGGACGGGGCCTGGACCGACGTCACCGCGAAGGAGTTCGCCGACGACGTGACGGCCCTGGCCAAGGGTTTCATCGCCGCAGGCGTCGGGGTCGGTGACCGGGTGGCGTTGATGAGCAAGACCCGCTACGAGTGGACCCTGGTCGACTACGCGATCTGGACGGTCGGCGCGGTCACGGTGCCTATCTACGAAACCTCCAGCGCCGAGCAGGTCCAGTGGATCCTCACCGACTCCGGGGCGGTGGCAGCAGTCGTCGAGACCGTCGCGCATCAGGAACTGGCCGACGGCGCCCGGCCGGATGCCCCCGCATTGCAGCGGCTGTGGCAGATCGACGGCGGCGGACTGGACCAGCTGCGCACGGCCGGCTCGGACGTCGGAGACGACGCGGTCACCGAACGGCGCAGGGCCACCACCAGCGACAGCCTGTGCAGCATCATCTACACCAGCGGTACGACCGGCCGGCCCAAGGGCTGTGAGCTGACGCACGGCAACCTCCTCTTCGACATCAGCAACGCCATCCCCGGCCTGTCCGGGCTGTTCAACAAGCAGGGCTCGACTCTGCTGTTCCTGCCGCTGGCCCACGTGTTCGCCCGGCTGATCCAGTGCGGCGCCGTACAGACCGGAGCCCAGCTGGGGCACGCCTCGGACGTGAAGAATCTGATCGCGGACCTGGCGGACTTCAAGCCGACATTCCTGCTTTCGGTCCCGCGGGTCTTCGAGAAGGTCTACAACGCCTCCAAGCAGAAGGCGCACGCCGCCGGCAAGGGCAAGATCTTCAACGCCGCCGAGGACACCGCGATCGCCTATTCCGAGGCTCTGGACCGCAGCGGTCCCGGGCTCCCGCTCAAGGCCAAGCACGCGGTGTTCGACAAGCTCGTCTACTCCAAGCTGCGCGCCGCCCTCGGCGGGCGCTGCCATTCCGCGGTGTCCGGAGGTGCTCCGCTGGGCGCCCGGCTCGGGCACTTCTTCCGAGGCATCGGGCTGACCGTGTACGAGGGCTACGGCCTCACCGAGACCTCAGCCGCCTCGACGGTCAACCTGCGCGATGCCATCAAGGTCGGAACGGTCGGGAAGCCGCTGCCGGGGGTTTCGGTGCGGATCGCCGATGACGGCGAGATCCTGCTCAAGGGTCCGCACGTCATGCGCGGCTACTGGCAGAACGACCTCGCCACCCGCGAGGTGCTGTCCGCGGACGGCTGGTTCCGCTCCGGCGACCTCGGCGACCTCGACGACGACGGGTTCCTGAAGATCACCGGCCGCAAGAAGGAGATCATCGTCACCGCCGGCGGCAAGAACGTCGCCCCCTCGGTCTTGGAGGACCGTCTGCGCTCCCACCCCCTGGTCAGCCAGTGCATGGCAGTCGGGGACCAGCAGCCGTTCATCGCCAGCCTCGTCACGATCGACCCGGACGCCTTCGGCCCGTGGAAGGCGGCCAACGGCAAGCCCGAGAACGCCACCGTCGCCGACCTGACCGAGGACGCCGACCTGCGGGCGGAGATCCAGACCGCGGTGGACGAGGCCAACCGGGCGGTGTCCACGGCCGAGGCCATCAAGAAGTTCCGGATCCTGCCCGTCGACTTCACCCAGGAAGGTGGCGAGCTGACGCCGAAGATGAGCGTGAAGCGCAACGTCGTACTCAAGCAGTACGCCGACGACATCAGCGCGCTGTACGCCCGCTGAGCAGGCCGGCCAGCCGGTCGGCGAGCAGATCCCAGCGCCACTCACGCTCCACCCAGTCCCGCCCGGCGGCGCCGAGCCGTGCCGCGAGGCCAGGATCGGTCAGCAGCGGGAGCAGTCGACGGGCGATCGCCGGAGCCGACTGCGGGTCGTGAACCACGTATCCGGTTCGGCCGTCCTGCACCGCCTCGGGAGCGCCGCCGGAGTTGCCGGCCACGACCGGCAGCCCGAGCGCGGACGCCTCCAGGTAGACCATGCCGAGTCCTTCGACATCCAGGCCGCCCCGGCGGGTCCGGCACGGCATGGCGAAGACGTCCCCTGCGGCGTAGTACGACGGCAGCTCCGTCCACGGCACGGCCCCGCAGAACCGCACCGCGGCTGCCACGCCGCTGCGTTCGGCCAGCCGCTGCAACCGGGCCCGGTCCGGGCCGGCGCCGACGAGCAGCAGCGCGACATCAGGAACCGTCTTGCGCAGGAGTGGCAGGGCCGTGATGAGCGCGTCCTGCCCCTTACGGCGTACGAGCCGGGACACGCACACCACGGTCGGTCGAGCGGCCAGCCCAAGGGCAGCGCGCACGCCAGCACCATCCACACCGGGATGGAACAGGTCGGTGTCCACCCCGGGAGGCAGCCAGACCAGGTCGGTGCCCGGCGCCAGCGCCGGTGCCAGACCGCGCTTGGTGAACTCGGTGATGTGGGTCAGGACGTCGACGTCGCGGCTGATCCGGCGCAACAGGGAACGCGCGGCCGGCAACACCGCCCAGCCGGTCTCGTGTCCGTGCGTCGAGGCGACGAAGCGGGTGACACCGGCACGGCGCAGTCCGGGCGTGAGCAGCCCCAATGGAGCGGCCGCGCCGTACCAGACGGTCGTGCAAACTTCCGAGCGGGCGATGTCTGCGGCCCGACGACCGACCCCCGCCGTCGGGAGCAGCACCCGGCTGCGGTCGCGGATCACCGGGAACGGCGCTGCCGCGTCGTACTCAGCGGCCCCGGGATGATCCGAGGCGTACACGACGATGGAGTCGGCGGGCAGACGGGACGCCAGCGCATAGACGTATGTCTGGATTCCACCCGTCCGCGGCGGGAAATCGTTGGTGACGATCAGCGTTCGCGGGCCGCGCTCGCTGCCTGCGGCGATGACGGACCGGCGCTCAGGGCAGCGCGATGCGCTGCGCGTGGCTGTAGTCCCATCCGCTGGCGAACGCGTCCTGGATGCTCACCACGCTGCCGGTGTTCGGTGCGTGCACGATCTGCCCGTCGCCGATGTACATCCCGACGTGGCTGACCGGGCTGTAGTAGAACAGCAGGTCACCGGGCAGCAGCTGGTCGCGCGAGACGGTCATACCAGTCGTGGACTGCATCCTGCTCGAATGCGGGAGGTTGATGCCGGCCGCAGCATAGGCGTACATGGTCAGACCGGAGCAATCGAAGGAATCCGGCCCGGCCGCCGCCCACAGATAGGGGTCGCCGAGCTGCGCGAGCGCGGTGTCCACCGCGATCTGCGCGGCCTGGCTCGGTGCCACGACCGATGACGGGGGGGCCGAGGGTGCCTCGCGCTCGGACCGGTCGGCGCGCTCGGGCTGGTCGGCGCGCTCGTCGGAGCCGTCGTCGGCTGTCGATGTCACCGCCGCGGTGTGAGCCAGGGCGAGTGCCGCCTGCCGCTCCGCCTCGGTGAGGGTGGCCAGCAGTGCCTCCAGCACCGGCATCTCGGACTCGATCAGGGTCTTCTTCGCCTCCACGTCCGCGGCCGCGGCCTCGGCCGCGATCAGCGCCTGGTCGGCCTGCGCGGACAGATCGAGCGCCTGCTGCTGCGCATCGCTGTAGTCGGCGATGAGGCCGTTGCTGTGTGCTGAAATCGCGTCCAGGGTGTTGATCCGGTCGAGGAACTCCTGGGGCGAGCCGCTGGTCATCAGGGCGGTGAAGCCGGCGAGCTGGTCCCCGGTGTAGGCACTGTGCGCCACCTGGCGGACCCGCCCGTCGAGCTCGGAGATGTCTCGCTGGACCTGCACCAGCCGGGCGGAGGCAACCGAAGCGGCGGCCTCTCGCCGATCGAGCATGATGCGGGCGTCGTTGTACTGCTCGGTGACGATCTCGAGCTCGTGGCTCAGTGCGCCGACCTGCTCTTGAGCGTCCGCAGCGGTCGTGGGCTCAGCGGCGGCAGGCGCCGGGGGGTCGACCGCCACCGGATCGGCATGACTGCTGGCGGGGGCAAGAGTGAACCCGAGCGCGGCAACAGCTGCCAGGACGAGGGCGCGGGCAGGGCGGCGCAGGGCGCGTGAGGTCGCCACTGGAGGCGGCTCTCCTTCTTCCACAGAGACCGCCTACCGAGTTAGCTGACGGGTTCGGGCTGGGAAGCTGCCCTACTGCGGGCCGGCTGTTGAGGCCGGCCCGCCGATTCACCCCAAGGACGCATGGGTCCCCGGCTCGATCCGGACGGCGCGGATGCTCCCACGTCGACCGAGTCTGATTCGGCGGTGACCGTCCGAGGCCCCCGAAGGGAGCTGAAGCTCAGGCGGTCCTCGGTGAGACTAGGTCCCGTGACCTCACCGTGACAAACGTGGAGTGCGTTTTCCACAGATATTTCTTGTGAGTCTCGCTACTATCCGGTGCGTTTTCGACTCGTCGTTATCTCCACATCGCTATGCGTAGAGATTCGGGCCATCCGCAGTGGAGGAACCAGACCGGCACCGGCCAGTGCCGCGAACGCGCTCTGCTCGGCATCGTCGATCTGCAGATGATCGAGGTGCTCCGGGGTGCTTCCGAGCAGGACGCTGACCACGCACTCCCTGCAGGCGGGCCCTCTGACCGCGCAGTCGTCACAGTCGATGATCACTTTCTGCCTCCCTTGTCACCGGGCGCCACCGCTGCGTGCGGGGGCGACTCCGCCCGCTGGCGACGTCTGTGCCGACGGTAGGCACTCCCACCGACAGAACCGGCCGGCGTTGCTTGGCACCTATCGGCGAGGGGGAGTCAGCTGAGAGTCAGCCGCGGTCGAGTCGGCGCAGCAGCGCGGCGGAGGCCACCGGATAGGCGCCGCTGCTCCGCACGCCGTCAGCCACCTCGCGGTCGCTGGAGACGACGACGACTGGACGTCCACGCGGCTCGGCGGCCACGAACCGCCGGATCAGGTCATCCGCGGTGTGCCCTGACTCACTGAAGAGCACACGCACCCCGCGGGGGGATGCCGGCATCAACGGTGGCCGCCCCGCGCCGTCGAAGACACAGGTCACCTCCGCACCGGTCTGTGCAGCAAGCGCACCCAGACCAGTGACCAGCCGGCTGCGCTGCGTCTGCAGCGGGAGGTTGCCGTAGCCGGACTTGGTGACGTTGTAACCGTCGATGACGACATGCACCATCGGGAGGGTGAGCAACCGGTCCAGCAGCACTGGATCGTCACCGCGGGCAGGCAGCGGCACCGCACCCTGCTCCTGCACCGCACGCTGTGCCTGCGCCATGGCATCACCGGGCCGTTGCTCCGGCGTACTGAGTGCCAGCTCGCGGCGCAGGCCCTGCGTAGCGCCGGCCAGGGTCTCAACGAGCAGCCAGAGCCGCGCGTCATCGCTGTTGCGAGCCTCCCGCCCGGACCGGCGCGCCGCCTCGACGGCATCCTCGGCAGCGACGAGCCGCTGCCGCAACCGGCGCGCCTCACCCTGAGCGGTGGACTCGCCCCGGCTCGATTGCTGGCGCAGCTGCGCGAGTTCGGCGCGCGCCGCCTCGACCGCCTCCTCCGCCGCGCGGAGCCTCGCGGTGAGATCGCGTACCTGCCGGCGGGTCGCGTCCAGCTCCGCGCGGGTCTCGGCCAGCACGAGCGCCTGGGTACGCCGATCCTGGCGGGCGTCGTCCACCTGTGCCTGCAACCGCTGGCGCTGCCGGTCCGCCTCGGCGCTGCGTGACTGATCGACCGCGGCAGACAGCTGATCGCGTACGGCGTCGAGCATCTCGGCCCACCCCGCCGGGCGGAGGAGGAAGGCGAGCGTGCCGACCTGGACGGGGTCAGCAGCCGGGGGGACAGTGCCCTCGCGCAGGGCATCGGACAGCGGCCCCGCACCCGCTTCGGCCGCCTGCGCCACCTTCGCGCGGAAGGCCGCGTCGGTTTCGATGGTTGCGGCAAGCGCCGCACCGGACAGCTGGACCCGCTTGGCGGGTGCGAACCGGGCAGCTGCCCGAAGTGGCGGGGGAACCTCCTCCGCGGTGAGCCCCCCGAGTACCTCCGCGGCCTGGCGGAGCACGCTGTAGCGGACCTTCTCGGGCAAGGTGATATCGGGCTTGCGGGCATCGGGCTGGTCAGTCATGAACCCGCCTCCGGCCGGGAGTACAACGGTCCGCGGGCATGCCCCAATCTAGGCGAACCCGGCCGGTCCCGGCGCGGCAGCGGCGTTTCGTCGTACCGCCGACCTAGCGTGCGCTCATGTCGACAGCCGGGTCACCACCACTCGGTGACCTGTATGTCCAGCCGACCTTCGACGAGCTCGGCGAACCGCTCCGGGA
>JACDAB010000059.1 GCA_013695665.1 Geodermatophilaceae bacterium | reverse complement strand
GCGCGAGGAACACCCGGGCTGTCGATGGCGACGACGACATCACTGCCTCTGGCGCTCCGTGCCGCACCTTGGTCATCGCCGCTCGCGAGGATCTAGAGATCGCCCGCGGAGTCAGGTCCGTCCTGGGCGCCCAACCAGGTGAGGCCGCAAATTCGGCTCAGGCAGACGAGCAACCTCAAGCCCGCAGGTCCTGACCGAACCCCTGGGTGGGGGTGGCCGCACAGTAGACCGCCCAGATTGTGTCGGCTGGTCCGCGGCGCGGGTGCGGGTGACCCGATCGGCAATCGGCCGCTTGGAGGGTTCGCTGGTGGCCAGGCCGTAACCCGACGGCCCGCCCGATCAAGGAGCCTCTCCCATGACGGTCACCAACCCTGTGTTCGACTCCGCCAGCACCGCTGCCCCGCCCATGATGCAGGCGATCGTCCAGGACACGTACGGCTCGGCCGACGTGTTGCGGGTCGCGCGGATCGCCCGACCGGAGGTCGGCGCCAACGAGGTGCTACTGCACGTGCATGCGGCGGGTCTGGACCGAGGCACCTGGCATGTCATGACGGGTCGGCCGTATCTCGGGCGCCTCGCCTTCGGGGTCCGCAGGCCGAAGAACCCGGTGCCCGGGCGCGACGTCGCCGGCACGGTCGTTGGAGTCGGTTCGAACGTGACGAAGTTCGCCGTGGGTGATGAGGTCTTCGGGATCGGCCACGGTTCCTTCGCCGAGTACACCGTGGCGCGTGAGGACAAGCTGGCTGGCAAGCCGCGAAACGCCACCTTCGAGCAGGCCGCCGTGGTTCCGGTGTCCGGGATCACCGCGCTGCGGGCGCTCTGCGACAGCGGTCGGGTCGAGGCGGGTCAGCAGGTGTTGATCATCGGTGCGTCCGGCGGCGTCGGGAGCTACGCTGTGCAGCTGGCCAAGGCCTTCGGAGCAGAGGTCACCGGCGTATGCAGCACCGCGAAGGTCGATCTGGTGCGGTCCCTCGGTGCCGACCATGTCATGGACTACACCCGCGACGACTTCGCTGACGGTGCACGCACGTACGACTTGATCCTCGACATCGCCGGGAACCCGAAGCTGTCACGGCTACGTCGCGCCCTCAAGCCAGCCGGAACGGCCGTCATCGTCGGCGGGGAGGAAGGCGGCAACGCGACCGGCGGCATGAACCGGCAGTTCCGCGCCCTGGCCCTGTCACCGTTCGTGCGTCACCGGCTGACCATGGTCGTCCCCAAGGAGCGCGCCAGCGACCTCGAACGCCTCGCCGACCTCATCGAGGCGGGCACGGTGACTCCGAGCATCGACCGGACGTACCCGTTGGACCGAGCGCCGGAGGCCATGCGCCACCTCGAAGCCGGGAAGGCGCGAGGGAAGGTCGCCATCACCATCTGAGCGACCTGCGGCAGCACCCACATACGTCTCGTTCACGGCGACCCGCCCCGACCGCAGCCAACGGAGGAAGCAACATGTCAACGAGAACAAGCGGAAACCCACCCGGGACGTCGAGCGGATCAGCGGTGACCGGTCCCGCCCGGCCGTATCCCGTCCGCGTCGACGCAGCACTGGACGCGCACCTGTCGCGATGGCTGTGGCTCGTGAAGTGGCTGCTGGCGATCCCGCACTACGTCGTGCTGGCATTCCTGTGGATTGCCTTCGTGCTGCTCAGCATCGTGGCGTTCGTCGCGATTCTGATCACCGGGCGTTACCCGCGGCCGCTGTTCGACTTCAACGTCGGTGTGCTGCGCTGGACCTGGCGGGTGCAGTACTACGCGTACGCCGCGCTGGGCACCGATCGCTATCCGCCGTTCACCCTCCACGACGTGCCCGGCTATCCCGCCCACCTGGAGGTCGACTACCCGGAACGGCTGTCCCGGGGGCTGGTGCTGGTGAAGTGGTGGCTGCTGGTCCTGCCGCACTATCTGATCGTTGGGGTCTTCGCCGGGGGTGGGCTCTGGTTCTCCGGCCAGACGGGGTCGGACAACCCGGGGTGGGCGGCTGGCGGGCTGATCGGCCTCCTGGCGCTGATCGCCGGACTGATCCTGCTGTTCACCGGCCGCTACCCGCGGCCGGTCTACGACTTCGTCCTCGGCATGGATCGCTGGGTGATCCGGGTCGCTGCCTACGCAGCTCTGATGACCGACCGCTACCCGCCGCTGCGTCTCGACATGGGCGGCACCGAGCCGGACTCGCCACCGGCCGCGCCATCGCTCCCTCCTCCTGCCGGCATCCCAGCGACCGTCTAACAGGATTCTCGGAGGGACGTACGAACATGGAGCAGGTCCACACTGGCCCAATTGCCGGCAGGACAGTGCTGGTCACCGGTGGCACTTCGGGCATCGGCCGGGCAACCGCCCGGGGCTTGGCCACGATGGGCGCGCACCTCGCGATCACTGGCCGGGACCGCGAGCGCACCGAGGACGCCGCTCGCGAGATCCGCGCGGCGGGCAGGGGGCAGGTGGACGTGTTCGTCGTGGATCTGTCCTCCCAGTCGCAGGTGCGGCGGCTGGCCGACGAGGTGCTGCAGGTCCTTTCCCGGATCGATGTGCTGGTCAACAACGTCGGTGGTTACTGGAACACCCGGCACGTCACCGCGGACGGGCTCGAGCG
>JACDAB010000053.1 GCA_013695665.1 Geodermatophilaceae bacterium | reverse complement strand
GTCCAGGTTTAGCCCATCGTGCGCCTGGGCGAAGTAGCCGATGTGGAGGTTCGCTCCCAGCCGGGCCTCACCGCGCAAGGGCACTCTATGTTCTAAAACGGTTCGCAGGAAGGTCGTCTTGCCCGCCCCATTGGGGCCGATCAGGGCCGCGACCTCGCCACGGTGCAGCTCGATATCGTCCGCGTCGAAAAGCGGATTGCCTGGATATCCTACCAGCAGATCCCTAGTCCGCAGCACGATCTCCCCGCCGCGCTTTGACGCCTGGAGCCGGATATTGAGGCGGGGCGGGCGCCCGACCGGCGGCTGAAGCTGCCGCAGCATCTGGCCAGCCTCCGAGACGTTCAGGTTACCACCCTTGGCGCCGAGCTCACTGCTAATCTCGGACCAGCTTCGCCCCTGCACCGCCATGAAGCCGAGCTGGTCGATGGCGACCAACTCGCGGCTGAGCCGCTTGAGCCTGCCTGTGGCCTGGTCGGTGTTCTGCCCTGCGATGTTGCGCCGGATGAACTCCAGTTCCCGTTCCAGCCGCTCCTTTTCCGCCTCCCACAACTGCTGACCGCGCTCCCAGCGCGCCTGCCGTTGTTGCACATAGGCGGTGTAGTTGCCCCGGTAAACTTCGATACTTGCCCGGCTCATCTCCCAGATGCGGTTTACCACGTTGTCCAGAAAGTACCTGTCGTGGCTCACGATCAGAAGCGCGCCCTCCCACGCGCGCAGCGTCGTTTCCAGCCACTCCACTGCTTCTACGTCAAGGTGGTTTGTCGGTTCGTCCAGGATCAGCAGGTCCGGCTTTTCTAGTAGCAGCCGCGCCAACAGCGCGCGTGTCATCTGGCCGCCGCTCAGGTGATGCAGGGGCATCTCCCAATGGGGGGTCTGGAATCCCAGACCTTGCAGCGTCTGCCGGATTCGAAGCTCGTACTCGTAGCCCCCAGCCAACTCAAACTGTTCCTGCGCCTTGCCGTATGCCTCCCACAGCGCATCGGGCATCTCGCCGCGCGCCATCGTCTCTTCCATGTCGCGCAGCCGCGTCTCCTGCGCGCGGGTCTCGGCGAAGACAGTGAGCATCTCCTCGTAGAGACTATGATCCAGGCCCGCGAACGCCTGCACCGCCTCCTGCCGGAGGTAGCCCAAGCGGGCGCCGCGTGCCAGATGAACCCCTCCGGTTGTGGGTTCGCTCAGCCCCGTGATGACGCGCAGGAGCGTCGTCTTGCCAATGCCGTTCGGCCCCACAAGGCCGATCTTGGCGTCGTTCGCGACGCTGGCGGACAGACCTAGAAAAACATCAAAGGCGCCAAACGCCTGACTCAGATTGGACAGATTCAAAATAGACATTGATTTCTCTGGATTAGATAAAGAGCCATGCCACCAGGATCCGGCAGCCCATTCCCCCGGCCAGGATGCCGAGCGTCAGCAGTAGCAGCAGCAGCCAGCGCGCCGCGCGCGGATTTCGTTTCAGGTACCCGATGCGTTGCATCAGGGCCAGCACCAGAAAGCGCCCCCGCTGGATAAAGTAAAGCCCCACGCCGAGGAGGAGCGCCCCCAATAGCAGCAGTGTGGGCGAGAAACCGGAATCCATGCGGCAAAGCTTAGTGGCGGGCCGCGCGCCCGTCAAGGAAAGTGCATAGCCCAACCGATCTCAAGTACGACAAGGGCGTCGCTTGCTGGTATATGTTCCGCCGCGCCTCCGTTGCCGTTACAGTCACCAGATGTGCGAACCAGATGAAATTTTTGTCACACCCTCATTTGAAAAGCTTCACCCTCCTTTAATCTGCTCCCTCTATACTCCGGCCATACTCCATTGTTGGAATCATACGAGGAGGTGACGATGGCCCTCTATGCTCGCGGGTTGAAGCCGGGCGAAGCTCAACAACTCAAGTGCTGGGTGGATGGGGACGATGAGGAGCTACGCCACCGCGCGCGCGTCATCCTGCTTTCCTGCGAGGAGCGCCGGGTACCGGAGATCAGCTCGATGGTTGGTGCTCATCCAACCAACCTCCGCAAGTGGATTCACCGCTTCAACCAGAAGGGATCGCGAGGACTTGTCTCGCCGCGTAGCGG
>JACDAB010000050.1 GCA_013695665.1 Geodermatophilaceae bacterium | reverse complement strand
GGTGTGGTCGCCGGCGCGGTCACCGTGGACCACGGTCTGCAGGGCGGGTCGCAGGATCGCGCGGCCACCGTCGCCGGCGTTCTGCGCGGACTCGGCCTCGACCCGGTCACCGTCGCAACGGTAATTGTCGACGGGCCGGGCGGCCCCGAGGCGGCGGCGCGGCGGGCCCGCTATGCCGCGCTGGAGTCGGTACACACCGAACGCGGAGGCTGGGTGGCCCTCGGTCACACCCTCGACGACCAGGCCGAGACCGTCCTGCTGGGGCTGGCCCGCGGCTCCGGTCCGCGGTCGCTGGCCGGGATGGTCCCCGCCCGGTTTCCCTGGTTGCGGCCGCTGCTCGCGGTCCGCCGGGTGACGACCCGGGCCGCCTGCGCCGCTGACGGGCTGCCGATCTGGGACGACCCGCACAACAGCGATCCGGCGTACACCCGCGTCAGGATCCGGCACGAACTGCTGCCGCTCATGGAGGACGTCCTCAACGGCGGGGTGGCCGGGGCGCTGGCTCGCACGGCCGGCCTGCTGCGCGAGGACTGCGACGCACTCGACGAGATCGCCGCGGAGTTGGCGCTCGACCGACTGCGAGAGACCTCGCCGGACGTGGCTGTCTTCGCCGGCCTGGCCACGGCCCTGCGGCGCCGGTTGCTGCGGCGCTGGCTGTCCGACGTCAGCGAGATCAGTGCTGCCCAGTTGACCGCGGTGGACGCCCTGCTGATCGACTGGCACGGGCAGCAGGCGGTTGCCCTGCCGGGTGGGTGGGAGGTCCGTCGGGTATCTGGCAGGCTGCATCTGCACATGCACCCGCCGCCGAGCCGGGAGACCCCACGTGTACGACGGTGAGATCGAGAAGGTGCTGATCGACGAGCAGCAGATCGCGGTGCGGACCGCCGAGCTGGCGGCCGAGGTATCCACCGACTACGCCGACCGCGAAATCCTGCTCGTGGGGGTGCTCAAGGGTGCCGTCATGTTCATGTCGGATCTGGCCAGGGCGCTGTCCCGGCCGACCGAGCTGGACTTCATGGCGGTTTCCTCCTACGGCTCCTCGACCTCCTCGTCGGGGATCGTGCGCATCCTGAAGGACCTGGACCGGGACATCTCCGACAAGCACGTGCTGGTCGTCGAGGACATCATCGACTCCGGACTGACACTGTCCTGGCTGCTCAAGAACCTGCGAAGCCGGGGCCCCCTGTCCCTGGAGGTCTGCGCGCTACTGCGCAAACCGGACGCGATCAAGGTGCAGGTTCCAGTGAAGTACGTCGGTTTCGACATCCCCACGGCCTTCGTCGTCGGCTACGGCCTGGACTACGCGCAGCGTTACCGTGACCTGCCCTACATCGGCTTGCTCAAGCCGGAGGTCTACGCCGGTTGAATCACCGCGCCGCCCCCACGGGACGGAACGTCCGCCCGGGCACGGGCGTTGTGCAGGCAGCTACCCCGCGCTCGCCCGGTGTACCGTTCGATTGCCGGGAGATCCACCTCGGGATAGTCCGCAGGTCCCTCGCGCGCCCACGCGCACCAGTCAGGCAGGAGGACCGGGGGCAGCCCGCTCCCGCACCGTAGATGGAACGAAAGCGCATCTTCCGCTCACCGTGGTTCTGGGTGGCGACGGCTGTCCTCCTGGCGCTGTTGCTGCCCTCGCTCTTCCGGGGCGACGGCGGGTTCGAGGAGGTCGAGACCTCCGTCGTCCTGCAGCAGATCGAGGACGGCAACGTCGAATCGATCGTCATCAACGACAAGGAACAGACCCTCAACGTCACGCTGCAGGAGCCTGTCGACGGCAACGTGACCGTCACCGCCTCCTACCCGGCCGAGGCGGCCCGTGACATCTTCGACCTGATCCGGGAGACCGAGGGTGGAGCCGCCGGAGCCTTCGACACCGAGGTGAGCCAGGACAACCTCCTGGTGTCGATCCTGATCAGCATCGTCCCGTTCATCATCTTGCTGCTGCTGCTCTTCTGGCTGATGAGTTCGATGCAGGGCGGCGGCCGCGGCGTCATGAACTTCGGCAAGAGCAAGGCCAAGCTGGTCACGAAGGACACCCCGAAGACGACGTTCGCCGATGTCGCCGGTGTCGACGAGGCGATCGAGGAACTGTACGAGATCAAGGACTTCTTGCAGAGCCCCGCGAAGTTCCAGGCGATCGGGGCGAAGATCCCCAAGGGCGTGCTCCTGTTCGGTCCTCCCGGCACCGGAAAGACCCTGCTGGCTCGTGCCGTTGCCGGTGAGGCGGGGGTGCCGTTCTACGCAATCTCCGGCTCGGACTTCGTCGAGATGTTCGTCGGAGTCGGCGCCTCCCGGGTACGTGACCTCTTCGAGCAGGCCAAGAACAATGCGCCGGCCATCATCTTCATCGATGAGATCGACGCCGTGGGCCGGCACCGCGGGGCGGGCATGGGAGGCGGCCACGACGAGCGCGAGCAGACGCTGAACCAGATGCTCGTCGAGATGGACGGCTTCGACGTCAAGAGCGGCGTCATCCTGATCGCCGCGACGAACCGGCCCGACATTCTCGACCCGGCGCTGCTACGGCCCGGCCGATTCGACCGGCAGATCGCCGTGGACCGCCCCGACCTCGAGGGCCGCAAGGCCATTCTCCGGGTGCACGCCAAGGGCAAGCCCTTCGCCCCCGTCGTTGACCTGGACACCGTGGCCCGCCGTACGCCGGGCTTCACCGGGGCCGACCTCGCCAACGTCATCAACGAGGCGGCCCTGCTCACCGCTCGCTTCAGCCGCACGCTGATCGACGACGCGGCCCTGGAGGAGGCGATCGACCGGGTCATCGCCGGACCTGAGCGCAAGACGCGGGCGATGAGTGAGAAGGAGAAGAAGGTCACCGCCTACCACGAAGGTGGGCACGCGCTGGTCGCCTGGGCGCTTCCCCAGCTGGCGCCGCTGCACAAGGTGACGATCCTGCCGCGCGGGCGCTCCCTCGGCCACACCCTCGTGCTGCCGACGGAGGACCGCTACACCCAGACCCGCTCGGAGATGATCGACACCCTGGCCTACGCCCTAGGCGGCCGGGCGGCCGAGGAACTGGTCTTCCACGAGCCAACCACCGGCGCGGGCGACGACATCGAGAAGGCCACCGCCTTGGCCCGCTCGATGGTCACTGAGTACGGCATGAGCGCCAAGCTCGGCGCGGTGAAGTACGGCTCGTCGGATGCCCAACCGTTCCTCGGCCGGGACATGGGCCATCAGCGCACCTACTCTGACGCAGTCGCGGCCGACATCGACGGTGAGATCCGCGCCCTGATCGAGGCAGCGCACGACGAGGCCTGGGAGATCCTGGTCGAGTACCGCGACGTGCTGGACGAGCTGGTCCTGGAGCTGATGGAGAAGGAGACTCTCAACAAGGAGGACATGCGGCGCATCGCCGGCCGCGTGGACAAGCGGCCGCCGTTGGCGCCGTTCAACGGATTCGGCAAGCGCACCCCGTCCGATCAGCCGCCGGTGCAGACGCCGTCGGAACGGGCGGTGGGCAACGGTGCTCCCGGCAACGGGCATCCGGAGCGCCTGCCCGAGCAGGAGCCGGCACCGTCCCTGCTGAAGTCGCAGTAGCCGTGCGCGCCGCCGGCGGGGGCGCGCCGTCCGGCGGGGTCGACATCCCCCGGGCCGAGGCGGCAGTGCGCGAACTGCTGCTGGCCGTCGGTGAGGATCCGGACCGGCCAGGGCTCAAGGACACACCGGCCCGGGTCGCCCGCGCGTACAACGAGATGTTCGCCGGCCTGTACGCCGATCCGGAAAGCGTGCTGCAGACGGTCTTCGACGAGGCTCATGAGGAGATGGTCATCGTCAAGGACATCGAGCTGTACTCGACCTGTGAGCATCATCTCGTCCCGTTCCACGGCGCGGCACATGTCGGCTACATCCCCAATGCCGGTGGCCGGATTACCGGGCTGTCCAAGCTGGCCAGGCTGGTGGACCTCTACGCCCGCCGGCCCCAGGTGCAGGAACGCCTGACCCGCCAGATCGCCGACGCGCTCGTGCGGCGGCTGGAACCGCGCGGGGCGATCGTCGTGATCGACGCCGAGCACCTGTGCATCTCGATGCGGGGCATCCGCAAGCCGGGCTCGCGAACCGTGACCTCGGCCGTGCGCGGGAGTCTGCGGCAGAACGCGACGACGCGGGCCGAGGCTATGAGCCTGATCCTCGGCCGCTGACCGGATGCTCAGCTACGGAATGCCCGCGGCGGGCCGCACCCTCGTCATGGGTGTTCTCAACGTCACCCCCGACTCGTTCTCCGACGGCGGCCGGTACGCCGACGTGGACGCCGCCGTACGCCACGGACTGCAGATGCACGCGATGGGTGCCGACCTGGTGGACGTGGGCGGTGAATCCACCAGGCCGGGAGCGGGGCGAGTCGAGGCCGGTGAGGAGATCCGTCGCGTCGTGCCCGTCGTCACCGAGCTCTGCGCTGCCGGGGTGGCGGTGAGCATCGACACCACGCGAGCCGCCGTCGCGGAGCGGGCTCTTGTCGCGGGGGCGCTGCTGGTAAACGACGTGAGCGGGGGGCGGGCTGACCGGGGGATGCCGGCCGTGGTCGCGGCCGCAGCCGTCCCCTGGGTGCTCATGCACTCTCGTGGAGACAGCCGGGACATGCACCTGCTGGCGACCTACGGCGACGTCGTCGCCGAGGTCCGTGATGAGCTCTGCGCGCGGGTGGACTCAGCGCTCGCCGCCGGCGTCGACGCAGCGCAGCTGATCCTCGACCCAGGGCTGGGTTTCGCGAAGGGCGCCGACCACAACTGGCTCCTGCTGGCCCACCTCGATCGCTTGCAGGCGTTGGGTTTCCCGTTGCTCGTCGGCGCGTCGCGCAAGGCCTTCCTTGGCCGGCTGCTCCCCGATGCCGGCGGGGCGGACCGACCGGCCGCCGATCGGGACGACGCCACGGCTGCGGTGTCGGCACTTGCGGCCGTGACCGGCGTCTGGGGGGTCCGGGTGCATGACGTGCAGGGGAGCCTCGATGCCGTGCGGGTCGCCGCTGCCTGGCGAGCGGCCGGGCCACCGGCGTGACCGATGTCATGCGGATGCCGGGATGACCGATGCCATCACCTTGACCGGGTTGACGGTGCGTGGCTACCACGGCGTCTATGCCGAGGAACGCCGTGACGGCCAGGATTTCGTCGTCGACGTACGCCTCGGTATCGACGTGTCGGAGGCGGCGCGCTCGGACGATGTCGCCGACACCGTGCACTACGGCGAGCTGGCCCGGCGACTGGCCGAGGTGGTGGCCGGCGATCCGGTCGATCTGATCGAGACCCTCGCTGAGCGGCTCGCCGAGGTGTGCCTGTCCGACGTTCGGGTCGAGACGGTGCAACTCACCGTGCACAAGCCGGGTGCACCCATCCCCCTGTCGTTCACCGATGTCGCCGTCACGATCCACCGGAGCCGGGTTCGGGGATCCGGGCCGAATTGATCCGGGCAGTGCTCTCCATCGGCTCCAACGTGGGCGACCGGGCTGCCCATCTTCGGACGGCGGTAGCGGAGTTCGCCGACGTACTGGTCAAGGTGTCACCGGTCTACGAGACGCCACCGTGGGGTGGCGTGGAGCAGGAGCCGTATCTCAACGCCGCGCTGCTGGTGGCCGGTGACCACACGGCGGCGGAGTGGCTGGGTCGCGCCCACGCCGCCGAAACGGCCGCCGGCCGGGAGCGCGCAGTCCGCTGGGGGCCGCGGACCCTCGACGTAGACATCGTGCACATCGACGGTGTCGTCAGCGACACCCCGCAGCTGCGGCTGCCGCATCCCCGTGCCCACCAACGTGCTTTCGTCCTGCTGCCCTGGCTGGATGTCGACCCGGCCGCGACGCTGTCCGGACGCGCCCTCAGCTACTGGCTGTCCACAGTGGACAGTACGGGCATCCGTTGTCGGGACGATGTGGTGATCCGGGCGTGAGGTTCACCAGAGTCCGGGACCTTGCCGGCCTGGCCCTCGTCGCCACGCTGGTCTCGTGGCTCGTCATCCGGCAGGTGTACGGCGACCTGCCGCCGTTCCCGGCGTACGTGCCGCTGTCTCTGGTCGTCCTGGCCGTGACCGAGATCGTGCTGGGATGGCAGTTGCGGTCACGGATCCGGCGCCGCCCCGGCACGGTTCCGGTTCAGCCACTCCTCGCGGCACGCGCCGTCGCGTTGGCCAAGGCAACATCACTTGTCGGTGCCGCGGCCGCGGGCTTCTGGGCGGGCCTGCTCCTGTACGCCGTACCGAACACCGCCGTCCTGACCGCCGCCGGCTCGGATTCCCGGACCGCGGTGGTCGGAGTCGTCTGTGCCTTGGCAGTCGCGGGGGCGGGACTGTGGCTGGAGGACTGCTGCCGCACCCCGAATCTCCCTGACGAGGACCAGCAGGTCAGGCCCGCCTAGCCGGGGTACAGCAGAGGTCATCGCCGCAGCTGGCGTCGTAGGCCGATCCCGGACGTCATCATCGCTGCCACAGCAGCCGAGCACAGCCTGGTGGTACTGCACCACGACGATGACTACGAGCGGCGCGCCGAGATCGCAGGCATCGACCCGTCGCCGTAGGCGGAAACGACCGGCCACTTTCTCGCGGGACTACTGACGGGCGTAGGTGCCGGGAGTCAGATGGTGGATGCCGCCGTCGTCACCGAGCCAGCAGCAGGACAGCGTACGCCGCGAGCCAGTGCTCGACCATGTAGTCGCTGTCGGAGACGGCCGGCAACGAGGCGGCGGCGTGGAGCCGCCCGGTCTCGGCAAACGCCGGCCGTCGCGGATCCTCCAGTGGCAGCCCGGCGCCAAGCCGATCGAAGGCGAAGGCGCGAAACAGGTTCAGCCCGTGCAGGTGGGCGGTCTGCCCGTCGGTGGGGTCGGACACCACTGCCGGCGTGAGGAGGGAAACGGGCACCCGGGGGAGGAACCGGTCGAACCAGGCGGCGAACTCGGCCGGCTCGAGAACCGCGCTCATCAGCTCGGCCTCGGTCAGTGCGGGGGACAGGAAATCGGAGCCGCCCGGTTCCCAGGCCGCCGGATAGTCGCTGTCGGCCAGGAACCACCGCCGCGCCGTGCTCGTGATCGCGGTCATCAGCGCCGGCTCCCCGGCCGCGGCCAGGAACCTGGCGTAGGGAACGGCCCGCGTCAGCCCGAAAGCACTGTTGGCGTGTGCGCCGTCCCGCGAGGGGTACGTCGCACGGGGCAGCCAGTCGAGGTACCGCTCGGTGATGCGCTCGGCGAGAGGGAGCAGTGCCCCCGCCCAGCGCCTTGCGTCCGCGTCGTCCCAGCCGGCCAGTTCCGCGGCGAGCATGAGGGTCCAGCACCAGCCGTACGGCCGTTCGAAACGCGGCCGTGACTCGAAGTACGCCGCCTCCACGAGCAGGTTCTCGGCGCTGAGGTGTCGGTCCAGCACCGCGCGTACGTCGTCGGCCGGCACGGCGGACGGGGCCAGCCGCAGCAACCGGATCAGCGCCCAGTGCATCTCGACAGCGGAGTGCCAGTCGTAGCACCCGTAGAAGGCCGGATGCACGTCCCGCGGCGTCGGCCGATCCTCGGGTCCCTCCATCGCGTGCCGCAGCTGGTTCGGATACTCCTGCTGGATCGCACCGAGAATCGTCCGCGCGTATCCGGCCCCAAGCGTCTCAAGGGCCGGGAGGTTCCCGGTCAGACCGCCCCGGCGGTTTCCGGCTCCACCCCGTCGACGGACCGGCGCAGAGCCGCATGCAGCGATTCCGGGGTGAGCACGCCCAGGAATCGCGACCCGTCGAGCACGGCGACCCAGCCCGCCTCCAGCTGCAGCATCGTCGAAAACGCGACCTTGAGCGAGGCGTTGGCCGGGACCCAGGCTTCCATCCGGTTGCCCCGGCTGACCACGCTGCCGACGCCGTTGGTCGCATCGCGGGAGATCCAGCCGTGCAGTTCCTCGTTGTCGCTCAGGACCACCGCCCAGCGGGCATCCTCGCGCTCCAGGACCGCGCGCACGTCAGCGAGATCGTCATTCACGTGCACGATCGGCGGGTGTTCGAGATCGTCGGCGCCGATCGTGGTCACCGCCAGCCGCTTCAGGCCACGGTCGGAACCCACGAAGTCGGCGACGAAGTCGTTGGCCGGCGATCCGAGCAGGTCGGCCGGGGTGTCGTACTGCTCGAGCTTCGCCCCTTCACTGAGTACGGCGATCCGATCACCGAGCCGGACCGCTTCCTCGATGTCGTGCGTCACGAACACGATCGTCTTGCGGACCGCCTCCTGCAACCGGAGGAACTCCGTCTGCAGCCGTTCCCGCACGATCGGGTCCACGGCACTGAACGGCTCGTCCATCAGGAGTACGACGGGATCCGCGGCCAAGGCCCGGGCCACCCCCACCCGCTGCCGCTGCCCACCGGACAGCTGGTGCGGATACCGGTTGCCGAAGGTCTTCGGGGGCAGGCCCACGAGCTCCAGCAGTTCGTCGGTCCGGGCCGCCGTCTTGGACTTGTCCCAACCGAGCAGCCTCGGGACGGTGGCGACGTTGGCCCGGATGTTCTGGTGCGGAAAGAGCCCGACCTGCTGGATCACGTAACCGATTCGCCGGCGCAGCTGGACCGGGTCCACCTTGGTCACGTCCTCGTCGCCGAGGAAGATCCGCCCACTCGTCGGCTCGATGACCCGGTTGATCATCTTCATCGTCGTCGTCTTGCCGCAGCCTGAAGGGCCGACCAGGACGCACAGTTCGCCGGCCTGGATGTCCAGGTCAAGCGCGTCCACGGCCGTGCTGCCGTCGGGATATCGCTTCGTCACCTGTTCCAGCCGGATCGGACTGGTGGCTGTAGCGTCCATGTGTGGCTCTCCTTGCGTCGGGTGCGACCCTACTTGCCACCGATGCACCGAATCCGTGGTTCAGCCCGAGTTACATCCAGAACAACGCCGACACCATCCTCGCCGCCCTGCGCCAGCACGTCATCCTGACCGTGTCCGCCGTGGTCATCGGCGCGCTGATCGCCCTGCCGCTGGCCCTGCTCGCGCGACGGTCCAAGACCATCTCGGCGGCGATCCTCGGCGGCAGCACGATCATCTACACGATTCCCTCGCTGGCCATGTTCGCGTTCCTCTTTCCCTTCACGGGGTTGACCATCGAGACGGTCATCATCGGCCTGGTGCTCTACTCGCTGGTGATCCTGGTCCGCAACTTCCTCGCCGGGCTGCAGGCGGTGCCGGCCGACGTCCGGGAAGCGGCCCTCGGCATGGGCTACGGACCGGCCCGGATGCTGGTGTTCGTCGAGATCCCGATGGCGCTTCCGACGTTCTTCGCCGGGCTCCGGATCGCGACCGTGTCGACGGTCGCGCTGGCCACTGTCGGCGTCATCGTCGGCTTCGGCGGCCTCGGCAACATTCTGGTCGCCGGATTCAACAACAACTTCTTTCGAGCACCGATCGCCACCGCCGCAGCGCTCTGCGTCATCCTGGCCCTGGCCTTCGACCTGCTGCTGGCGCTGTCGGCTCGGCTGTTGACCCCGTGGTCGCGGGGGCGCTCGTGAGCGAGCACAGCGGGGCGTGCAGATGAGCGCGATCGGCGACGCTGTCCGGTTTCTGAACGATCCGCTGAACTGGACCCGGACGAACGGGTTGCTGGACCGGCTGGTCGAACACGTCACGATCAGTGCCGTGGCCACCGTGGCGGCTGCCGCGATTGCGCTGCCGTTGGCGATCTGGTTCGGTCACACCGGCCGCGGCGGCGGCTTCACCATTGCGCTGTCGAATGTGTCGCGGGCCGTGCCCACCTTGGCCCTGCTCATCGTGTTTGCGGTGACACCGATCGGATTCGGTAACAGAGCTACAACGATCGCCCTGGCCCTGTTCGCGATACCGCCGATTCTGACCAACGCCTACGTCGGTTTCCGCGAGGTCGACCGGGACATCGTTGAGTCCGCAGGGGCAATGGGGATGTCGCCGCTGCAGGTCATCGCCAGGGTCGAGCTGCCGCTCGCCGTACCGGCGATCATGGTCGGGCTGCGGACCGCCGCTGTGCAGGTGGTGGCAACCGCAACGCTTGCCGCATTGGTCGGCGGCGGGGGCTTGGGGGCTCCGATCGTGCTGGCCTTCGCGCAACAGAACGGCGGGCTGGCGCTGGCCGCCGGCTTCCTGGTGGCCGTCCTGGCGCTGCTGACAGAGGTGGTGCTGGTGCTGGCCGCCCGGTTTGTCACCCCCGGACCGGCAACCCGGCGCTTTCCGCGCCGGTTGCAGATGCGTACCGAGACGGTCTGAGCGTTTGCAGCTTCGGCACCGCTGAGGTTTGCTTGTCACAGCGGGAGTCCTCCCGCCCAGACACGCGTCGCGCCCTCGTGGCGGCGACGGGACACAGAAGGCGGGACAGCGATGCGTATTCGCCCACTTTCCCTTGCTGCCGGCGTGATTTCAATCGCGCTGATAGTGACTGGCTGCGGTGAGGAAGGATCGTCCACACCCGACTCCGGCGGCGAGCAGACCAGCGCATCCCGTGGCGGTGAAAGTGGTGGCGAAGGTGGTGGCGAAGGCGCGGTCTGCGCCCCCGTCGCCGGTGACGAGCTGGTGGTCCTTGAGGACGATCAAGAGTTGCAGACCGTGGACAATCTGATCCCCGCAGTGTCCGCGGCCGCGTCGACCCCGGAACTGCTCGCGGCCCTGAACGCGGTGTCCGCGGCGATGGATACCGACATCCTTGTCGAACTCAACGGCCGAATCGCCAACGAGCGGCTCGCCGAGGCCGATGTCGCGGCCGACTTCGTCGAGGAGGCCGGTCTCACCGAAGGTCTCGAGCAGGGCAGCGGTGCGATCACCGTCGGGTCCAGCACGTTCCCTGAGACGGTGTTGATGGCGAACATCTACTCGCTGACCCTCGAGGCGGCCGGCTTCGACACCTCGATCCAGTCCGTCGGCAACCGCGAGCTGTACCTGCC
>JACDAB010000025.1 GCA_013695665.1 Geodermatophilaceae bacterium | reverse complement strand
ACGATCCACCGATCCCAAGGAAGCCAGTACCGGCGCGTGTCGGTGCTGCTGCCGGCCGAGGCATCAGCGCTGCTGACCCGGGAGTTGTTGTACACCGCGATCACGCGTGCCCGGGAGCACGTGCGGGTGATCGGCACGGAGGAGTCAGTGCGAGCGGGCGTGCAGCGGCAGGTGCTGCGCGCGAGTGGACTGCGCCGCCGCGCGTAGCCTTCAGTCCAGGTCGAAAGCGGAATGGATGGCCCACGACGGTACCGCAGTGGGATGCATCATCCCGGGGCACTCCTGAACGCGTCGAAGGCAACCTGCAACCGGTCCGGATCCGGTCGTTCTATGCGTCGGCGGGGCACCGCCATCAGGGGCTGGTTATGCCGGCCCTGCAGCCCGTATCGCAGCATCGGACCATCCACCTCCGTCAGGATGTCCACACGGATCTGGACGACAAGGTCCGGGCGGATGCCCAGGATGCGGGCGTCGTACGCCGCGTGGTGGATCTTGCACATAGCCAGGCCGTTGGTAACGACGGGCTGCCCGTCGTCCTCCCTGTCGGCCACGATGTGCGCGGCGTCCAGCAGCCTGGGGTGCCCGATGTTGCAGACGGCGCATCGCTCCTCGTAGGCCCGCAGCACGGTGGCTCGGAACCGCGGCTGGTGGACGCGGTAACGCGTCTCGCGCAGGAGGTATCGCCGAAGCTCCGCCTCGACCGGACTGGCGTAACGCGCGACGTCGAGGAGCGCCTCGGGGACGACGACGAAGCGGTGCTCCATGGGCTCCTCGCGGAGCAGATACACCGGGAAGACCGGCTGGTAGAACGCCTGACCGGCGCCGAAGAGCCAGATCAGCGGGGCCCTCGCGTCCATCGCCGCCCGCAGCGCCCGGTTGTCGGCGTGCTGGGGATCCAGCCCCCGCCAGTTGTACCGCTGCAGCCCGTCCGGCCCCACCCCATCGGCGTACGGGCTGTTCTCATTGGTGACGATGGTCAACGCCGCCGACAGCGACGCCGGTTTCCAGATCCCGGTCTGGGTCGGGATGAGCCGGAAGGGCGCCCCGTCGAACGTGAAGTCCCCCAACTCCTCCCGGCTGATCGGTCTCGCCCCGTCCTGCGTTCGCGTCGTCAGCCAGGCCATCGCCTCTCGCCGGAGCCGTGCCTCACGTTCGTTGTCCACGAGGTCCTCCGCCCGCGACTCGCGCCGACTCACCCTGCCTCGCCACGCGGCCTCAGGGTTGCTCACCCCGTCTTGTTTGTGAAGATGCTGTGGCCGGGATGAGGCAAGCGCACGGGGGTTTGGTGGAGCTGGAGACGGATCCGCAACGCAAGGACAGGGCGGGTCGACTGCTCGCCTTGCGGTGAGACAGTCATGGGTGGAGACGAAGGGACTCGAACCCTCAACCCCCGCCTTGCAAAGGCGGTGCTCTGCCAGTTGAGCTACGTCCCCGAGGCGGCGAATCGAACCCGCCACAGGACAGTCAGCGCAGGTCAGGCGCCGTGGTGGCCTCGTGCCAGAGATCGGCCTCGGACTGTGCCGCCTTGCGCTTGCGGAACGCGACCAGCGCCCCGGCGGCACCGACGAGCAGGAGAAGCTTCTTCATCGCGCAGCCTCCAAATGACGGGACGGGCGTGGGCCTGGGAGGACTTGAACCTCCGGCCTCATCCTTATCAGGGATGCGCTCTAACCGTCTGAGCTACAGGCCCGCTGCCTCCGGTGACGGCGGCCCGACGACGGTACCCCACAGCGGCCCCCCGCTCCGAACGGGATGCACGCCATCCAGCCGCATGCACTAGGCAGGGCACATGACCGATGACGACAACGTCGCCCTGTACCTGGACGCCGCGCACACGTTCGTAGAACTCGTCGAGCGCATCGCGCCCGACCAATGGGCTCAGCCTGGCCTCGGGAGCTGGGACACACGATCGCTGGTCGGGCACACCAGCCGGGCCATGGTCACCGTCCTCACCTACGTCGACCAGCCCGCCGACACCGAGGACATCCAAACCCCCGAGGGTTACTACGCGCTCATAGCCACGCAACAGACTGACCCGCAGGCGGTCGCTGAGCGCGGGCGCCAGGCCGGCGACGCCCTCGGCGCCGACCCCACCGCAGCCGTCCGCGATCTTCAGACCCGAGTAACCGAGCGGCTGCGGCACGCGGATCCCGCCGCCCTCATCACCACGATCGCCGGCGGGATGCGCCTCGACAACTACCTGCCCACCCGAACGTTCGAGCTCGTCGTCCACAGCCTGGACATCTCAGCCGCCACCGGCCTCGACGTGGTCTTCGCACCCGAGGTCATCAACCAGGCTGTCGCGCTGGCGGCTTGCGTCGCGGTCGCGCTCGGACAAGGCCCCGCCCTGCTCACCGCGATGACCGGACGAACGAGCCTGCCCGTCGGCTTCTCCGTCGTCGGCGGAACGGACGCTAGTCCCGCTCGCCCAGCGTGATCTCCAGTCCACCGACCAGGTCTGCACACAGGTTGTAGATGAACGACCCGATCGTCGCCAGTGCCGTGAACAGCAAGATGTTCACGGCGCCGATCACCGCCGCCCCACCGAACACCAGGGACGGCGTGACGATGGCCTCACCCGCGGTCCCCTGCAGATCGGCCCACAGATCGTTGACCCGGGAGAACACATCAAGACCACTCAGTACGCCGTACAGCACGCCCACGGCGACCATCCACACGAAAAACATCGCGATCGAGAGCACCAGGGAGAACTTCAGAGTCGACCACGGGTCGACGTGTCGCAGCTGCAACCGCGCCCGTCGCGGTCCCCGCGCCGGCGCCCGGCGCGGACGCTGCTGCGCCGGCGGCCGAGTCGGAATCGCGGCCCCGTCAACGGAGGTGGCGGCAGGTCCGGCCGTCGCCGCTCGCGTGGTCGGCTCCGCCGTCCGAGCGCCCGGTTGCCCGCTGCGCACGTTCGCTGGCGGGATGCGGGTGGGCGGAGCCGTGGGGCGTGACGGGGCAGCCCGACTCGTCGTGTCCGCGGCGGGGCTCTGTCGCGACGCACCCGTCGTCGTCGAGCCCCCCGGGGTTGTCAGCACCGACGCCGTTCGAGAAGGACCCGCCGCAGCCGAGGGAGCAGCGGGCGGCGTAGGCGGTAACTTCCCGTTCGAGACCGGCGCAGCCGAAGGAGTGCCGGCCTTGTCGCGGGCGGCAGGAACGGTGGGCGGCGGGCCCCCCGAGGAGGGCCGTCCGGCGGAGTCAGCCGAGGACGAATCCGGCGCCGGAGGATTACCCGGCTGCGGCCCAGACGACCCAGACGACCCCGGCGAACCCGGCGGCTTGGGCTGCGAGCCCGGTATCGAGATGGTCTGCGTCTCGTCCTTGTCCCGCGCCCCATGCCGCGGTGTGCTGATCGCTCCGGTGTCCGAGCCGGACCGGGGGGTGCTCACCGAACTCCCCCACGGTCGATCTCGGTCCAGATGCTTTTCAGCACCACTGGCGTCACACCCTCGGACAGAATCATGAGCCGCGACAGCCGACCTCGCGCCGAGCCCGGCTGCACACTCCGTTGATGGTCACTGCAGACAGCGTTCCAGCAAGCATCCCACACCGACTTACACGCACGTCCGAACCTCGACCTCACCCCTCCGGCTCGTCGGCGTTGCGGGCCAGCGCCACGATCGTCACGTCGTCGGGAAGGTTCATCAGCTTGACGCCCATCGTCGCCCGCTCCTTCGTACGCCGAACCCCGCGCACCGACGTGCGGATGACCCCGCCGTTCGATGTGATCGCGTACAGATCGTCCTCGAGCCGCACCGCCAGAGCACCGACGAGGACACCCTTGCGGGACTTCGGGTCGGCCGTAAGGACGCCCCGCCCGCCACGGTTCTGCGACGGGTAGTTCTCGATCCCGGTCCGCTTGGCGTACCCGTTCACGGTGGCGACCAGGACATCGAGGCCCTCCCGCACGACCTCCATCGCCAGCAGCTCGTCCTCGTCGGAGAACCGCATGCCGATCACCCCGGATGTCGCCCGCCCCTGCGGCCGCAGCGACTCGTCGTCGGCCTTGAACCGGATCGACTGCGCGGCCCGGCTGACCAGCAACAGGTCGTCCTCGGCGCTGATCAGCGCGGCGCCGACCAGCTCGTCGTCCTCCCTGAGGTTGATCGCGATCAGCCCACCCTGGCGAGCCGAGTCGAAGTCGGTCAGCTTGCTCTTCTTGACCAGTCCCCGCCGGGTCGACAACGCGAGATACGGCGAGACGTTGTAGTCCTTGATCTGGATGACCTGGGCTATCTGCTCGTCGGGCTGGAACGCCAGGATGTTCGCCACGTGCTGCCCGCGCGCGTTGCGGTTGGCCTCGGGCAGTTCGAACGCCTTGGCGCGGTAGACCCGCCCCTTGTTGGTAAGGAACAGGATCCAGTTGTGGGTGGAGCCGACGAAGAAGTGCGCCACGATGTCGTCGACCTTGAGGTTCGCCCCCTGTACGCCCTTCCCGCCGCGCCGCTGTGACCGGTACAGATCGGACTTCGTCCGTTTCGCATAACCGGTCCGGGTGATCGTGACGACCACCTCCTCCTCGGCGATGAGGTCCTCGACCGACACGTCCCCCTCGTGCGGGATCAGGCGGGTACGCCGTGCATCGCCGTACCTCTCGACGATCTCGGCGAGCTCGTCCCGCACGATCTGCCGCTGCCGCGGCTGGCTGCCCAGAATCGCCTGCAGCTCGGCGATCTCGCGCTCGATCTCGGCCAGCTCGTCAAGGATGCGCTGACGCTCCAAGGCCGCCAGCCGCCGCAGCTGCATGTCCAGGATCGCGGTCGCCTGCAGCTCGTCGATCTCCAGCAGCTGCATCAGCCCGCCGCGGGCGGTCTCGGCGGACTCACTCGCCCGGATCAGCGCGATGACCGCGTCCAGCTGGTCCAACGCCTTCGCGTAACCGCGCAGGATGTGCGCGCGCTCCTCCGCCTTGCGCAGGAGGTACTTCGTCCGCCGGAACACCACGTCGATCTGGTGCGCCACGTAGTGCCGGATGATCTCGTCCAGCCGGAGCGTGCGCGGTACGCCGTCGACGATCGCCAGCATGTTGGCGCCGAACGTCGTCTGCAGCTGAGTGTGCTTGTAGAGGTTGTTCAGCACCACCTTCGCCACCGCGTCCCGGCGCAGGCTGATCACCAGTCGCCGGCCGATCCGGTCCGAGGACTCGTCGGCGATGTCGGCGATGCCGGCGATCCGGCCCTCCTTGACCATGGCGGCGATGTTCTCGGCAAGGTTGTCGGGGTTCACCTGGTAGGGCAGTTCGGTCGCGACCAGCGTCGTACGACCCTTGCTGTCCTCCTCCACGGTGACCACGGCGCGCATGCGGATCGAGCCGCGACCGGTCCGGTAGGCGTCCTGGATCCCGTCCAGGCCCACGATCAGCCCGTGGGTCGGGAAGTCCGGCCCCTTGATCCGCTCGATCAGCGCATCGAGCAATTCGGAGTCGGAGGCGTCCGGATGGTCCAGCGCCCACTCGACCCCGGCTGCGACCTCGCGAAGGTTGTGCGGCGGGATCCGCGTCGCCATCCCGACCGCGATGCCCTCCGAACCGTTGACCAGCAGGTTCGGGAACCGGCTGGGCAGGATGACCGGCTCCTGGCCCTTGCCGTCGTAGCTCGGAACGAAGTCGACGGTGTCCTTGTCGATGTCCCGGAGCATCTCCATCGCCAGCGGCGTCAGACGGGACTCGGTGTTGTGACTGATGAATCCATTGGTGATGAACGCATGGTCGT
>JACDAB010000291.1 GCA_013695665.1 Geodermatophilaceae bacterium | reverse complement strand
CTCATCGGCCGACCGCATCCCCTCCGGCGGCGCCACCGGGGGGGATGCGGCGCGGGTCTGGCCCCTCGCCACCGACGACGGATCGAGCAGACTGCCTGGGCGGACGGCGCCGGCACCGAAGCGCCGTGCCGCCTGATCCGCGGCCTGCTCGGCATGCCGCCGGCCGCGTTCGCGGGCGCCGAGCAGCAACTGGACCGGTGCCTCCGCGCTCGGCACCAGACCTTCGGCCCGCACCCCGACGAGGCGGATGCGGGCCCGGTCCAGCCCCAGTGCGTCATAGAGCTGACCGGCCACCTCGAAGACCTCCTGGCCGACATCGGTAGGGGCCCGCAGGGTCCGGGAACGGGTCAGGGTCGTGAAGTCGTGGAACCGGACCTTGATGCTCACTGTGCGCGAAAGCATCCCCGCGGACCGCAACCTCCCCGCCGTACGCTCGGACAACCGCAGCAGCTCGCGGGAGATCACCGCCGGGTCGTCCACGTCGGAGGAGAACGTCTCCTCGGACCCGATCGACTTCTCCGGCTCGTGCGGTACGACGACGCGCTGGTCCCGGCCCCAGGACAGCTCGTGCAGGTGGCTGCCCAGCGCCGGGCCGAGCGCGCGCTGCAGCGTCGGCAGGGGGGTATGCGCGACCTGCCCGACCGAGCGCAGGCCCAGCCGGGTCAGCTGCTCCTCGGTCTTGACCCCGACTCCCCACAGGGCGGCGACCGGCAGGGCGTGCAGAAACCGGATCACCCCGTCGATGGGGACGACGAGCAGCCCGTCGGGTTTGCAGTGGGTGGAGGCGAGCTTGGCGACGAACTTCGTGGAGGCCACCCCGACCGAGCAGGTGATGCCCTGCTCGTCCTCGATCCTCGCCCGGATCCAGACCGCGACCTCCCGGGGGCCGCCCAGTCGCCGCCTGGCCCCGGCGACGTCGAGAAACGCCTCGTCCAGCGACAGCGGCTCGACCAGCGGGGTGATCGACCGGAACAGCGCCATGATGCCGGCGGAGGTTTCGGCGTACAGGCGCATGTCACCGGGGACGATCACCGCCTGCGGGCACAGCCGTTTGGCCCGGCCCATCGGCATCGCGCTGTGCACACCGCAGGCACGCGCTTCATACGTCGCCGAGGTCACCACGCCGCGGTTGCCGTCCCCCCCGACGATCACCGCCCGGCCCCGCAGCTCGGGGCGGCGGCGCACCTCGACGCTGGCGAAGAACGCGTCCATGTCGACGTGCAGGAACCGGCACCCCGCATCGTCGGCGGTCGGCCCGGACGGCATTCGGCCCTCCTCGAAAGTGTGTTCGAGTAGCGTAGCGCCTTCGCCTGGTCCGCAACCGGCACCAAACGGCTCAAGCCTTGCGGGCCAGGACGTGCAACTGCGTCGCGATGTCCCGGTACGGCGCCACCGCGGCCAACGCCAACTCGACGCCGACCAGCGACTCCCCCGCCCCATCGGCCACGGCACCCGGCACGAGATCGGCGACCACCCGCACCCCGTGCACCAGCTGGACGGCCAGGCCGACCGTCTCGAGCATGGTCACGAGCCGAGCGGAGTCGAAGCGGCGGGTGCTCCCGTCACCGTCCCCCCAGCGGCCGTCCGGGTCGACGAGCGCGCGCTCGGCGTCGGCAAAGTGCCCGCCCAGTGCTCGGGACAGCACCGCGGCCGCCCGGTTCGCGACGAGAACGCTCAGCGCACCACCTCCGCGCAGGACGGCGGCGGCCAGCCGCAGGGTGAGCTCGGGATCGTCCACCACCTCCAGCAGGCTGTGGCACAGCACGAGATCGGCGCTGTCGGCGGCGACCAGGTCGACAAGCGTGTCGGTGTCACCCTGCACCGCGTGGATCCGGTCCGACACCTGACTTGTCCGCGCGCGGCGGTCCAGTGTCGCCAGCGCGTCCGGGCTCGGATCGACGACAGTGACCGCATGTCCTAGCTGGGCCAGCGGTACGGCGAATCCGCCGGTGCCACCACCGATATCCACGATGGACAGTTGGGCCTGGGGGCGGCGGGCGAGTTCGGCGTGCAGCACCGACCAGACAACCGCCGTCCGCGCGGACAGCGCCTCCCCGCCTGGGGCCGCGCGGTCGTCCGGGGACATCGTCTGACCCTAAAGGAGGGTCAGGATCTCGACACCGTCGTCCGTCACGAGCACGGTGTGCTCGAACTGCGCGCTGCGGCGGCCGTCGCGGGTCACCACGGTCCACCCGTCCGGCCAGACGTCGTGATCGATCACACCGAGGGTCAGCATGGGTTCGACGGTGAAGGTCATGCCGGCTTCCAGCACCGTGTCGACGCGCGGCTCGTCGTAGTGCAGCACGACCAGACCGGTGTGGAACGCGGTGCCGATGCCGTGGCCGGTGTAGTCACGGACCACGCCGTACCCGAAACGTTTGGCGTAGGACTCGATCACCCGCCCGATCACGCTGATCGACCGGCCCGGCTTGACCGCCCTGATGCCGCGCATCATCGCCTCGTGGGTACGTTCGAGGAGCAGCCGCGACTCCTCGTCGATGGTTCCGACCGGGAACGTCGCGTCGGTGTCGCCGTGGACGCCGCCGACGTACCCGGTGATGTCGACGTTGACGATGTCGCCCTCGCTCAGCACCGTCGAGTCCGGGATGCCGTGGCAGATGACCTCGTTGACCGACGTACACAGGGACTTCGGGAAGCCCTTGTAGCCCAGGGGCGACGGGTACGCGCCATGGGCGACCAGGAACTCGTGGCCGACCCGATCGAGCTCGTCGGTCGTGACACCGGGCGCGACGTGCCGGCCGACCTCGGCCAGCGCCTGCGCGGCCAGCCGCCCGGCCACCCGCATCAGCGCGATCGTCTCGACGTCCTTGACCTCCGACCCGGTGTACGGCGTCGGTCCCGGCTTGCCGACGTACTCGGGTCGCGGGATCGCGGCCGGGACCGCTCGCGGCGGGGACAGCGTGGCTGGGGTGACCATGCCCCCGATGGTAGGCATGTGGGGAGCGACAGTCAGTCCGCCCACCGTGGTGATGTCGTCCGCGGGGGGATGAGCCGGGCGGGGACCACAACGAGCTGCGGCCCGCCAGCAGCCATTGCGTGACCGAGCGCCCGTTCCAGGGGTTCGCCGACATCGTCGATGAGCTGGGTGGGGATGCCGAACGCCGCGCCGAGATGCGTCCACTCCGGTGAGCGCAGATCCACCCCCCGATGGGGGTCCCCGAGCCGATCCTGGTCGTAGCGGAGCATTCCGTAACCGCCGTCGTCGACCACCAGGACGGTCACGGGCAGCTGCTCCTGGGCCAGCGTGGCAAGCTCGCCGACGCCCATCAGCAGACCGCCGTCTCCGCAGATGACCAGCACCGGACGGGCGGTCGCCGCCCCCACTGATGCTGGGAGGGCGTAACCCAGCGTCCCCCAGCCGAGGGGGTACTGCAGCCGCCGGGGGCCGGCGACCGCGCCGTAGCCGACCCACCAGTAACCGGGGACGGCCATATCCGCGATGACCGTGGGACCGGTTCCTGCGATGGCCGCCTCGATCGAGCGCAGCATCCGCAGCGGGTCGGGGCCGGCGGGGTCCCCGGCCAGCCTCGCCTGTACCGCGACCCGGACGTCGATGACCGGGTTGGCGGTGCTTCGCGCAGGCACCCGGTCCGCGGCGGCAGCCAGGACGAGCTTCGCGTCGCCGAGCACCATGGTGTCGGGCCGATAGTTCTTGGTCATCTCGGTCGCGTCGACGTTGACGCAGGCCAGGCGCTCCGGCACGGGCATCGTCCAGTTGCGGGTGGTCGTCCCGTCGAATCCGGTCCCGACGGCAAGCAGCAGGTCGGCACCGGCGACGAGCGCGGCGACGGCCGGTTCGTGCGGCGGGAACCCGACCAGCCAGGGGTGTCCGGGAGCGAGTACGCCACGGGCCGTCCAGCTGGTCACGATCGGCGCCGCGAGCCGCTCGGCAAGGCGGCCGAGCTCCGCCGTCGCATCGGCCTGCAGGACGCCGCCACCGGCCCAGATCACGATGCTCTCTGCCGCTTCCAGTTCGGCGATGAGCCGGTCGACGTCAGCACTGACTGGGGCGATGGTCGTGACGGCGCGCAGCGTGCAGGCCGGCGCCGGCCGGGTGAGCAGGTCCGTCGGGATGTCGAGGTACACCGGGCCGCGAGGGCAGGTCATCGCCGTCCGGATCGCCGAGGCGAACTGGTCCACGGCGGCCTCGGCAGTCCGAGGTCGGTACACAGCCTTTGCCAGCGGGGCGAACAGCGCCGCCTGGTCCGCGGACTCGTGCAGGACGCCGCGGATCACACCCGGTCGCGCCAGGGCGGTGGAGATCTCGGTGGCGACCAGCAGGACAGGTGAGGCTGCGGCGGCGGCCTCCCCGAACGCGGCGAGAGCATTGGCTGCGCCGGGACCCGTGGTGGTGATCGCGACACCGAGCCCGCCGCTCGCCCGTGCCAACCCGTCCGCGGCGTACACCGTCGTCTGCTCGTGCCGGACCCCGATGACTCGCGGGAGTCCGGGCCCGGACTCCCGCCAGAACGCGAGATTGTGTACGCCGGGTAGCCCGAACACGGTGTCCACGCCGGCGGCTGCGACGGCTTCGAGGATCCGCCGGGCGAGCGTCGGGTCGGCCGCTCCCGTCGTTCGCTCGTTGCGCTCGCTCACGGCAGCCGGTACCCCGGATCGGCCGAGGCGTTCGAGTCGGGGTCCAGGACGTCCATCTGCGCCCTCTGCAGCCGCCCGGAGTAGTCCCAGTTCATCGACTGCCAGCGGGTGAACTGGTCGAGGACCCATTGCCCGGACTGCCGGCTGCCGTTGCCGCTGCGCCCGTTGCCGCCGAACGGGAGGTGCGCCTCGGCCCCGGAGGTGGAGTTGTTGACGCTCACCATGCCTGCGCTGATACCACGGCGAAAGCGGAACGCCTTGGCCGGGTCGGTCGTGTAGATCGCCGCCGACAGCCCGTAGCCGGGGAGATTCCCCAGCTCGATCGCCTCGTCCATCCGCGCGTACCCGCACACGCCGACGAGCGGGCCGAAGGTCTCGTGGGTGAACACGTGGTCCTCGGGCCGCACCCCGTCGAGGATCACCGGGTGGTAGAACAGCCCGTTGTCGTAGGGGCCGACGAAACCCGTCCGTGGGTTGTCGGCAGCGACCCGGCCGATGCCGGAGGAGCCCAGCACCCGGTGATGTGTGGCGATCGCCGTGAGGTGCTTGTCGAATCCGTCCGCGAACTTCTGGGCCAGCAACGGGCCGTAGAGGACGTCTGAGGTGGGGTCACCGATCGGTGCCGCGGCGGTGGCGGTGGCGAGTCGCTGGGTGAAATCGCGATGCACGGACTCGTGGACGAGCACCGTGCCCAACGACGTGCAGCGTTGACCGGCCGAGCCGAACCCGCCGAACAGCGCACCCTCGACCGCCAGGTCGAGATCCGCATCTTCGGCGACCACCATGGGGTTCTTGCCACCGAGTTCGAGGCACGGGCTCTGCAGGTGCCGCCCGCAGAGTTCACCGATCCGCGAGCCGACGGCCGTGGAGCCGGTGAAGCCGACCTTGTCCACGAGACCGGCGCTCAGCGCCTGCTCCAGCCCGTCGAAGGTGTCGGCACCCTCGGCGTACACGACATTGAGCGCGCCCTCGGGCAGGCCGGCGTGGGCGAAGAGCTCGTATAGGGCGTCGGCACACGCGGCGGCGTACTCAGCCGGCTTCCAGACCACCGTGTTCCCGCACAGCAGGGCGGGGACGAGATACCAGGAAGGTACGGCGACGGGGAAGTTGCCGGCCGTGATGATCATCGCCACGCCGACCGGATTGCGGAAGGTGAACAGCGCCTTGTCGGGCATCTCCGAGGGCACTGTCTGCCCGTAGAGCCGCCGTCCTTCGCCCAGGAAGAAGTCGCAGGTGTCGATGATCTCCTGGACCTCACCGCGCGCCTCGGCGATCGGCTTGCCGATCTCCCTCGTGATCAGCTCGGCCAGCCGTCGCCTGTTGGCGCTCACGAGGCGGCCGATGTTCGCGACGACCTGGCCTCGCACCGGAGCGGGGACATCGGCCCATGCCGGCTGCTCTGCGCGCGCCGCGGAGCAGGCGCGGACCAGCTCAGCGGGGGCGGCGAGGTCGACGTCGGCAACCACCTCGTTCTGCGCCGCGGGATTGGTGGAGATGTGCGTGCGGCCCGCCGGTTCGGCACGCCGTCCTGCGATGACGGAGGTGATCACCCTGGCATCCTGCTCCCTCAACATCTGAAGTTGCTCAGTGGCCCGAGCTGCCGGGGCTTGCGTGCCACAGCTTTCGCGGCACCGTCTTCGTTCCCTCCCCCGGCGGCTTGAGGTCGGCGTACGGCGACATCCGAAACCCCGACGGATGGACCAGCACCGGGCGGACGATCACCGGCCGCGAGGAGTGGCTCGCCGCCGCACCCTGCAGTCCCCGCTCGGTGAGAGCCTGCTCGGTTGGGGTGATGGACTGCGCCCCCATCGCCTGCCACACCGCGGGCATTCCGTCCGATTCCCAGGTCTGGCGAAGCACCGGAAGTTCCCAGCAGCCGGTGGCCCGCAGCGAGATCCCCCGCCGACCGGTACGGCGGACCACGCCGCGGATGACCAGCAGCCAGGAGTGGAAGACCGTCATCGCATACGGCCCCTGCGCATCCTCGAAGAACGTCGCGTCGACCGGGCCGGTGGAGTCGTCCAGGGTCACGAAGACCACCCGTCGCCCGGAGCGCACCGGCGGGGTCTGGGTGGCCACCTTCACCCCCGCGACGAGGATCTCCGACCTGCTCCGGCAGCTCAGCAGGTCGCGGGAACGGACCACGCCGAGGGCGTCGAGGAAGCCTGCATAGAAGTCGACGATGTGCCGGCTGGCGTCCAACCCGAGGATCTCCAATTCGGCGCGGACCAGCTCCGCTCCGGTCATCTCCGGCAGCCCGGAGCGCTGTTCCCCGTCACCGGCCGATGCCGACCCGGCCAGATCGAAGGACAGCTGCACCGGCTGCGGGGAGACCACGGCGGTGGCCCGCGACTGCAGCGCCGCCTGCTCCCGCACGGACAGACCCTTCGATACCGCGGCGGCCGGACGTGGGGTGGAGCGCTTGCGGGGCGCCAGTGCCCGGTCGGCCCGGGAGGTCGCCCGGCTCCAGGCGTCGAGTTCGGCCACCTGCAGGAGCAGGTCGCGGCGGGTGACCTGGCTGCGCCGGCGCACCGGCAGGGTCGAACCGATCCCGTACGCCGAGTCGAACCCGCCGGCGAGCACCAGCCGCTCGGCGATCGGGCGGGTCACCCCGGCACGGTGCCAGAAATCCGATAGCGACGCGTACGGGCGGCCGGCCACGACCCTGGCCACCTCGGCGTCGGTGATGCCCTTGACATCGGCCAGGGACAACCGGATGCCGTAATGCTGCGGATCAATTCTCTCCACCCGATGTTCCCCGCGGGTCTCCGCCGGCTCCGGTCCGGCTGTGTCCTCACCGTCGGAGACGCGCTCAAGGCGATAGCACTCGTCGGAGGCGTTGACGTCCAGCGGCAGGATCGTGATCCCGAAGTTGCGGGCGTCGTCGAGGATCAGCCGTTTGGGGTACATGCCCGGGTCGTGGGTCAGCACCCCGGCGAGGAAGGCGGCGGTGTGGTGCGCCTTGAGCCAGGCCGACTGGTACGTCGGGAGCGCGAACGCCGCCGCGTGCGCCTTGCAGAACCCGAACGAGGCGAACGCGGCGAGCACCTTCCACGCCTGGTTCACCACGTCGAGGGAATAGCCCTTGCCGAGCGCGGCCGGGATGAACCACGCCTGCACCTCGGCGTGGGCGTCGAACTCGCCGAGCGCCCGGCGTACCTCGTCTGCCTCGGCCAGGCTGACACCGGTGAGTACCGCGACGATCTCCAGCACCTGCTCGTGGAAGACCACCACGCCGTACGTCTCGGCCAGCGCGTCCTCGAGATCCGGATGCGGGTATTCGGTTTCGTTCCAGCCGTGACGGGCGCGCAGGAACGGCGTCACCATGTCGCTCTTGACCGGACCGGGCCGGAAGAGCGAGATGTCGATGATGATGTCGGCGAAGTTCTCCGGCGAGAACTTGCCGACCAGTTCGCGCTGGCCGGGCGATTCGATCTGGAAGCACCCCAGCGTGCGGGTGGATCGGATCAGCGTGTACGTCGCCGGATCGTCCAGCGGCGCGGTGTCGACGTCGGGTCGGTGCCCGTCGACGCGGGCCACCTCGTCCATCGCGTAGGCCATCGCCGACTGCATGCGGATGCCGAGCACGTCCAGCTTGAGCAACCCGAGGTCCTCGACGTCGTCCTTGTCGAACTGGCTCATCGGATAGCCGAGGTAGCTGGCCTCCACCGGCGTGCGGTCGAGCAGGGTGGCATCGGACAGCAGCACCCCGCACGGGTGCAGGGCGATGTGGCGGGGCAGGCCATCCAGGCGTTCGACCAGGTCGAAGAGCACTTTGAGCTGATCCTGACCGAGGCCGCTGGCCTGCAGTTCCGGCAGGTCGCGCAACGCCGCCTTGACCTGGTTGGCCCGGATGTGCGGGAACGCCTTGGCGATCGTGTCGATCTCC